>NZ_JBEUMS010000004.1:0-361647 GCF_040543805.1 Arcicella rosea
GACGAATCTTGTAGTTTGTACTTTTACCAGTTTTTAAATTTAATTTTGCCATAAAATGTTACCGTTGGAGGGCAACCTATTTTAGGCAATGACATAGATTCATTCATAATTCATAATTCAAAACTCATAACTATTAAAGTCTCACAATTTCAGCGCCGATGGCATTCAGACGAGTATCAATGTTTTGATAACCTCTGTCAATTTGCTCAATGTTTTCAATGATTGAAGTACCTTTTGCCGACATTGCAGCGATTAATAATGAAACCCCAGCACGAATATCTGGTGAAGTCATTCTGATTCCTCTTAATTGTTGTTGACGATTTAAACCAACTACTGTTGCACGGTGTGGGTCGCAAAGAATGATTTGAGCACCCATTTCAATCAATTTATCCACAAAGAATAAACGGCTTTCAAACATTTTTTGGTGAATCAATACAGTTCCTTTCGCTTGAATAGCAGTAACCAAAACGATACTTAGCAAATCTGGTGTGAAACCTGGCCAAGGATGATCAGAAACAGTAAGCATTGAACCATCAATAAATGTTTCTAATTCGTAATGTTCTTGTGAAGGCACATAAATATCGTCGCCTCTGATTTCTAATTTAATACCCAATTTTTGGAATACTAAAGGAATAATGCCTAAATCTGGAATAGAACAATTTTTAATCGTGATTTCAGATTGAGTCATTGCCGCCATACCGATAAACGAACCAATTTCAATCATATCAGGAAGCATGGTATGTTCTGTTCCATTCAATGATTCAACGCCTTCAATGGTTAATAAATTTGAACCAACGCCTGTAATTTTAGCGCCCATTCTATTCAACATTTTACAAAGTTGTTGCAAGTATGGCTCGCAAGCTGCGTTGTAAATCGTTGTTGTGCCTTCTGCTAAAACTGCCGCCATTACGATGTTAGCTGTACCAGTTACAGAAGCTTCGTCTAAAAGCATGTAAGCTCCTTTTAAATGAGAAGCATCTACTTCATAAATTCCACCTTCTTCTTGGCTATAATTGAATTTTGCACCCAATTTCATAAAACCATAAAAGTGCGTATCCAAACGACGGCGACCAATTTTATCACCTCCTGGTGAAGGGATTCTTCCTTTTTTAAAGCGTGCTAAGGTTGGTCCTAATAACATGACCGAACCACGAAGAGCCGCCGCTTTTTTCTTGTAAGTTTCTGAATTTAAGTAATCTAAGTTTACTTCTGAGGCATCAAATTTTACCGAAGATTCTGCAATGCGTGTACAACGAACGCCCATATCGCCAAGTAGGTCGATTAATTGATTCACATCTCTGATATTCGGAATGTTATGAATCGTTACGGGTTCTTTTGTTAATACTACTGCACACAAAATTTGTAATGCTTCGTTTTTTGCTCCTTGCGGAATAATTTCGCCTTTCATTTGGCGACTACCAGTTACTTTGAATGATGCCATGTTTAAACCTTAAATTGTCTATCTATAATTTGAGATAAGTATTTTGGATTTACCTAAATCAAAAACTATCTTCTATTGCGATTGTTGCTATTATTATTGTTGTTACGATTATCGTTTCTTCCACCATTATTGTTATTACGATTATCGTTTCTTCCACCGCTATTTCGGGTATCTCCACCACGATTACCGTCGTTTCTTCCTCCAAAATTCTGACGACCACCACTATTGTTATTTCTGTTGTCGTTTCTACCTCCATTGCTACTTCCGTGTGTATTTGGCGGAGTAGGGCGATTGTTGGCATTACGTAAATTTCCTAACGATGAATGCCCTGAAATAGCATGAACGATAGGAGCGAGCGTATTGTTAGAAATTTCAAGAATATGTCCCCAAATTACTTCATCATCAACTACTTCACGATTCCAGTTTTGATAGAAAGTTTTCATCAAACGAGCGATATGAGCAACCAAAATGCGTTTTTCATTATCGTCTGTTTCTGCAATCGCTCTAGCAATCAACAATTCTACGTTACGACCATAATAACGGTAACGTAAATGATGCGTGTTATAAGGAACAGTTTTTGGAAGTTTACCAACAGCATCTGGTGATGGTGGAGGGAAGGGACTATCAACATCCAACTTAAAGTTTGACATGATGTATAAATCATCCCAAAGTTTGTTGGTATAATCTTGCGTATCACGCATATTTGGGTGAACCTGACGCATCAATTCAACCAATAAATAAGCATATTTAGTACGCTTTTCTCTATCTTGAACCGTCAGGATATGGTTCACTAATTTCTGGACGTTGGTTCCGTATTCTTTCATGATATAATAAGGACGATTTGCGGTATTCGTCGTGAATGGCTATTGCTAAAAGGCAAAAATAGGAATATTTATTCAATGAATTTCTGAAAGCCATAAAACTTTCAGCAAGATGAATATTTAAAGTGAAAGTTTAGGGAAAAAGATGATAATTCCTACGATTACAGAAAAGATTGACGCAATTAAAACCGCCGCCGCCGCAATATCTTTGGCTTTGCCTGCCAATGGGTGAAAATCTGGAGACGCCAAATCTACCAAAGCTTCAATGGCTGTATTGATAGCTTCCAAAATCCAAACTAAAGCGATTGCCAGTGCAATCCAAAGCCATTCCTGAGCAGAAAGTTCAACATAAATTCCTGTTGAAATAACCACAATACTTGCTAAAAGATGAATCCTTGCATTGTTTTCAGAAATCACCATCGTGCGTATTCCTTTAATGGCAAATGAAGTACTTTTTATGAATTTCTGAAAATCAATCATTTTTTAATTATTGCGTTAAAATTACTGGTCATTCAAATGAATCAAACTGTGAAGCATACAATAAGCTAAACCTATAAAAATCGAAAATTCAAAAGTCATTAAAATGGCAGTTGGATTACTGAACGAATGTAAAACATATTTTAATAATGCCATAGGATGAGTAAATAAATCCCAAGAATTAAAACGTTGAATTCTTCCTAAAAATACTCCGTATCCTGAAAGTGTTACAGACGTTATTACAAAAAATATACTCCAATACTTCGAAAACGTAGTTGCCCAAATTTTCTGAATCCAATACAAAGAAAGTAAACCGCAAATTAAACTCACAAAAGCATAAGTATAAATCATGATTTGATGATGCCAATACGAATTGCCATTATATGGATGTAGATGAACCAAATCGGTAATGATATAAGGTGCGTTTGGAAAAAATAATAGCCATAAAAGGCTAAAAATCAATATTTTGTTTTTTGAAAGGGACTTCTCTTTGATTTGTTTATTCATGTACAAAATAATGAAAAGGGGAATCCAAGCTAAAAATAAATTCCAATTAATTCCTATCAAATAAGTATTATGAAGTACAATAGCTTCAAAAAGAAATAAAACAACTGCTAAAGCAGACATCAGCCCCAAATTGAAAAGTACTTGTTGGCGATTACTCTCTTTGTAAATCTTCATGTTTGAAATAAAATAGATTGTAAAAACAAATATTGATAATTGAATAAAAAAAGAATAACGAGAAAATAGAAACAAAATCTTTGATTGATTCAAAGATGGAAATCTTTGTAAAAGTAATATCCACCATAAAAAATGTTAAAAAATAACAACAGCATATTGCAAAATAATAATAGGTTTTAAAATCGACCTTTTTTAAATAGCTAATTAAAAACAGGCATGGTTCAACAAACAATAACTGAACAAAAAGTGGGATGAGGACGAAAAAATAAACTGCCAAAGTCAGCTCTGTATCAAAATTGAATCCACCGTTAAAAACAAAGTAAATGATAAAATATACCAAGCCTGATAAAATAGGCGATAGAACAAATGCTTTTACTTTCATTATTTATTCAATTGTTTAAAAATCTGCTCATCTGCATAACTCCAAGATTGCCATTGTTTGGCTTTATGTTGTTTTTCAAAGGCTTCAATTTGCTTCAGAATAAATACTCTTTGTGTAATAATAGGTGCAGATTTATAGTATTCATCTTCTTTTAAATAGGTGTAATTGAACACTTTGGTATCAAGATTTACTTTTGGATGTATCAACAATGTTTTTAAAGCTGGCAAAGTATTGTCGCTGAGATTCAATAAATAAGTTACGTCTAATTGATTCGCTTTGCTGATATTATAAGAAGCAATGAGGCTATCCCAATTTGTGAAACTACTGACAATTAACAGGAAGTAAGCAAGCCAAGAATTCTTTCTTAATAAAAACCAAATCGTTTTTTGATGAAGTACTTTCCAGAAAGTACTGATAAGTCCTGCCATCGTTAATATCAAGAAAACATATACTCCGATTCTTTTATAGGTTAAACCGAATTCGTTGATATACAATTGGTTTTTAAAAATGACCCCAATAAGCAAAAGCGTATTTTGGAAAACCCAGATATAAGCAAGTCTTTTTAACCACTGATTTCTTGAATAAAAATTCTGATTTGCCCTGAAATAATATAAAATAATGCTGATAGCGAGAATAGAGCTAAAAATCAACGTATTTACTCCTTGATGCACATAAGCCGAATGATGAAGTCCTTCGGGTAATTTTTGGTCTGAAAAAATGACAGAGAAATCAACAAAATTGAAAAAAAGTAAGAGTAAATTCAGCATTGAAAATACGATAACACCTTTTGTATTTTCAATTTTTAGAATTGTCAATTGGAAAATCTTTTTCTCTTTTTGTTTATTTCTGATTAATGTATTGGGCAATGAAATATCCCATTCAGTTAATTTTTGATCGAAAAATTGATAATAAATGCCAACACTCATCATCGCTCCAACCAGAAAAAATAAGCAAAACTGCAAAGAAATAATATCTTTTGGCAATTGGAAATAACTGCCAAATTCAGGATTTGCAGAGGCATATAATAAATAAAATACAAAAGTGATTAATAAAGGAATAATATAAAATGCCGTAGTTTTCTGGATGGAAATACCTTTCTTTTCTTGCTTTGTTTTATTTAAGAAGTACTCGTCAAAGCTTTCAAATATGATTTTAAATGATGAAAAAGCAATCGAAACAAAACCTTTCAAGAAGCCAATATAAACACTGCTATTTTGATGATTACTTACTCCAATCAATAAAGTTAACGAACAGAAATTTGCTATTATTGAAAGGTTAGAATGATGAAAAACAATCATTCCTGCTGACAAAACACTTCCCATAGCTACAATTTGCCATGCGTTGTTCTTGGTTAAATTTGGTTGGGTAATTAACATGCCAACGATGACGATAATCGTAAAAATCAAGAAATTAATTCCTGCCGATTGTTGATAAAACAAATAGCTAAAAGCTATTGCAGTAAAGGCTAATAATGTTTTTCTATTATTCATGGTAGTGTATTTTGCAAATTACTTTGAATTTCAAAGTAATTAATGATTAAAAAAACGAATGCAAAAGATTCGTTGAATTGATTATAAAGTGCCTTTGATAAGTATTTCCAAAGCATTAAGATGTTCCTGAAAAGCCTGTTTTCCTTCGGCAGTTGCTTGAAAGGAAGTATTGGGCTTTTTGCCAATAAAAGCTTTGCGCACTTGGATGTATTTTTCTTTTTCCAAAGCAGTAATATGCGATGCTAAATTACCATCAGTAACATTGAGTGTTTCTTTAAATTCATTAAAATCTACCCAATCGTTTACCATTAAGATAGACATCACGCCAAGCCTTACACGGTTTTCAAAGGATTTATTTATGTTAGAAATAATAGTTTGCATAATGTTCAATCTGATAATTTTAGGTAAAAAACAATTATCAAATTTTCAAATCAAGATTCATATTTACGGTACATCACAATGCCATAAATAATGTGTAATGCCCCAAAACCAATCGCCCAAAATAACAAACCAAGCTTCCATTGGTCTAAAACTCCGCAAATCAAGCCCAGTACGATTTCAATATAGCCTAAATATCGAATGTCATCATAAGTATATTTTGAAGCATTCACAACGGCTAAACCATAGAAAACCAACGTAGCAGCATCAATTAAATGTGGAGCATGTTTAAGTAAAATTAAGCAGAATAAACCACCCGTAACCAGTGGAATCGCCATGTTTAGTAAAAGTCTTTTAGAAGTATTATCCCAAATTTTTAAGCCTTTGCGTTTGGCATTTCTTAGACTAAAATAGATTGCAAAACTAAGCGAAAGAATTAAAACAACGATTCCATCAACGACAATATATTTTATCAGTGGGATATTGTCTTGTAAATTCAAATAAGTACTTGGGTATTCATCAAGGATTCTTTGGTAGGCTAAATAAGCACCTATCAAGGCAAAAGTGCCTGCGAATATTCCCGATAGTCCACTCAGTGAAATAAATCGGCTTGAACGTTCCATCATTGAACGTATGTCAGAAATATCTTGTAGATGTTGGTTCATGTTTTCAAATTACTTTGTATTGCAAAGTAAGTAGCAAAAAAATAAAATTCCAAATGATTTATTTTATTCTTTGGAATTTTATTGAAGACTAAGATTCCGAAGAGTCATTTCGTAGGCGGTGACATATTCTTTTGCAGGCTCAGGTTCTAAGCCAAATTCAATGGCTTTGATTCGCTCCAAGATGTATTGTTTACGCCAATCTTTCACATAGTTTAAGCCTAAAATATCAATTATATCTTCGATACGTTTGATTAGATTTTCATCAAGGATTGGATTTGGATAAAAAATATGTTCTTCGTGATTGTAGGCTAATAATTCAAATGGATTGTAATTTGGACTGTCTGGTTTCAGAATATTATCTGCTGTTTTCGTACTTTTCTTTCGGTTGATTTTACTTTCAACCATCAATAAATTATCCCATAACCATGCTTTATTATCTTTTAGACTTTCGTCAAAATGCTCTAATTCTCCAAAATGAAAAGGTATTAGATTTATATATCGCCCATCTTCCGACCATTTATCTTGTTCAAAACCATTGAGTAAAATAGCTTTTTCAGTATAAGCACAAAGACCATTTTGGCAATGGTAAAGATTCATTACAATATCTTTATAGAACTCAAATGCACTTGAATTATACTTTGGATGATTTTGATGATTATTTTCTAAGGCTTCTTCCCATGCTTTATAAGCTTTAGAAAGAATTGTAGATTTATCAATTTTTCTCATTTTGTTTTAATTCCCAATTTAAAAGTGTAGCCAATTTTTTATATTCTTCAAATTTTTCTTTCTTGTCTTCCAAACTTAATTCTTTGTTTTTTAACTGACTTTCTAAAGTTGCAATACGGACTAATTGTTTGTTTCTCAAATCATTACCTTCTTGGTCTAAATCAAATACTTTTTGTAAAATGCCTGTCCAAGTTAAGTATTGCGGATTGATGGTATAATTATCAACGTGTCTTCCTTTTCCCTTATCATAATATAGCTCTTGATACACATTGCCTTCGTTATTGAACTTCAATTCAACAATCTCCCAAGGTTCAAAAGAGGAAGCCAGCAAAGGCGAATGTGTAGCAAAGAAAAATTGTGAATCTTTTGCCATACTCGTATAAAAATTGACAATTTCGGCTTGAATATCTGGGTATAACGAACGTTCGGGTTCGTCGAAAAGGATGATAGCTTTTTCAGGTTTTAAACCATAAAGTGGTAAAGCAGTCAAAATCACTTGTTTTGTACCAGTACTTAGCCCTTCAAAAGGAATGTCTTTGCCTTGTTTTGTTTGGATTTTGATGGTTTCAATATCTTCTGTTTTCTCAAAATCTAACTCTGTTTTTACTTTTAGGTTAAAACGATTGAGGATTTTATCTAAAAAGTTATTAGCCAAATAGACCAATGGATTTGGTGATTGTTTTCGCCATGCCAAAAAATCATTCCTTGAGATAATGATGTCTTCTTGAGAATATTTTGGATTTTGTAACAACTTAGAAAGTTCAAGACTTTTTTTGATTTCTAATTCTCGGTCTTTAATAATAGCTTCATTGATAGTTGCCCAACTACTTTGTAAATCATAGTTACTGAAATCGTAAAAATTTTTGTTTAAGGAAGAAGAATTCTCTGATTTTTCCTTTTTGGGTTTATTAATTTTAGGTATTTCAATGTCTGAAGGGTAATAGAATAATTTGAAATGATTTGTTAAAAAATAATTGATATTGCCGTCTTTACTATTGTTATAGTCAATCCAAAAATCACCGCTCATATCGCTCGTATTTTTAATGAAATGAGCAGTTAGTTTATTGTCAAATGAAAGTTTGATGTTTTTTAACAACAATTCTTTAATTCTATCAAATATCAAATATTCATAATCAGATAAGCTAAAAGCAAAAGCATTTTCGCTATAAAATTGTGCTTTTACATTTACAATAAGATAAATTGTCTGATTCAAAATCTCAATCAAACTAGTCTTTCCAGTCCCGCTTTGTCCAATAAAACATACTTTATCTAAAGCTTGCCCAGCTTTTGGATGTCCTTCTGGATAAGTTAAATCCAACCTGAAGTCTTTAAATTGATTGTATTCTTGGATATATAATTCTGTAACTTTCATGGAGTCTATTTTGTATTTCAAATGCAAAATAATTAAAAAAGGTCAGCTTTCTGGGCTGACCTCTAAAATTCTTGGTTTTATACCTTATTCACACTTCCGACGAGTATCTGCCAAAGCAATAATTTTCCAACCGTTTTCGGTTTTGTAAAATTGAAAGGCATCTACACCGCAGTGTTGGCGTTTACCGTTTACATATAATTCGTAGGGCGTCCAAGCGGTTGCCATATTTCCATCAATTCTGATTTCGTAACTTAATACTCTTTCTTCAATTTGCACGCTGGCTGGCAGAGAACCAATTTGTTTGATAAAACCATCCGCATTTTCTTCGGTAGTCAAAGTCATTAAATTAGTTTTGCGATTGATGCCAATTGATTGCATTCTGATAGAAGGATGAAAAGTAGCACGAATCATCGTTGAATCGTGTTTTTGCATGCCTGTAAACAATTGTTCAACGACAGCTTGAACAGCTTTTTCTTCAGAATTTTGTGCGGTAAGGGCGAAAGTAATGCCCAAGAAAAGAAGCAAAAAGAAAATAGAATTTTTTAGCATTGTGGTATCGTTTAGCATTGAAGTGAATAAGTAATTTAGGGATTAATTTACTGAAAAATAATCACTAAATCACTCATTCACTCACTCACAATTACTTAAAATTCTGCTGATTTCGGAGTACGTGGGAAAGGAATTACGTCACGGATGTTGGTCATTCCTGTTACAAACATTACTAAACGTTCGAATCCAATACCAAAACCTGAGTGTGGTGCTGTACCAAACTGACGAGTTTCCAAATACCACCAAATCGTATCTTCATGGATACCAACATCTTTAGTACGTTGTAATAATTTTTCGTAATTATCTTCACGCTGAGAACCACCGATGATTTCACCAATGCCTGGGAACAATACGTCCATGGCACGAACCGTTTTTCCATCTTCGTCAAGCTTCATGTAGAATGCTTTGATGTCTTTTGGATAGTTCGTTAAAATCACTGGTTTTTTGAAGTGTTTTTCCACCAAGTAACGTTCGTGTTCAGATTGTAAATCAATTCCCCATTGAACTGGATATTGGAATTTACCTTCTTTATGACGTTTCGATGATAATAAAATCTGAATCGCTTCTGTATAAGTCAATTTTACATAATCGTTATCAACCACAAAACGAAGTTTTTCAACTAAAGCTAATTCAGAACGTTCTTCGGCTTTTTTAGTTTTTTCTTCATCTTTCAAACGATTTTCAAGGAAAGCTAAATCGTCGGCACAGTTTTCTAAAGCATAATTAATAACATATTTTGTAAAATCTTCCGCTAAACGCATATTGTCTTCTAATTCATAGAAAGCAACTTCTGGCTCAATCATCCAGAACTCAGCCAAGTGACGAGCAGTATTTGAGTTTTCAGCACGGAAAGTAGGACCGAAAGTATAAACTTTCGATAAAGCCATCGCTCCTAATTCACCTTCTAATTGTCCAGAAACCGTTAAATTAGTTTCTTTTCCGAAGAAATCTTCTTTATAATTTACAGAACCATCTTCGTTCAATGGTGGATTTTTCGGGTCTAAAGTGGTTACATGAAACATTTCACCAGCACCTTCTGCATCCGAACCTGTAATGATTGGCGTATGTAAATAGAAGAATCCGTTATCGTTGAAATATTTATGAATCGCAAATGCCAACGAGTGACGAATACGAAGAATTGCTGAAAAAGTATTAGTACGTGGACGCAAGTGAGCGATTTCACGCAAGAATTCTAAAGAGTGTTTTTTCGGTTGTAAAGGATATTTCTCAGGGTCGGCAGTGCCATAAACCTGAGCCGTTTTTACTTGTAATTCTACTCTTTGTCCCGAACCTTTTGATTCAATAAGCGTACCCGTAACGGCAACACATGAGCCCGTAGTTATTAATTTAAGCGTATCTTCATCAATTACACCCGGTTCAGCAACAGCTTGAATATTATGAATAACAGAACCATCATTGATATTAATAAAAATCACATTAGGTTGTACACGTTTTGTTCTTACCCAACCTTTTACAGTTATTTCTTCGCCAACAAGGGCTTCGGCTAAAATTTGCTTGATTTGCATTGCTATAATTTCGGATTTTGGATTTTACATTCGTTCTTCAACAAACAAAAATCACTCGTACTAATCATTTTCTAAGATTCAAAATTACTTACAATTCTTACAATTACCGAATTAGAGTGTATTTTTCGTGGTTTAATAATTCAAGAGATTAAAATTTTCTTCTCGAACGTTAGTATTTTGGAGTATTTCCTTTTTTTATTTTTCCCTAAAATAGCTTAGCAAAGACGGATTCTTTAAATGAATGAAAAGGCTAAAAAAATGATTGCTAATATTTTATGTATTTTTGAAGGAAATAAATTAATAATTAGCACCAATTTGTCATTAAATTCAATAATTTTGGCAAGATAGTTGTTAAGAGCATCTTCTTGTTTTTGTCAACTAATACCTTACTGTTTTATGATGCCCAATCACTTTTAATACTTTATGCAAAAACTTAGTCTTAATCAAAGTCTTCAACAAAGGTTATCTCCACAACAAATTCAGTTTATCAAACTGTTACAGATACCGACTTTTGAATTATCCGCTCGGATTGAGGAGGAGTTAGAAATAAATCCTGCTTTAGAAGAAGGGGCTGAAATTGAAGTAAAAGAAAGTGATGAATACGATGATGATTTTGATGATTATGCTGACGAAGAATTTAAGGAATATGATGATAGAGACATTGATGTAGAGTCGTATTTGAGTGATGATTACAATGGCTATAAAATGCAAGGGGATGGAAATTCGGATGATGAAGATAGAGAAATGCCCATTGCTATGACATCAAGTTTGAACGATCATCTTATCTCGCAATTGGGTTATTTGAAATTAGACGAACAACAAGAAATTATTGGAAAACAATTGATTGGTTCAATTGAATCTGATGGATATATTCGCCGACCATTACAAGCTGTTGTGAATGACTTGGCTTTTACACAAGGAATTTATACGACCATCGAAGAAATTGAAGTAGTTTTAAAGCAAATTCAAACTTTTGACCCTGCAGGCATTGCCGCTAGAGATTTACAAGAATGTCTTTTATTACAATTAGATAGAAAAGATATTCATGACCCTTTTGTTCAAGATGCCATCAGAATTATTGAAGATAGTTTTGAAGAATTTTCAAAAAAGCACTATGATAAAATTCAAAAACGTTTAGGAATTGATGATGAAGAATTGAAACAAACTATCAAACTCATCACCAAACTAAACCCAAGACCTGGCGCTGCAGAAGAAGATGGAGGCGTAATTCAATTCTTATTGCCAGATTATATTTTAACCAATTCAAATGGAAAATTAGAGCTTTTTTTAAATGCTAAAAATGCTCCAGAACTCAGAGTAAGTCATTCCTTTCATGAAATGCTGGATACTTACGACAAAGGGGATAAAAATAACAAAGCTATTAAAGAGACGGTTACTTTTATCAAACAGAAATTGGATTCGGCAAAATGGTTTATTGATGCCATCAAACAAAGACAAAATACTTTGTTGAGAACAATGAAAGCCATTTTGGACTATCAAAAAGAGTTTTTCTTGACAGGCGATGAGTCTAAATTACGGCCAATGATTTTGAAAGATATAGCCACACAAATTGATATGGATATTTCAACGGTTTCGAGAGTGGCAAGTAGTAAATCTGTTCAAACAGAATTTGGTTTGTATCCTTTAAAATACTTTTTTTCTGAAGGTATTGCTACAGATTCAGGTGAAGATGTTTCGAGCCGTGAAGTGAAAAATATTTTGAAAGAATTAATTGATAATGAATCTAAAAAGAATCCACTTTCGGATGATAAATTAGAAAAATTCTTGAACGAAAAAGGCTATAATATTGCCAGAAGAACCGTTGCCAAATACCGTGAACAATTAAATATACCAGTGGCAAGGCTTAGAAAGCAGTTGTGAGAGAGCTTTCAGCCGTCAGCTTTCAGCTTTCGGCAATATTTTCTGTAAAAAAACTTACTGGCTGAAAGCTGATGACTGAAAGCCTAATAAACAAAAACCACTTGAACACACGTTTTGCCCAAATATTATCAGCATTGTTGCATCCATTGGCTATGCCAACCATCATTTTTGCTGTACTTTTTTACATTGGTCCCGAATCAATTCATAACCTTGAATTATTTAATGGTACTTCCAGAGTTGGTATGATGAGCTTAAAGCTTGGGCTTTTATTACTCATCTTTTTACAAACTTTTATCTTGCCAGTGTTCTGTATTTATGCGCTTCATCGTTTCAAAATCATCAAAGATTTAAAAATGGAAACTTTGGCTGATAGGAGAGTTCCCTATTTGGTGACGGTGGCAATTTATACTTTCGTCGCAGTTTTTTTTACTTTCAAACTTCGTCAATTTCCAGAAGTTTCACTTATTCTTACCAGTATTGCTTTTTCTATTTCAGCAGTTTCATTTATTAGTCTTTTTTGGAAAATATCTGCTCATGCCGTAGGTGTAAGTGGAACAGTTGGCGCTTTGGCGGGTATTGGAGCTAAATTTGGGATTGAACAACTGTTTTTCCCTATCTTAATTGCAATTCTTGTTGCTGGTTATTTAATGGCGGCAAGGCTTCATCTCAATGCACATACGCCTGCGCAAATTATAGCTGGAACCGCACTCGGTTTAGCTGTTAGCCTCTCGGTTGTTATCTTCTTTATTTAAAATGTTATGCTTGCATAATAAATAAAAAAATCCCAAATTGGTGCTGATAATCCCAAAAAGCAAATCTCATGTATCAGCATCTCATTTATCAAGTTCAAAACGGCGTTTGCACGATTACGCTGAATCGATCAGAAGTTTACAATGCACTGAATACTTTACTTGTTCAAGAAATTACACAGGCTTTTGAAGTGGCAAAGGCAGATGATTTTGTAAGAGTAGTTGTATTGACAGGAGCAGGTGAAAAAGCTTTTTGTTCAGGAGCAGATTTGAAAAGCGGTATGACTAATGCTACAAGTTTGGGAGATTCTCTTCGAAAAAATTACAATCCAATGATTTTGGCAATCAGGAATTTACCAAAACCTGTCATTTGTCGATTGAATGGTACAGCAGTAGGAGCGGGCTGTTCTTTGGCATTAGCTTGTGATATGATTATCGCTGCTGAAAATGCTAAAATGTCTCAAATTTTCGTCAGTATTGGTTTAATTATGGATGCTGGTTCTTCGTTCTTTTTACCCAAATTAGTTGGTTCACAAAAAGCCTTTGAGCTTTGTTCTACAGGAAGAGTAGTGGAAGCCCAAGAATGTTTAGCTTTAGGTTTAGTCAATTCGGTTGTTACTCCAGAAAACTTAGATTTAGCCGTTTCCAACATGGCGAATCAATATGCCAATGCGTCTACTTCTGCTATTGGATTAATCAAAAAAGTATTGAACCAATCGTCTTTTTCTACTTTAGAAGAGATGTTAGAATTGGAAGCCATTAACCAAGATTTAGCAGGAAAAACTCAAGATTTTGAAGAAGGGGTAACGGCTTTTTTGCAAAAAAGAAAGCCATCCTTTAAAGGTTTTTGATGAAAGATTATCTAAAAAAGTAAAAAAGTCGTTAGCATAACCAACGACTTTTTCAATAACCCTAACCCATAAAAAAATCTGTAAAAAAACTAAAATATGTAATCAGCCAATATAATATTTCTAAAAAATAAGCATGAAAAATAGTCAGGAAAACGATTAAAAGATTGATTTTGCCAAAGGAAAAGAATAAATCAATCTTTATGATTGATACTTAAATATGAAGAATTGTATTCCAAAAAATACGATTTGATTCATATCTTCAATTCATTTGGCGGAATGTTTTGCTGATATTTAATTCTAATACAAGATGAAAAGTAATTTTTATAAAAACAAGATAAGTGCAGATTATTTTTGATTTAATAAGAAAATACCTTTTCGAGTTTTAAAATCATGAAAAGGTATTTTTCTGTTTTATCCTAATTTCATCGTCTCAGGATTCCAAATTACTGGCTTTCCAATCTCTGCACTTTTATTACAAGCCAAGGCTGGAGCTGCGGCTCTTAAACCAAAAGTAGCATCTTCCCACACTTTTTTCCCTGTACGGATTGATTCAAAGAAATTAATAAAATGGTCTAATCTTGAATCATAGCCATCGGCAGCCTTAAATGTAATTTCTTTGCCATATTGCCATTTGGTATCTTCTTCAGAATACATGGCTTTGTAGGCTTTCATTGATTCTTCTTGTTGAGCTTGCGAGAAAGTAGCCAATGAATCATATCCTCCAATTTCTGGAGCTTTCGGACGTTTAAAGTTTTTCACTTTCAAGCCTCCCCATGATAATTCTATTACGCCTTCGGTTCCAATCAAACGAGTAGGAGAGCCACCACTTCCACCATCAGCTAAATTTACTCTAGTGAAAAATTGAAAAGAAGGATTGGTTTTTGAGGCTGGATAATTCATTAAAGCTGTCACAATATCGTAAGCATCTCTGCCATCTTTCCATAAGTTTAAATCGCCCAAAGCAAATATTTTATCTGGACCAGTTGAGCCTGTAATGGTGTGCAAATTGGTGAGTAAATGCACAAATAAATCGCCAGCTACGCCCGTTCCGTAATCTTTGTAATTTCTCCAACGGAAAAATCTTTTTGCATCAAAAGGCATTTTGGGTGCATCGCCGATATAAGTATCCCAATCAACTGTTTGGGTAGAAGCATCCGTTGGAATGGTATATTGCCAAGCACCATTGGCAGAAGTACGGTCGTTTGTAGCTTCCACATAAACCAATTCACCAATAATACCCGATTCGTAGATTTTTTTTGCTTCCCAAGTAACAGTACTACTCGCCACTTGCGAACCTACCTGAAATACTTTGCCTGTTTTTTTCTGTGCATCAATGACTGCTTTTCCTTCTTCAATATGATGAACCATTGGTTTTTCACAATACACATGTTTGCCCGCATTCATGGCATCAATTGAAATTTTATCATGCCAATGGTCAGAAGTACAAACCAAAACAGCATCTATGTCTTTTCTGATGAGAATTTCTCGATAATCTTTTGTCGTGAAAATATCTTTTCCCCATTTTTCCTTCGCTCTTTCCAATCTACCACTATATAAATCACAAACGGCAACGATTTCAACTCCCGGTACTTTTAAAGCCGTATCGGCATCATAATGACCAATAATTCCAGAACCAATCAATGCGATTCTGACAGTATCATTGGCACTGATTTTTGCAGTTGATTCTAAGGTGAAAGTTTTTCCATAAGCATCACTCAGTGCTGTTCCACCGACGAGTAATGCAGAAGTTCCACTGATTTTTCTAATAAAATCTCTTCTTGAATGTGACATAGTTAAATTGAATGTTTGTTTGATTGAATATTTTTAAGCGAGGAATTTCGTTAAATAAATTACTACTTTATTTGAACAAGCGTATGTTACTTTGTCCTGATGCCTAATTTGGCTTTTCGTCTATTTGGAGGTATCTTGCATTATACGTAGGCCTGGGCTATTATTAATTGTACAACAAATAAAATGAACGGAAATCTTAAAGATGGACTAAACCTACTTTCGAAACTTACTCCAAAACGTATTTGGAATGGTTTAAAAGTGGTCACTAGTTTTTATAACTCTAAACTTTTAGGGAAGCCAACGCAATGGGGAATGCCTATCAGTATTTCTTTTGAACCTACTACTTCATGCAATTTGCGTTGTCCTGAATGTCCGAGTGGCTTGCGTTCTTTTACTCGTCCAACGGGAATGTTGGAAGGCGATTTATTCAAAAGAACGCTCGACGAACTGGAAAGTACTTTACTCTATTTAATCTTTTATTTTCAAGGAGAACCTTATCTTCATCCACAGTTTTTAGATTTAGTTGGCTACGCTTCCAAAAAAGGAGTCTATACGGCTACGTCCACCAATGCCCATTATTTAACGGATGCGAATGCTAAAAAAACGGTAGAATCTGGTTTGGATAGATTGATAATTTCAATTGATGGTACAAGTCAAGATACTTACGAACAGTATCGTGTGGGTGGAAAATTGGAGAAAGTACTTGAAGGAACAAAGAATATTATTAAATGGAAAAAGGAATTGAAATCAAGTACGCCACATATTGTTTTTCAGTTTTTGGTCGTAAAGCCAAACGAACATCAAATTGAAGAAGTACAACAATTAGCCAAAGATTTAGGTGTGGATGAAGTAGGCTTAAAGACAGCTCAGATTTATGATTACGAAAATGGCTCTGACCTGATTCCGACGATTGATAAGTATGCTCGTTATAAAAAACAATCGGATGGAAGCTATAAAATCAAGAATGAATTAATCAATCATTGTTGGAAAATGTGGCATTCTTGTGTAATTACTTGGGACGGTTTGGTGGTTCCTTGCTGTTTTGATAAAGATGCGCATCATCGTTTGGGTGATATGAAAACCCAAACTTTCAGAGAATTATGGCATGGAGCTTCATACAAACAATTCCGACAAACATTAATTCGCTCTCGTTCAGAGATAGAAATGTGTAAAAACTGTACTGAAGGAACGCAGGTTTGGGCTTAGAAATGTAGCACGAGTTTCCAACTCGTAAAGCAATCTAAAACCGTGTTCTGTGGCACTTACTTTTGGGCAATGGCAAACTCTACTTGTGAAAAATAGTAAAAAAAGCAAATATGATAAGATGGAAATAAATCTTAAATTATTAGGTGAAGAATTAAGTATAGAAGAAATTATATACTTATGTCAATATTATGATAATCCAGATTGGAGAGTTTGGGGAAACATATCAAATAGTATTTCAGACAATCAATTAGACCAAGTATTAAATTTTATCAGCGAACGAGAATTAAAAAAACAAAAAGCTTGGTTCGATTCGGCAACACAAGATGAAAAAGATGGCTTATTTAGAAGTAGTGCTATATTTAATGCCCGTGACCACTGGTTTGCAACAATCTTTGATGTATATGAAGTAGTCAATAATACAGGAGATTTCGCTAATTGGGGAATTGATAAAATTAGAAATAGTTCCCCTATCAATTATGCCATCGAAGAAATAGAAATGAGACTTAGTTACATGAAAGAAGAGGAACATTTTTACTTTTGTTCAGGGTCAAAACATCCATTTTCTATGTGTTTTCCTGTAGAAATAAAAGCTCATGATACTGTTTTTAAATCTGCTCTTCATTATTTGGTTTATGAAAAAGCATGTTTGTTTTTGGATAGAGATAATATGGATAGTTTATTATCTGATAAAATCGTATTGCAAGACTTGCCCCGAATCAACAAACAAATTAAGTATTATAACAAGATTGTGTGGAACATGGAGGTAGGAGGCACGCTAAGAAAAGTATTGATAGCAAAATTTACACAAAATGAAGAGCTAAAAACGGCTTTGTTCAATACAAAAGGAAAGACCATTGTATTAGCCGATGTTAATGATAATAGATGGGGAGTTGGCTTAACAGAAAACGACTTAAGGATTCTTAAAAGAGCAACTTGGCAAGGGAAAAACTTATTGGGTGAATTATTAACTGTCATTAGATTTGAAATGATGGGAGAATATTAACTATTTTGCTCTACGAGTTTGAAACTCGTACTACGGTAAAATCTTCCCTAACTAGCACAAGTATCAAGCAAAGCGTTACTTGTGCTAGTTTCTAAATTCAGTTTTTAACTGAATTTAGAAAAACGTCCAAGACTTAGTCTTGAACTAGTAGGGGAACGAGTAGGGTTTTATTGGCAAAATTTCAAGTCAGCTTTTATTTTTGTGAGTTCGCCAAGTAGTTTTGTTTGTACTACTTGATTCTTTTTGCCTAATTTTTGAGCAATAGCTACTACTGCAAAATTTAGTGTTTCAATCTCCGTTTTTCGTTTATTATTAATGTCTTGTAAGGTCGAGATAAGCTGTCCATCGCTCATTTTACTAATCATTAATACACTTTCAATTACCTCCTGTTCAGTTATTTCAATACCAGATAAATTGGCAATTGCCACACATTCGCTAATTACATTTTGGGCTAAATCCATAACACCTTTATCTCTTAAGAATACACCATTATCAGTATCTAAAAGCGGGCAAATGGAATTGAAAACACAGTTTGCAATCGCTTTTTTCCAGATAGTATATTGAATATTTTCTTCAGATCTAAATTGAAATATTGGGTTGTTTAGATGGTTTACAATATGTTGTAGGGTATCTTCTTTACCATTAATTATCCCAATTTGTGATACTGCTACAGGTTTGAACCTTACTAGGTTTTCTGCTACTACTTGGCATGTGGTAAACAACACACATCGATGAATATCTGTGAATCCTTTTTCAAGAAATGGAGATTCTACACCTAGTCCATTTTGTAGAAGAACTATCGGTGAGTACTTAGCACTTAACTTTAAGGTTTCAGCTAATTTTTCATTTCCAAAAGATTTATTGGTGACTACCAATATGCCATCGAATGCTGAATGGCTTGAAAGAGAAGTCACTTCGATGTCGGCTTTCAAAATAGTTTGTGTATCTATTTGAACAGATATTGTCTCATATTGTGTAGGAATGTTGTCTACACTTCCCCTGATGATATATACGTTTTTACCCTCTAATTTCAAAAAAACCGCTAACGCTTTACCAACTGCACCTGCTCCAATAATGTATATATTATTTTCCATTTGTTGTATTTGATAAAATGTTTACGGATATTTTACTTTCGCTGAATATTTTATTGTTGCTTTCTGAAAATCTGATTCCTTGGCTTTATAAATATTGTTCACGAATTTTTGAGGATTAATATCGAATAAAGGAAAGGCGGACGATTGTACCTGAATGATGATTCTATGCCCTTTTTTAAAAGTGTGGTAAACATCTTGAAGTCTAAAATCCAGATTCGTTTTAAGGTTTGGGACAATTGGTTCGGGACTGGAGAATGAATTTCTGAATTTTGCTCTCATTATCTCACTTCGTACCATCTGATGGTAGCCAGCCAATTTGATGCCCACAGGAGTGTAGGGACTATTAGGTTCATTTTGAGGATAACCGTCAATAAGTTTAACAAAAAAGTCAGCGTCAGTTCCTGATGTCGAAAATTTTAGACTCACCTTTATCTCTCCAATAAAGGTAATATCGTTCTTTAACTCTTCAGTTTGGAAAGTTAGAACGTCCTTTCTATGAGTAACAAACCTTTGGTCGTCACTCATGTAATCAGGTAAAAAATCAAGGGTTTCAAACACTCCTTCAGCATAAGGAACTGGATTCTTAGGGTCGGATAGATATTCCAGAAATCCTTTTTTGGGAGGATCTGATGATAGTTTTTTATCTGCATGAAGGTATAAATCTAAGCCTGTACCACCTTTAATGGGATATTTCGAAAAACTAGTCCATTCTTTTTTACCTGTATCAAAAAGGTAAGCTTTAGGAACTACCGTACTTTTGTCTATTGAATTTTTTAAATGTTTTTTATAAAATACTAATTCGATGTTTTGCTGAAAAATGTTGCTAAACTATCACCAAAATAAATGTTTCCTTGCAGGTGGTGGCCTTGTTCTCTTGACCAATCTCCATGACCAAACGGCCCCATAATCAAAGTATTTGAAACAGCAGTGTTGTTTTTTTCTATATGTTTATATATATCCAACACACCAATCATATCTTCGGCATCGAACCAACCGCCTACATTTAATATTGAAGGCATTTTTATAGATGTATTCAAATGGGGAATTATGCTCCGTTTTTGCCAAAAATCATCATAGTTAGGATGCTCGATTATTTCATTCCAAAAGAAATTATCTGAATATAGTTTCCCGAAATTTTGTAGAGGTGTCATCGACTTGTACCAATTGAAACTATTTTGAGTTTTAATTTCAGGGAAATGTGCTAGAAACCAATGATTTTCGGTTGGTTTTGGGGTATGAATACCGAAAACTGGCAGGGCATTGCCAACAGCCAAAACAAAAGCTCCATTATGATGGAAGTCTTCAAAGAAAAAGTCTGAAATAGGTGCTTGGGGAGAAACAGCTTTGATAGCAGGATGTCCGCTTAAAGCACCAGAAATGGCATAAAAACCTGTGTAGGAAATGCCATATAATCCTACATTGCCATTGTTGTTCGGGATGTTTTTCAATAACCATTCTATGGTATCGTATGTATCAGATGCTTCATCTACGTCTTTTGTAGTTTTTTGGGATGGAATGAAAGGACGCATATTTGTAAAAATACCCTCTGACATATATCTTCCTCTTACGTCCTGCTTGATAAAAATGAATTTTTCACGCATTACGTGGTTAGAATAATATAGTAGCTTTGGGTAATTATTAGACCCATAAGGTGAAGAGCCAAAACATGTACGATAAATTAAAAAAGGATAGGGGTTTTTACTGGAAATGTCTTTAGGAATATAAATGGAGGTGAATAATCTAATGCCATCTCGCATAGTGATATATACTTCTTGTTTTGAGAAGTTTTCTCGAACAAAAACTGAATCCTGTTGAGCTAATGTTAGCTTTTGTCCCATTAACATAAGAGGCAAAAGAACAAATAAGATGGCAGATAGAAATGTTTTCATGAGCTGAATATTATTTTAGATACTCATCTGTAAAATGAGTGTTCTGTTTTGGCTTAGAGAATTTGTTACTGTTGTAAGTACTCGAATTACCTTTTGGGATAGATAAAGATTGCCAGTTATCAGTAGCCATTTTACCGATATAAACAATTTGCCCAACATGGTATGGATAATGAGCAAGCTGTCTGTTGATGGCTTCCTGCACGGTATGCCCTTGATTTCGGATATAAATGATAGTGTCTAAATCGGAATTAGTTAATGTTTTGAGGGTATTGAATAGACAAGTCCACCCTTCATCCCATTTAGTCATTAATTCATTTTTGGTGAGGATGATGTTTTCAAATTCAGCATCCCTATTTCTCCATTCTTTTTCACCATCTGTAGTTAAGAAATCTGAACATCGAGAGAGCATATTTCCAGCAAGGTGGTTTACAATCATAGCAATACTATTACTTTCCTCGTTGTATTGCCAGAAAAGTTTGTCATCGCTTACTTGGTCAAAGGTCTTTTCAGCAAGCATTTTGTAATACTCAAATTGCTTAATGGCACTATCTAAATAATTGTTATCCATCTCGTTGATATTTATAGTGTTCCTTCTTCTAGTTTTTCTAAGTAAATAAACTCAGGAGCTTTTACACCTGCTTTTATTCTAATTTGAACTAACTCGGGTGACTCAAAGAACTTTCTTGCATTGTCGAGCGAAGTCCATTCAGAGAAATGCACGATGTTGTTAGCATCCTGTTCATATTTAAGCAACTGATAAGAAATTTCGCCTGCTAATTTCCTAATGGTGGCGGCTTCGTCAAAGACTTTTTTCCACAATAGATAATCTTTTACTTCGTGTATAATTAAGACGTATTTCATTTTAAAAGAGTGTTTTTGATTAAGATGTCTATTTTATAAAATTGATAACCTCATGCAGTAATTCTTCACTTTTCAATTCATGCCCAAGTCCTTTAGTAAGTTTCAGTGTTGAGCCTTTCCAAACCTGACTTAGGTTTTGTGAATCTAGATAATTGGTAGATTTATCACCTGTATCATGAACAATGAAGGCCTTTGTTTTAATATGTTGGGCAAAATTGATAGCTGAAAAGTATGATGGCTTTTGATTTAGTTCTTTTTCAAATTGCTCAGCAATTAATCTGATGGCTTTATTTGAAAGTCCCAAGAATTGAACATAAAACTTGAAAAACTCTTCTACTTTTCCTGGAGCAGCCAAAATAATAGCATTTTGAATGGATGTCTGTGGATTTTTACTCAGATAATAAGTAGTCGCAAAACCACCTATTGAGTGCCCAATGATTGTGTGTAAATCGGGGTGCTTTGCTAAGAATGCGGACAAAGTTCTTTCATAGATAACTAAATTCATGATTTTACCAGTAGAGTTACCATGTGCAGGAGCATCTAGCGCCAAAACAGTAAAGTCATTTTCGACCAAAGCCTTGATATATGATTTCCACCTGAAACTATGGCTTGCCCAACCATGGACCAATAGTACTTTTTTGGAACCAGTACCCCATTGGTACGTTTGAATCTTGTTTCCGTCTACTTCAAGAACTTCAGTAAAGGCAGGAATCAAAAAAGCTTGGTGATGTGGCTTGAGCCCTTTTAAAAATGGTGTACAAAAAAGGTTGAAGCCATCTTTTTTTAGCTTTTTAGGAAGCACAAAAGCTAACAGATTGAAATAAAAACCTGTAAAGCGTGCTGATATTTTCTTGATGATTGCCATTCCGAAATTTCAAATAAGAGTAAATGAAAGTTTTTATAAGTTTGAATTAAAATAAACCGAACGGTTTATTTTTTGATAAAAAAATTAGCGTAAATATTGTGTATTAATAGTAGCTTTTAGGTTTTCTAACAAGCCATTTAATATTTTGGGGTTATCTGCCAATTTACTCATCATCAGACCACCTTGGATAATACTAAATATCAATGTGGCTTCTTCCTGAGCATCCAATTCAGCCCTAAATTCTTTCGAATCGATACCCTTTTGAATGATGAACGCTAAGCCTCCTAATAGTTCATTCAGTGCTTTTTGTGCCTTGATTTTTAGAAAGGGTAGATTGTCATCAGATTCTATCGCTGTGTTAAGAAGCGGGCAACCTCCTTCTGTTAAAGGGTTTATGCTATAGTTTTTGTAGAAACTTAAAATGGCGAAGAGTTTTTCTTTGGCAGTATTTTCCTTTTTAATTTTAAAACGTAAAGCTTCTAAAAGCTTTCCAATAGAATGTTCAAAAGCTTCAATAGCAATTTGGTCTTTACTTTCAAAATTCCCATACACACCACCCTTGGTTAATCCAGTAGCCAATAAAATATCGTTCATAGTGGTAGCACTATAACCCTTAGTATTGAAAATAGGAGCCGATTTTTCAATAATGGCTTGTCTGGTAATATCTGATTTCGTAAACATAAAGCAAATATAAACCTATCGGTTTGTAAAATGCAAATGTATTTTTGTTTTTTTATAAATTAATTCAGCTCGCTGAAAATCTTCTCTTTTTCAAAAAGGAGAAGATTTTTTTGTTTAATTCAAAAAAACATTTAAAATTTGCGTAATCACTTACGTAATTGTTTACATAAAAATGGATTTAATATCAGAATTAGGCCCTTTGGCTTTTGGAAGTAGGCTCAAACGACTCAGCGAGACCATCATGCG
The DNA here is from genome assembly GCF_040543805.1 of Arcicella rosea. Lineage (NCBI taxonomy): Bacteria > Pseudomonadati > Bacteroidota > Cytophagia > Cytophagales > Flectobacillaceae > Arcicella > Arcicella rosea. Next base: position 23,626 of record NZ_JBEUMS010000004.1, read on the forward strand.
TGGTGGTGAAGATGTGTACCGTTTTTACGGAGTTGACTTTCAACCAAAATGGTTTCCTATTTTCTATTTTCTTTCACAAAAAAGCGAAGCAGGAATTATGGAAATCGCTGAAGGACTGAATGTTACGCATCCTGCCATTATTCAGATGGCGAAGGAATTGGAGAAAAAAGGTTTGATAATTTCAAAAAAGTCTGACGAGGACGCTCGTAAACGTAATCTGAAATTATCAAAAAAAGGGAAAGTGTTGTTGCCTACTCTTCAAAAAATTTGGGAAGAAATTAGACAGATGAATGCTGAAATTATTGAAAATCAGGAGCATAATTTACTCATTGCCGTCAAAGAAATTGAAGATGCTTGGACGTCCAAAAGTTACTTAGAACGCTTTAAGGAATTTCACAAATTAGGGTGAAGCCGTGAGCTATGAGCAATAAGCTTTGAGCTTTTATACTTCTAAAATCTTGTGTATTGAATCTTATTTTAAAAAGCTAATCGCTCACTGCTCATAGCTAAAAAACCATTTAAAGAAGCCGAAAGCTCATTGCTGAAGGCTGATAGCTAAATATGAACCTAACAATCTATCAATTAGACGCATTTACGAATGAAGTATTTGCGGGTAATCCTGCCGCTGTAGTACCACTTAGGGAATGGATTTCGGATGAATTAATGCAAAAAATTGCAGCTGAAAATAATCTCGCTGAAACGGCATTTTACGTCGCCGAAGGAGAGCAATTTCATATACGATGGTTTACGCCAACAGTAGAAGTAAATCTTTGCGGACACGCAACTTTGGCAACGGCTTATACCATTTTTGAGTACGCCAAATATCCAAAAACAATTATAGAATTTAAGTCCAGAAGTGGCATTTTGAAAGTAGAAAAAAAAGGAGATTTATTAGAATTAGATTTTCCAGTGGATGTTCCAGTACCAGCAGAAACTCCCGAAGAATTACTCATTGGATTTGATGCAACACCAATACAAACACTGAAAGGAATTTCTGATTACTTCTTAGTTTTTGAAAACGAAAGTCAAATAAAAGCTTTAGAACCTGATTTCAGAACGATAGCCCAAGTTAAATGTAGAGGAATTATCGTAACAGCCAAAGGTGATGAAGTAGATTTCGTTTCTCGATTCTTTGGGCCGCAATCAGGGATTGATGAAGACCCTGTGACTGGTTCGGCGCATACAACGCTGACGCCATTTTGGGTGGAAAAACTCGGTAAAAGTACTTTGTCAGCCAAGCAAATTTCAGCCAGAGGTGGCGAGCTAACTTGTACTTTAGTAGGCGACAGAGTAAAAATTGCGGGCAAAGTTGCTCCGTATTTAAAAGGTGAAATTTTTGTTTAATTAAGATGTTAGAAAATGATTAATATACAATCCTTTGAAAATCAATATACTGACCAAGTGGTCGATTTGATTTTAACCATTCAGCAAAAAGAATTTCAAGTTCCGATTACCATTAATGAACAACAAGATTTATTAGATATTCCGAACTTTTACCAACAAAATCATGGTGATTTTTGGGTGGCTTTACACGAAAATCAAGTAGTAGGAAGTATCGCTTTGATTGATTGTGGCGAAAATGTAGGAGCGATTCGGAAGATGTTTGTCAAAAAAGAATTTCGTGGAAAAGAGTTTGGTATTGCCCAAAAACTACTGGATTTATTAACCAGCGAAGCACAAAAAGCAGGAATGAATAACTTGTATTTAGGAACTTTAGAGCGTTTACAGGCTGCCATTCGCTTTTATATCCGAAATGGTTTTGAGGCAATCGAAAAGCAAAATATTCCTTCTGTTTTTCCTTTTATGGCGGTTGACACGCATTTTTTTGAAAAAAACATTCATCCAATTTCTTAAAATATCATGGACAATAATTTGCAAATCATTGAATATAATTCAGCATATAAAGAAGATTTCAAAAGAATCAATGTAGAATGGATTGAGAAATATTTTAAAGTAGAACCACACGATTTAGAGCAATTGGAAGCTCCTGAAGAGATTATAGCCAATGGCGGACAGATTTTTCTAGCAAAATTGGGCGATGAAATTGTAGGTACTTCTGCTTTAATCCATGATGGCGATGACGTGTACGAGTTGGCTAAAATGGGCGTTACGCCCAAAGCCCAAGGTTTAGGTTTAGGTAAAAAATTGTGCATTATCACCATCGAAGAAGCCAAAGCTCGTAAAGCAAAATCATTATATTTATTATCGAATACGGCTTTAAAACCTGCTATTTCCATTTATAAAAGTATTGGTTTTGTTGAAGTACCCATTGAAAAGACTTTTTACGAAAGAACCGACATTAAAATGGATTATCCGCTATAAAATGGAAATAAGAGTAATCAAGGATGAAGACGATATCAAAACTTATTACCAATTGTTGCATAAAGCAATTACGGAAGAAGCACAGTTTTTCAGGCTTACACCAACTGATATTATTGGTGAAGTTTTTCCAACAGAAGATACTTTTGAAAGTTTTACATTGGGAGCTTTTGCTGAAAATGGTGATTTGATTGGAACGGTCGGTTTTAAAAGAGAAAGTTTTTTGAAACTCCGACACAAAGGTTTGATTTTCAGAATGTACGTTGCTCCAGAAGCTAAAGGTTTAGGATTGGGCAGAAAGTTACTTCAAGCGGCTATTGAGAGAGCCAGACAGGGCGAAGGGTTAAAACAAATTGTATTGACGCTCATTGCGGATAATCATCGAGCTAAAAATTTGTATCTTTCGGAAGGTTTTGAAGTATTTAGTTTTGAAAAACAAGCTATCAGAATGAGCGAAGAGCTTTTTGTGGATGAAAATGCGATGGTGAAGTATATTTAGCGAACAGATTTCAGCCTTGAGCTTTCGGCTTTTAAAATTTTGCGGTTTTGACAATTGATGAAGTAATCTTAAAAATTGCAGATTTACAAGAAACTGCAAATAGAAAATATTTCCCCGATGGACTTTTTGAGTCGTATCGGGGAAATAGAATATTGCATTATTATCGTCCAGATACAAATGTTTTTTTTACGGCAATTACTGTTTTTACGTTAAATTCCATTAAAGGAAAATTGCCCCTTTCTTCACAAATACTCATTGAAAAAATCACAGAGAAAGCTATTGCTACTTATCCGCTTTTTCAGAATAAAGATGGCTTAAATACTTATAATTTCTTTCAAACAAAACCATCTCAGCATTTCCCACATGGGAATATTTTGCACAAACTGAATCACTTCAAAATTCCTGATGATATTGATGATACTGCTATGGTTTTTCTGACGAAGAAACATAGTCAGGAAGAAATTATTTGGTTGAAAATCAAATTGATAGTTCATTCAAATACTATTCAAAAAACTATTCAAAATACTTTTCAAGAATACAAAAACTTAAAAGCTTATTCTACTTGGTTTGGCAAAAATATGTACATCGAATTCGATGTTTGTGCTTTGTCGAATATGCTTTACTGTTTGTTAGCTTATGATTTGGAATTGGATGAACATGGAAATGATTCTCTGAAATACATTCAGCAAACTATTCTTTCAAATCAGTATTTAGAAAAGCCTTTTAGTGTTGCGCATCAGTATGCCCGAACGCCACTAATTATGTATCATGTTGCAAGGTTAATGGGGAAATTTACGATTCCTGCTTTGGAGATTTGTAGAGAAAAATTTGTAGAAGATATGTTGAACTATTTGAAGAAACCAGACTTGGCTTTGATGGATAGAATGCTGATAGAAACAAGTCTTTTACGATTGAATATCTCCTTTGAGAAAACCAATCTTACTGATTTTTCAAAGGAGATATTTAATGATTTTCACTTCTTTATTGCGGGTTTTCTGACAGCCTACGAAAATCCTGTTTTGTATAAAATGGCTTCTTCAAAACTCTTTCATATCAATTGGACTTGCGAAGCACATTGCTGGGCTTTGCTGGCAGAATGGATGACTATTTCTTCACAAAAGGATTCATAGCATTTCCCTCAATACTGATACTTGCCGAATCACTTAAATTGAAAGTTGGCGATAAAAGTGAAGTGTTTTTCAACGATAAACTTGCTTTTCCTTTCAATGTAATATCGGTACTTGCTACTTTTGAATCAATTAAGTGAAAATGATAATATTTTTGCCAAGAATCCCACCATTTATTGTTGATAATTTTTGCGTTTTCAGTATTGATATTGATACTTTTCAAATCGCAATTATTTAGGTTTAAATCTCCAGTAGCAGTGCTATTTACTTGCAAAGTATTATTCGCAAACTTGCTTGCATTTCCTTTGATATTTAATGCAATTTCATAACCCTTCAAAGTAATAGCTGGAAGTTTTGGCATCGTGATAATTACTTTTCCATACACATCCGTTAGGCTATCAATCTTCAACGTTGACCCAATTACTTTGGCATTTGGAGCATTTTTGATACTATAAGTTGTGCCTTCTTCAATACTGATGTTAACGCCATCTTCTGTCAATACTTCCAATTTATCAAAAGCCTTTAATTTGATTTCTTGTTTAGAAATATCCGATTTGGCAGCCGCTTTTTTATATTCAGTCTTCAATAAAATCGTGAAGGAGGTCATTCCGATAACGATAATAATAGCTAAAGCCGCTAATAATTTATTTGATGTTTTCATAAGGTTTATATGCTTAAAAATTAGCTGTTTTAAATGCCTCGTATTTCTCTTTAATAAAGTCAAAGTCTAAGCCAAGTAGATGAACATTTTTAAAGAATACAGGTAATTCATTACCTAGAAATTCATCTTTCCTAAATGCCAATACTTTGTCTTCTGCTTCATCTGACACAAAGAAACCCATTCCTCTTTTCGTAAAAATGATTTCTTTTTGCTGTAAGAATTCGTAGGTTCTCACCACTGTATTCGGGTTTACTTCTAACTGAACAGCCAGTTCACGGACAGATGCGATTTTATCGCCAATCTTCCACTGTTTCAGTAGGATACGCTCACAAATATACTCTGCTATTTGGAGGTAAATTGCTTGGTTATCTCTAAATTCCATCTTAAACCTCCTTTTCTTTTAATTTAAAATAGGCTACTACAGCTAAAAATGGCGCAAGTGCATAATACAAAGCATATTTTGAAGCATCAAGAATGAACTTGAAAGCAGGCGATAGATTTGCTCTGTTTTCTATACTCAAGTTGATGTTGTGATTGTGCTGAGAGTCGTCGCCAATGATGATTTTGAATAATAAATATTCAAATAAAATGAATATTGCTACAATCAAAAAGCCTGAAAAAGCCGTTTTGATATACGACATTTTACCAAAGTAAATAGCACCTAACAATGCAAATACTTGTAAAGCAACCCAGACATTTACAAAAAATGAATACTCTTGATAAGTATCTAAGATGACTTTGTAAAGTATTTCGTTAGATTGGTTTCCAGACAGAGTTACGAAAGTGTAATCAACTGCACCGAAGACAAAAAAGAGAGTAATCGGGAAAGCAATCAGGGCGTAAAAAAGACCTACACTGAGTTTTTCAAAATGTGAGGCTGGAGTCATCAAGAAGCTCATTGTTTGGATATTATTCCCAAAATCTTTGAAGATATAATTGGTAAAAAGAGTTCCTCCAGCAAAAAGACCCAATATAAACATCGCTGTTTGCTTACCTTTTTCTAAGGTATAATTGCTCTCAACATCAAAATTGATTGAATAAATGACAGTGACGATACTTGCATAAACAACGACGCCCATCATCAATATAAAATAGTTTTCAGTCCACTGCCGCTTGACAAGTAAAGAGAAACGCTCATAGCTAAAAAAGTTGTTCATAATATTGTTGTTTAATTAATTGATAGCCATTTCGTAAAATGCCTATTGGTTTAAACAGATAAAGGTTATTGAAAGATGTCTTTAATTGCCTGACGATTCGTTAAAGCAGCATTGAATAATAATTCTAAATCTACTTTATTGTTTTCGTGTCCATTGTTTGGCATTACTACTGAAAAACCTCTAATAGAATGTTCTGAGTACAACACTTTTTCATGGTCGGTTACGACAGAAACTGTTTTGAAAGATAGTTTTTCAGAAATTTCCTCGGTGGTTGCATGCAATAATACTTCTGAGCCATCCAAAATGATGATAGGATCAATCAATGAATCTAAATCACGAACTTGGTGCGTTGAGATAACAATGATACGTTCGTCGGTAGCAACAGAAGCGATAATTTTACGAAACTGACTTTTTGAAGGAATATCCAAACCATTGGTAGGTTCGTCCATTATCAATACTTTCGTATTTGTTGCCAAACCAAAACCGATTAAAGCTTTCTTCTTTTGTCCTAATGATAACTCTGTAAACTTCTCGTTATCAGAAATTTGAAATTCTTCCAAATACTCCAAAAATTGTTTCAAAGAGAAATTTGGATAAAATGGCGAATAAGTCTTTACAAAATCCTTAATCTTCACAGGTGGCGTATAAAATTCTTCTGGTAAGAAATACATTTCCTGTAAAAAACTAGGCAAACGATCCTGTGCATTATATCCATTTACCGTACAAGTACCTTCACTTGGGAAAAGCAAACCTGCCATGTTTCTGAGTAATGAAGATTTACCCGCACCATTCTTTCCCAATAATCCATACACATTTCCAGCTGATAGTTTTAGGTTTAAATGACGGAATACGGGTTTTCGTTTTCCATAATTAAACGAGAGGTTGTTGATTGTTATCATATGCTGTATTAGTTTAATAGTACACTACAAATATAGCACAATGACTTTTAAAAAAACAAATGTTACAGAAAGGAAAAGTAGGAGTGGTTTTTAATTATGATGAATGGAAAACGGCTCATGAAAAGATTCTTTCGAGATAATCTTTCGAAGAGAAAACTTTACTAAATTTTGTAATTCTTTAAACGAGAGATATTTAAGGAGGATAAAAATTAATATCTTTAGTAAACCTTTAACTGTAGGATGTTTGCGGTTAATACTCGGTTAAAAACATTTTACTTACCAACATAAACTAGAAAAATATGCAAAAGCATGGAGTACCTGCATTACTGTCGGCCTTTATTCCGGGTTTGGGACAATTAATCAAAGGACAAATCATCAAGGCAATCCTTATTTGGATAATTGGAGGAGTAGCATCCTTCTTCTTTTGGTGGACATGGATTATCCCATTCGCCATTTGGGCTTGGAATGTTTATGATGCTTATAATGATAATTAAGGAAAGAAAAATCAGCTCTTTTTTAGCAATTAAAATTAAGAGTTGTAATTAGATGAATTTTTAATGACATTGAAAAAAGGTCGTCAGGAAAAACATCTCCTGACGACCTTTAAAAAAAATAATATAAAATTCTTACTTCTTATATCTTAGAGTCTCCTAAAATTACTCTACAGTAACTGACTTAGCCAAGTTTCTAGGTTGGTCAACATTGCAACCTCTCAACACGGCAATATGATATGAAAGTAATTGCAATGGAATCGTTGCTACTAATGGAATCAGAGCCTCGTGCATTGCAGGAATTTCAATGGTATAATCAGCCATTGTTGGAATCAATTTATCGCCTTCGGTTACGATAGCAATTACTTTTCCTTTTCTAGCTTTTACTTCCTGAATATTTGACACTACTTTTTCATAAGAACTATCTTTAGTAGCAATAAAAACTACAGGCATTTCTTCGTCGATTAAGGCGATTGGTCCGTGTTTCATTTCTGCCGCAGGATAGCCTTCTGCATGGATATATGAAATTTCTTTCAATTTAAGCGCACCTTCTAAAGCTACAGGGAAATTGTATCCACGGCCTAAATAAATGAAGTTTCTTGAGTCTTTAAATTTTGCTGCAATCTCTTTAATCTTTTCGTCAGTTTTCAGAACAGTTTCAATTTTAGAAGGAATTCTTTCTAATTCAAACAATAATCTTCTGAAAGTATCTTCATGCAAAGTTCCTTTTTTGCGAGCAACTGCAATTGCCATCATTGCCAATACTGTTACTTGTGCAGTAAATGCTTTGGTTGAAGCCACACCAATTTCTGGACCAGCATGTGTGTAAGCTCCTGCGTGAGTAGCTCTAGGAATTGATGAACCAACAGCATTACAAACCCCAATAATTGTTGCTCCTTTTGATTTTGCCAATTCGATAGCCGCTAAAGTATCAGCCGTTTCACCAGATTGCGAAATGGCAATTACAAAATCACCTTCTTTGATGATGGGATTACGATAACGGAATTCAGAAGCGTATTCTACTTCTACGTTAATTCGGGCAAGTTCTTCAAAAATATATTCAGCTACCAAACCAGCATGCCATGAAGTACCACAAGCTACAATGACGATACGTTTTGTTTTGGCTAATTTATCAACATAATCACGTAAGCCACCTAATACTAAAAGTCCGCTATCAGCATTTACACGGCCACGCATACAATCTGCTACAGAACGAGGTTGCTCATAGATTTCTTTAAGCATGAAGTGTTCATAACCTCCTTTTTCTATCGCTTCAAGTTCTAATTCTACTGTTTGGATATAAGGCGATTGAAGAATATTGTCAACGTTTTTAACCGTTAATGCTCCATCACGAACTACAGCTAATTCATAATCATTTAAATAGATTACTTCATTTGTATATTCTATGATTGGCGTGGCATCAGAAGCAAAAAAGAATTCATTATCGCCAACACCAATTACTAATGGAGAACCTTTACGAGCTGCAATTAATTGTGAAGGATTAGTGGCATCCATAATAACAATGGCATAAGCACCTACTACTTCTTTCATTGCCAAACGAACGGCTTCTTCTAATAAACAACCAGTATTTACTTGAATGTCTTCAATGAAATGAATGAATACTTCAGAATCAGTATCAGAATAAAAAACATGCCCTTTTTTAATGAGGTTTTTCTTGATAGAAGAATAGTTTTCTATAATACCATTATGAATGATTGCTAAGTTTTTTGAAGCTGAATAATGTGGGTGAGCATTTACATCATTAGGTTCGCCATGTGTAGCCCAACGAGTGTGACCAATACCTATAGTACTTGTTAGATTTTCGTTTATAAGAGTCGCTTCTAGGTCAACAACCTTTCCTTTCTTTTTATAAATGTTTAGTCCATCGTTCAACAAAGCAATACCTGAACTATCATATCCACGGTATTCTAAACGTTTTAATCCTTTGATAATTAAAGGATAGGCTTCACGATGCCCAATATAAGCCACAATGCCACACATATATTTATAGTTTATTTGGTTAGCACTATTTCTTTTAAATTGATGATTTAAATTAATAATCAAATCATAGAAGAAATAGTCAGTAATATATTGCCACAAAAATAGAGCGGAGAATCCATATTATGGTTCTCCGCTCCAGAATTATTTCGAGAAATTACATTTTATCTTGCAACGTAAGTATAATAGACTTTAAGTTTAATATTACTATGGTCGAAAATTGCACGAGTAATATCAGGATTTAGTACACTTTTTCCAAGTGCTGGTCCTCTTGTACCAGTTGTAGAGTTAGTCGTAAATAACGTTGGTGTAATAATCCAACCATTATTTTTGCCTCTACCTGCGATGATATTTTGTAAAGAACTTGTTATGTTAAAAGTAAATAAATTAGTTCGGCTTGCATAAGAAGAAGTAGTTCCTTCACCTGTTACAAAAACAAAATTACCTTCACCAGTCGTTGTAGTTCTTAATGGTTGATTCGCTGGAGTAGCTTCAACTAAGATTAAATCGCTAGGTAGTGTATAGCCAGCAGTATTTGATTTTGGTTCAAGTACTAATTCCGCTTTATTAATGGCAATGTCGTTACGTTCTTTTAATTTCAGCAAATTAGGGAATTTAACTTTCATCGCAATACCTGTACCAGACTGAAGAAAAACTTGATTATTCGCTTCGCTACTTGTTAAAACATCAGCAGGTTTAGTCAATTTACTTAATGCTCCAGTACGTGCTGCTGTAATTTTATTAAATCTAGCATTAAAGTTTGTACCATCTGCATTGGTAATAGCTACATAGAAATTGTTAGATTTTGTCGTATCTACTGTAATTAAACTATCAGCCGTATTAGCAGTATTTCTAACAGTATAAGTATATTTATAATGATAATATAATTGCATTTGAATACCACCAGCAGAAAAACCGACAACAGCTGCATTTTTATTACTTTCAGAAACTAATGCTAAACCTTTTACTACTCCTTTGAAACCCGTTCCAACAAGTGCTTCACTTTTAGCGATGTCTCTTTGACTTTCTAAAAACTTCACAAAAGACGGTTCAGTAATTGGAATTCTCAATGAATCAAATTTACCAGCTGTTCCAGAAATTACTCTTTTATCTCGGATTGGACGAATTTTTACATTGTTCAATTGTCCAATCGGAGTAGGATTCAAAGCAGGAGCAGCGCTATTGTTATAATAAACAACTGTGGGGTCAAGACTTGCAGTGGATGCTAATTGATATAATTTGAACGATTGATTTTGAAGTGTATCGCCTTGAACAAAACTATAAGGTAAAATCAAACGGATAGAGTCATTTTTACTTGGGTAAGTTATCCATTTTACATTACTTCTACCAGCAGTATCAACATTCGAACGGATAGTATCTGCGGTAAGGTTTGAAATTTGGAAGTAACTTACAGCGTTTACATCTCCAAAAACTGGATCAGTAAAACGACCCACCAAAAGATTGCTAGTAGTATATGTTGCGATAGAGTCTAATAAAACGGTAGAAGGATCAACACTTAGCGTATCAGTATAGAGTAAGCCAATGTCTTGTACAAACACGTCAGAACCTATTTCTTTAGGGTCTTCACAAGCCGATAAAATTGCGAAAAAAGAAAAGAAAACACCAAAAATGAATGCTTTACGCACTTGCCAACTCCGTGTAAATATTGTAGTAACTGTCAATACTCTCTTCTGGAACGTATTCCAATTTTTTTGCGGGTAATTCATTAAAAATAGTGTTAAATTTCTCAGATACTTCTTCTTCCATCGTAATTACGACGTCGGCATATTCTACGCCAATCTTAACAAAACCTTGATAATCTGCTGATTCTAAGCTACCAAGCATATCATCTTCAACATTTAACATTTTTACTTTGTCGTACAGTCCTTCAAAGGCAAATTTATGAGCAAAGTCATTGTTGAAAACAGAAAATACCGTTTTAGAATCTTTAAACATTGGATCGTTTCTGTAAGTCGTCTTTAAATACAAAGGTATTAAAGCTGTCATCCAGTCGTTACAATGCACAATATCAGGAGACCATCCCAATTTCTTTACAGTTTCCAGCGCACCTTTACAGAAAAATATTGCACGCTCGTCGTTATCGGCATAAAATCTATCTTCTTTGTCCGTAAAAACGTACTTTCTTTGAAAATAGTCTTCGTTATCAATAAAATATACCTGTAATTTTGCTGATGGCAAAGAGGCTACTTTAATTGTTACTGGCTTATCGTCGTCACCAACTGGTACCGTAAACCCAGATAACCTTACTACTTCATGAAGTCGGTTTTTACGTTCATTGATTAACCCAAAACGAGGTACTAAGATTCTTATTTCAAACCCTTTTTCCTGCATAGCAGCAGGGAGTTTTCTAACAAAATTAGCTACTTGAGTCGTAGAGAGAAAAGGGTCAACTTCACTGGCAACGTAAAGGATACGCAATTTAGACATTGTTGTCGTTGTTAGGAGCCTTGATGCTGTTAAAAAGTGTTAAACAACTAAAACAGACAATCAAAGCAAGAAGGATTCACATAAAAATTATGCAAAAATATAAAAAAAATACGGAAATTCCACAAAAAATTGAACGTGAATCTGTTTGGAACGAATAATAACACTTGCAGAGTTATATAAATACCATTCATATTTTACTCATTCAACCTTCAAGAAATTAAAGAATAGAACATCATGCAAGTATTTTTTGAGATAAAGACTTTACAGGAATATTTACAAAATCAACGTAAATTAGGTAAATCAGTAGGTTTTGTACCCACCATGGGAGCACTCCACCAAGGACATTTATCTTTGATTGAAACCGCTAAAAATCAGAATGATATTGTTGTTTGTAGCATTTTTGTAAATCCAACTCAGTTTAATAATCCACACGATTTAGCGGTTTATCCTCGTACTTTAGAAGCCGACTGCCAAATGCTTGAAGAAGCTAATTGCGATATTGTATTTGCACCAAGTGCCGCTGAAATGTACCCAAGTTTACCAACGTTAAAGTTTGATTTCGGTACATTAGAAAATGTTATGGAAGGGAAATTCAGACCTGGACATTTTAATGGTGTAGGAATCGTGGTATCAAAATTATTTAACATTGTTCAACCCAATAAAGCTTATTTCGGACAAAAAGATTTACAGCAATGCGCAGTCATTAATTGTTTGGTGAAAGATTTAAGTTTTTCTTTGGATTTAGTGATTTGTCCAACTCAACGAGAAAAAGATGGATTGGCGATGTCTTCAAGAAATAGAAACCTCAGTGAAGAACAAAGAGTAATTGCTCCAGAAATCTATAAATCATTAACTGCTGCCTCCGAATTACTTAAACATCAATCATCAACGGTTGTAAAACAATTCGCCAAGGAGTATTTTGAGGTGATTGAAGATATTGAATTAGAGTATTTTGAAATTTCTGATTTTGATACATTATTACCAATTGAGGAACTTTCAGTTGGTAAAACTGCTTTGTGTATTGCAGCTTTCATGGGCAAAACCCGTTTGATTGATAACATAATTATTTGAAAAGCCCAGTTATTATATAAGCTTAAAAATAATCTATCTTTGCAACATAATTTTCAAATGGTGTTGTAAAACTGTTTGATATTCACGTTTATTAAAAAATTATTATGTTTCTTCATATAATGAAATCAAAACTCCACAGAGTAAAAATTACTCAAGCGGAGTTGAATTATGTCGGAAGTGTCACGATTGACGAGGATTTAATGGATGCCGCCAATTTGATTGAAAATGAAAAAGTACAAATTGTAAACAATAACAATGGCGAGCGTTTTGAAACTTATGTTATAAAAGGTGAGCGTGGTTCTGGAATGGTTTGTTTAAATGGTGCAGCTGCACGAAGAGCTCAAATAGGCGATATTGTTATCATTATTGCTTATGCAATGATGACTGAAGAGGAAGCTCGTACTTACAAACCAAGTTTGGTTTTTCCAGACGATAATAACAGATTGGTAAATTAGTACATTGTGTCTTTGTAGTTCAAGTTGAGTATTGTTAGGATGATAGAAAATACGATTCTTAGCAATACTCAATTCCTTTTTTTGAATCTATTATGAAAAAAATCCTTCAATACACCATATCGCTTGTTTTGGCGGGAGGCTTACTTTGGTTTGTTTTTAAAGACATTAGTTTGTCTGAAATGCTTGATGAATTTAAGAAGGCGGATTATAAATGGTTAATGCTTTCAGCAATTTTATCAATTACAGCGCACGTTAGTCGAGCGGCAAGATGGCGGATTTTGATGAAACCGCTTGGCTACCAACCTTCTACTTTCAATACTACTTTAGCAATTTTTATTGGATATTTTGCCAATTATATCATTCCAAGAATGGGAGAGGTTTCTCGCTGCGGAAGCTTGAAAAAGACAGATAATATTCCTTTCGAAAAATCATTTGGAACAGTACTAACGGAAAGAATTTTTGATGTAGTATCCTTATTGATTGTATTAATGCTGAACTTAATTTTAGAATATGATAAGCTTCAACATTTCTTTATAGAACAGTTTGCTTCTAAAGTATATCTGATTGTTGGCCTTTTGATTTTCCTTTCGATTGCTGGAGTTTTAAGTATTTATCTTTTCAGAAAGTACCAAGAAATATTATCAGAAGTACCCATTTTGAGCAAAATAGTAGGCTTTCTGAATGGATTGTTGGATGGTTTGATGAGTGTAAAACATCTTGAAAAACCATTTGCCTTTATCTTCTTTTCAATACTTATCTGGGTGATGTACTGGCTTTCGGCTTATGTACTTTTTTTTGCTATTCCAGAAACTGCTCATTTAGGTTTGTTGGCAGGGCTTACTGTATTAACAATGGGTTCTTTTGGCATGGCGGCTCCAACGCAAGGCGGAATCGGTCCTTTCCATTTTTTGGTAGGAAATGCCTTGGTACTTTATGGTTTACCACAAAAGGACGGAATTATCTTAGCAACATTTATACACGGTTCTCAGATGATTACGTTGTTGGCTTTAGGAGCTGTAAGTTTTTTGATTACTTTATTTATTAAACCGAAAACAAATGACTGAAAATAAAATTGTTAGTCTTGAAGAAGCCATTAAGCGAGCTGAGGACTGGCAAAAAGAAGGCAAGAAAATAGTTTTTACCAATGGTTGTTTTGACATCGTTCATCTAGGACACATTGATTATTTAGAAAAAGCCAGAAATTTAGGAGACAAATTGATTTTAGGATTGAATACCGATGCTTCCGTAAAAAGATTGAAAGGAGAGACTCGCCCAGTTGTGAATGAGTACGCTCGTTCAAGAATGATGGCAGCTTTTGAATTTATAGATGCAGTAATTCTTTTTGACGAGCCAACTCCGCTTGAAGTAATTCAGGAAATTCAACCAGATATTTTGGTAAAAGGAGATGATTACGTAGTTGAAACTATTGTTGGGGCTGATTTTGTTATGGGTAAAGGTGGGGAAGTAAAAACAATTCCTTTGGTAAAAGGTTATTCAACCACTTCGTTAATTGAGAAAATTAAACAAATTTAATAGCTATGATAGGCATATATTTAATTACTTTAGTTTTTGCAGGAATCGGGATGTTCGTGCAATGGAGATTGAAAAGTAAATTTCAGGAGTATTCAGAAATTGGTTTGGCGAATGGGCTTTCTGGAAGAGAAATTGCAGACAAAATGCTGAGAGACAATGGAATTTTTGATGTAAGAATCATTTCTGTTGAAGGACAATTAACAGATCATTACAATCCAGCAGATAAGACTGTTAATTTGAGTCCAGATGTATATTATGGAAGAAGTGCTTCTGCGGCGGCAGTAGCAGCGCACGAATGCGGACATGCTGTGCAACATGCTACGGCTTATTCGATGTTACAATTCCGTAGTGCAATGGTGCCAGTATTAAGCATTGCTAATAATTTTATGCCAATTGCTTTAATGATTGGTATGATGCTTTTGTATTCTACAGGAAATAAATTGGTCTTGACGATTGGCGTGGCGATGTTTGCCCTAGCGACACTTTTTAGTTTTATTACTTTACCAGTAGAATTTGATGCTTCAAGAAGAGCATTAGCTTGGATGAGTCAGCGTAATGTAGTAACCCAGCCAGAGCATGAAATGGCAAAAGATGCTTTATGGTGGGCAGCGATGACTTACGTAGCCGCAGCCTTAGGTATGTTAGCACAATTGTTATATTATATGTCTTTACTTTCAGGAAGACGAAGTAATGATTAATGAACAATTTTTGAAATAGTTTATCATAATAAAAGGCTTTCAGAACACTCTGAAAGCCTTTTATTATATTTATGGTTATCGAAATTACTTCGCAAGTTTACTGTTTTTGTAACCGTACATAAAATAGATTACCAAACCGATAGCGAGCCAAATTAAGAATATTGTCCAGTTCGTTACACCCAATTCTGTCATTAAGTAAAGGTTGGTCAAAATACCTAAAACTGGAAGAATTGAAAACTTGTGTTGATAAGCTAGTACTGATAAAATTCCCCAAACTAACCAGAAAACTGCTAAAAGAGGTTTTGCTTCAAGTTCCGAGAAAAAAGTATTGTTATAAATGACGAAACTAATTGCAACAAGTAATAATGGACCCACAATAAATTGTCCATTTAAATAAGGAATTTTAAATTTAGCATCTTTCGATAAACCTTGATAGTCTAAATACAAAACACCACCACAAACCAAAATAAAAGCAAAGAATGTTCCAACACTTGTTAAGTCAACGAAAAATCCCATATCTAAGAAAAGAGAAGGAACTGCTACTACAAAACCAGTAACAATCGTTGCAAAACTAGGCGTTTTGAATTTTGGATGAATTTTTGAAAAACGTTTCCAAAGTAAACCATCTCTGCTCATTGCCATCCAGATTCTTGGTTGTCCCATCTGATAGACTAACAAAGCACTTGTAATGGCTACTACGGCAGAAACAGAGATAATTCCAGCCATGAAATCGAAATTGATTTTCTGAAAAACATAAGCCAATGGGTCATCTACTTTTAGTTCAGTATAGTTTACCATTCCTGTCAATACCAAAGTGATACAAACATAAAGTACCGCACAAATTATTAGACAGTAAATCATTGCTCTTGGTAAATCTCTTTGTGGGTTTTTACATTCTTCGGCAGTGGTTGATATAGAGTCAAAACCAATAAAAGCAAAGAAAACTGAAGCAACTCCTCCTAACACTCCTTGCGCTCCGTTGGGTGCAAATGGTGACCAATTTTCTGGTTTAACATAAAAAGCTCCCACAGAAATTACCATCAATATTACCACTAATTTCAGCACAACCAGGAAATTACTCGCACTTCTCGATTCTTTCATCCCAACATATACCAAAGAAGTGACAAGCATCGTAATTACTCCAGCAGGAAGGTCAATAAGTAATTTTACGCTTCCTAACACAGGAGCGTGTTCATAAGCTTTGGCAGCGAATAAAGTGCTGTCAGTAAACTTAGAAGCGCCAGCTTGGGTTTCTAAAAATGCTTTATGGGCTGTCCCATAATCAATAGTTAAATAATCGGGAAAGTTAATACCAAAACCATGTAGCATTCCAACGAAGTACTCCGACCAAGAAATAGCCACTACCATATTGGAAACGGCATATTCAAGAATCAGTGCCCAGCCAATAATCCAAGCGAAAATTTCACCAAAAGATACATAAGCATAAGTATAAGCACTTCCAGAAACTGGAACCATTGAAGCAAATTGAGCATAACAAAGTGCTGTGAAAATACAAGCAATAGAAACGAATACAAAAAGTAATGAAACGGCTGGACCACCTTCAAAACTTGCTCTACCAATTGTACTAAAAATCCCTGCGCCAATAATGGCTGCAATCCCAAATGAAGTAAGGTCTCGAACACCAAGAATCTTCACTAAACCCCCACCGTGGGAGTCTTCACTTTGTTGTAAAACGTTATTAATTGATTTGCGTCTGAAAATAGAATTGTCTGACATTTAGTTTGAAGTTAAGTATTTGTCATTGAAAATATCCTTAAATCTAAACAAGTAAATTGATAAAGCCATAAATAATTAAGATAGATTAGTATTTCAAAAAATCAAATTATCTTTGTCAATAAGTCATTTTAATATTTCGATAATTATTGAAATATGTTCAAATCTCATGAATCCAGTCTGTTATCAGCTTGAAGAAAGAAGTAGTATTACCATCAATTTAATGATACACTTTTTCCTAAAATAGCTAAAATTCCTTTATGAATCAAATCGCAGTAGTCATTTTAAATTATAATGGTCAAAAACATTTAGCTGATTTTTTACCCTCTGTTATACAATACTCTTCTGATGCAACTATTTATGTTGCTGATAATGCTTCTACCGATTGTTCTCTGGAATTATTAAAAACAGCATTCCCTTCCGTTAAGATTATTGAGCTCAAAGAAAATCACGGTTTTGCCCAAGGATATAACGAAGCACTTGAATTCGTCGAAGCTGAATATTACGTGTTGCTGAATTCTGATGTGGAGGTAACTCCTAATTGGATTGAGCCAGTGATTGAATTGATGAATAATGATAAAACAATTGCTGCCTGCCAACCTAAAATAAAAGCATTTCATCAGAAAAGCCATTTTGAATATGCTGGTGCGGCTGGTGGATTTATCGACCATCTTGGTTATCCTTTTTGTCGTGGAAGAATCTTTCAAGAAATTGAACAAGATTTAAAACAGTATGACGATAACCATGAAGTTTTTTGGGCAACTGGTGCCTGCATGTTTGTTCGTGCTGAAGTGTTTCATCAAGTCGGAGGTTTTGATGGCGATTTCTTTGCACACATGGAAGAGATTGATCTTTGTTGGCGAATCCACCATGCTGGCTATAAAGTTTATGCTTGTGGAAGTTCTGAAGTATATCATGTAGGTGGTGGAACCTTGCATAAATCAAATCCTTATAAGACTTTTTTGAATTTCAGAAATGGATTAGCCATGTTGTATAAAAATCATCCTGACAAAGGCTTTTCCTTAGCAATTTTTACAAGATTAATTTTGGATGGAGTGGCTGGAATTAAATTCCTTTTGTTTGATAGTTGGGAGGATTGTTGGGCGGTAGCCAGAGCACATTTTGACTTTTATGCTCATTTCCTAAGTTGGTATAAAAAAAGGAAACAAATTCAACGAAAAGACGTTATATCAACTGTTTACAGAAGAAATGTTGTTTGGCAACATTTCGTAGATGATGTACAAACTTACAATAAATTACAGAAGTAATTTTATAATTCCCAAACTGATGGGCTTTTGTATTGGCGTAAGTAACGGCGGATATTCATCCAAAATGCCAATACTAAATAAATGATAATAGGAGAGCCAACAGTAATAAATGAAACATAAACAAAATACAGACGAATACTACTGGTAGAAATTCCTAATTTCTCACCAATTTTTGTACAAACACCAAAAACGTGGTGTTCAACAAAGTATTTTAATCTTAATGTGTTTGGCATGGCTTTAGGGCAAAATTCTGAATTTTAATTGGTTACAGTATAAAAACTGTATTAAAGTTACATTGTTTTGCTGGTTTATCAAAAAAAGAGAGTAATCTAAAACGTATTTTCAGAGCTTGTATTATATTAATACTAATTTGTATTGAAATGGTGTAAGTGTTTATAAATATAGTTATATTTTTGTTTATTTTTTTTAAAAAATATTCATATAAAAATAGGAATACACAAAATTATACTTACATTTGGATATTAATAGTAAAAAGAGTGACAAGTTTTTAGTACAAAGTAATTAGTTTTCAAGAGTCCGTTGGTTCCCTTAGATTCACATTCTCCTTGATTATCACATGCTTCGAATATCAATCTTAGACTTTTAGGGCTATTAATTTATCAAAAACATTAATGTTTTTTGGTAACTTTTGTCTCATTATCAACCATTCTTTTTTACGTCATGCAAACAGGAACAGTTAAATTTTTTAATGAAAGCAAAGGCTTTGGCTTTATCGTTGACAGTGAAAGTGGACAAGAAATCTTCGTTCACGTTACAGCATTAGGCGGAACACATTTACGCCAAGATGACAAAGTATCATTCGATATTGTTGAAGGTAAAAGAGGTCTTAACGCCGCAAATGTTAAGAAATTGTAGTTAGTGTAAGTATTGTTTTAATGGGGTTCAGTAATATGAATCTAAAGTGAAATTCAGTACAAGTATTTTGTGAATTATTTAAAGTTTTGGTTTCATTACAAATGTAGCAGAACTTATTTTAGACCTGATTGCTATGTTGTTTGGAATTAAATTCTAATTCTATATTAAGGTTATTAATTACTTTTAAACCATTTAAGTTAAGAAGTAAAAGGCGAAAGCCGAGTTAGCTTGACAAATCTTATTCTTTTACGAGATTTAAACATATAAGTTTTGCATATATTGATAGCAGTATAATCAGAACAAACCGATAGTATTTTTATTTTTTTTTAATTTTTTTATATCAATTTTTATGCAAACTGGTAAAGTTAAATTTTTCAACGAATCTAAAGGTTTTGGATTTATCGTTGATGACGAGTCTAATGAAGAAATCTTTGTACACGTAACAGGATTATCTGGAACAACGATTCGTGAAAATGACTCTGTTTCTTTCGACGTACAAGAAGGAAAGCGTGGCTTAAATGCTGTGAATGTGAAGAGAATCTAATTTTTTTTAGATAGATAGTCATTTAAAACCCCGGCCTATAGGTTGGGGTTTTTCTTTTTTAGCTAATTTGGGTTTTGAAAATTAAATATAAAGATGAAACAAGTTGAGCACATTGGTATTGCCGTAAAAGATTTGAATATTTCTAATGATTTATTTACCAAACTTTTGGGTGTAGCGCCTTTTAAGCAAGAAGAAGTACTTTCAGAAGGTGTTATTACTTCTTTCTTTCAAGTTGGACAAACGAAAATAGAATTGCTAGAGGGAACTCATGCTGATAGCCCGATTGCAAAATTTATCGAGAAGAAAGGAGAGGGTATTCATCACATTGCTTTTGAAGTAGGCAATATTTATGAAGAAATGGATAGACTAAAGAATGAGGGTTTTACCCTTTTAAATGAAGTGCCAAAAGATGGTGCAGATAATAAGTTGGTTTGCTTTTTACATCCTAAAGGAACTAATGCTGTGTTGATAGAGCTTTGTCAAAGTAAAAATAGCCCAGTTTGACGAAAACTACTTGTCAAACTGAGCTGTAATTTTAATATCTTTTTACTTTTAATTCTTGTAAACCTCCATCAAAACTGATGTTAATTTTCTTGGTAGATTTTTCAAAATTTGGAGTTTCCCAATGTCCATTTTTTTGAATAAAACCATCGAAATCTTTGGAGTTTAGTCCGCCATCAACATCAATTCTACAGCCTACTGATTCTGGAATATTAAATTCGATTGAAGTTAAGCCTGATTCAACTTGAACATCTAGGTTATCTACTTTATCGCCTAATTTAACGTCTGTTTCGGTTACGCCTGTCTTAATTGATAGTTTATTGATTTTGTACTCACTCAAATCAAAATCTGCTTTACCGGCACCAAATTCAAAATTCATATCCCAAATTACATTAGGATTAAGTTTCAAATTGATTTTATTGTGATTATCGTCACCAAAGTGAATATTATTCTTCTTTCCTTTTAAGGCAAAATGAATATTAGGGTTGCTTGAATCTCCTGTTTTTTTAAGTGAAATATTGCCGAAATCTAAATCAGCATCCGCTTCAACTAAATCACTTGAAGTGCCATTGATGATGAATTCAGCCGCACCGCCTGAAAACTCAAATTTAGCATTCTTCACGAGTGGATTCATTGACTCTACAAGCTTTTGTTTGGTTCCTTTGAAATGATAATCTTCATCATCATGGTTATCATTATCGTTGTCATCATCATCCATATCAATATGAATGTCATGGTCATTGAATGTTGTTTCTACTTTTTCTTTACAACTTCTTACAATGACAATCGGAATAGCAACACAAAGTAGAATGATTGTTATAACTGTTGCCGAGCGACTACTTTTACCAATAAAAGCAACTAGCCCTAAATAGATTAATAAAAGTGGCCAAAGTCTTGAAATTTCATGCCAATCGATATTAAACCAGCCAAATTCTTTTCCAAGAAATAGAAAGCCAATTAAGATTAAAAAACCTCCCGTAAATATATTTTTAGAATTCATTGTTAAAAAGCTTTAAGGTTAAAATCCGCTATCAAAATTAGTATTGTATTTGATAACGGATTTCAACGTGTCGATTTAGAAGTTATTTTTGTCGTTATTGAAGTCAATCTTATCTTTTTCTTTAAAGATGATATAACCACCCACACCGATTAAAATAAGAGGCCAGAATTTACCAAAGTCGAAATCAGGAATCCATTCATCTAATAAGAAGATTGTACCTAAAACTATTAAAATAATTCCCCAAACTTTGCTTGAATCTTTTTTCATGTTAGTAAATGTTGAGTTGAAAGTTGCGTTATCTGGCGTGGCCGTTGTTTCCCATTGATGTTTTACCGGCAATGCTATCCACAAGATAATATACATCCAGAAAAAAATACCATGAGTAAACACTAAACCTAAAAATAAAAGTACTCGAATAATGGAAACATCAATGCCGAAGCGTTCTGATAATCCAGCTGCTACACCTCCTAATTGTCCTTTTGAAGGTATGCGATAAAGTGAATCGTTCATGGTTGTTGCTTGTTTAGTTTTCTTGTTTAGAGTTTTGAAAAAAATAGGTTTAAATGATACTTTTAAATAATTCTTTTCGTTTGATGGGTGAAATTTATCACGAGCTTCAAGATTATCAACCTGAAAATGAATAGACGGTACTTTTGACTTTATGAATGGATATTTTTGATGGCGAGTTTTGAAATGAAAAAATCCTTTGAGCTTTTTACCCAAAGGATTCACCTTAGTTTAAATGATTATTGTTTCTTAGACTTGATTTTTGCTTCTTCTACTTTTTTTTGCTGATTAATCAACCCTTCGTTCATTAGTAGTTGGTCTTTTTTATTTTGTTCTACTTCCATTTGCAGGCGCTCAAGTTCGATTCTATTTTCTTCTATTTTTAGTAAAAGCCTGTCTTTTTCTCTTTTATTATTTTCCAGTGCTCTTGTCAGGCGGTCAGCTACAGTGACAGCTTTGATTTGTTTGGTTTTAATGTCATCCAAATTTTTTTCTTCCATCCTAACTTCTCCTTGTCGTTTAAGCTGGTCAACAATATCATTAAGTATTCTTTCTGCTGCCAAATATTTTGGATGTGAGCTATTGACATAAACTTCATCACCAAAACCAATTGAAAGAAATATTTTATTTTTCCCTTTGTCTGAACTAATCTTACTTACAACCATTAGTGGGTCTGATGAAATACTTGAAATTCTTGCGCCTGTAATTCTGAAAACATTACTTCTGCCTACTTCTACACTACCATATTTGGCTAGTTCATTTTGCAAAATAGGTTTGATGTACTTATCTTCAATTGCTACAGTTGTATATAATCCTTCTTTTGTAGCCCTTTCAATTTCCTGAGTTCCTGTAAAAACCTGTGCACGAATACTCTGAATACTTAGCAATAGAATATAAATAATGAATAGCTTTTTCATAAAGAAAGATAATGTTAAATGATTTTGGAAAATGCTTTGCAAGATAAACTGCTTGATTTGTTTCAGCAAAATAAGACAAAGTTTAATGAGAAATTATTATTAACGTTAATACGGATTAGCCAGTAGTTAAATTGTTTAATTTTAGATAGCTTTATTAAAAACAATCATCACAATATAATTATGAAATTAAAATTACTCGTCCTTTTCTGTTTACTCGGAAATATAACGATAGCTCAAAACACGAATTGGGCTTTAACTGATTTTTCAAAACCTAAGGAAAATCCTATTCTAAGTGCAGATTCTAGTTATGAATTTGCTTGCCCGATGAAACATATTCCAGTAAAATGGCAGAAAGCCGATGTTTTTAATCCTGCGGCTATCGTTAGAAACGGGAAAGTTTATGTTTTATTTCGGGCAGAAGATACTCCTGGAACAAATATTGGTTTTCGTACTTCCAGAATTGGTTTGGCTGTGAGTAATGATGGCATACATTTCACAAGAAGAAAAAATCCTGTTTTGTACCCTTCAAAAGATGAGTTTGCTAAATTTGATAATCCCGGCGGTTGTGAAGACCCACGAATTGTTGAACGTGCCGACGGTACTTATGTAGTAGCTTACACGGCTTGGAATCGTGATGTAGCTAGATTGTGTATTGCCAGTTCAAAAGATTTGATTCATTGGAAAAAACATGGACCAGCTTTTGCCAAAGCACATTCTGGAAAATTCTTGAATATTTGGTCTAAATCAGGTTCAATAATTACTAAAATGGTGAATGGTAAAATTATAGCTACCAAAATCAAAGGAAAGTACTGGATGTATTGGGGTGAAAAAGGAGTAAATATTGCTACTTCGGATGATTTAATTAATTGGAATCCATTAGTTGAAGAAAACGGTGAACTAAAATATGTAATGAACATTAGAACTGGAAAATTTGATAGTGATTTAACGGAACCGGGTCCGCCAGCTTTATTGACATCAAAAGGAATTTTGTTATTGTACAATGGCAAAAATGCGAAAGAAGAAACTAGAGACCAACATCTTCCTGCTGAAACTTACTCTGGCGGACAGGTGCTTTTTGATGCAAATGATCCAACAAAAATTATCAATAG
This sequence comes from Arcicella rosea, assembly GCF_040543805.1. NCBI lineage: Bacteria > Pseudomonadati > Bacteroidota > Cytophagia > Cytophagales > Flectobacillaceae > Arcicella > Arcicella rosea. The sequence goes on from NZ_JBEUMS010000004.1 coordinate 47,438, forward strand.
ATTGGATGAATATTTTATTAAGCCAGATTTACCTCACGAAATGCGTGGACAATACAAAGCTGGTACAACCTTTATAGAAGGTTTGGTCTATTTCAAAAAAAAATGGTTTTTGTATTATGGTACAGCCGATAGCATGGTGGGTGTAGCTGTTAAAAATTCTGTATAAAATGTATGAAAATATCATCTTTAATCCTTGCTGCGGGCAGTTCTAGTCGCTTGGGAAGTCCTAAACAACTTGTTGAATACAGAGGGGAAATACTTGTAAGTAAAATTGCTCAATTAGCATTATCAATTACTGATAATGTACTGGTTGTTTTGGGTGCTAATGAAAATATCATACAACCAAAGTTGACAGAGTTAGTCCAAGAAAATCAGCAAAAAATAAAAATAATGGTCAATACTGACTGGAATGAAGGAATTGGAAGCTCCATCAGTTTTGGAGTAAAACAACTTTTTGATACTTCTGATGCTATTTTGATACTATTATGCGACCAACCTTTTGTCAACTACTTACTTTTGCAAGAAATGGTGCAAGCTTTTGCAGAAGCAAAATATTCGATAATTGCCTGCAAGTATGCGAATCAACTAGGCGTACCTATTTTATTTGATAAAAAATATTTTTCAGAACTAATGAAATTAAATGGTGATGTTGGGGCAAAAGTTCTATTAAAAAAGCACGCAGATGAAATTATGAGTATTGATTTTCCAGAAGGTATTTATGATATTGATACACAGGAAGATTTAGTGAAAATATTGCTCAATTAGAAGCTTTTTAAAACAAAAAAGCCGAAGGGTTAGCTTCGACTTTTTGAAAAATAATCTACTTAATGACAACAAATACACTGGCGGAAGTACTGCGCAGTCAGATTATTTTTACTAATGGATCAAGTTAAAGTTGTGGTCAAGCATTTTTGAAACGATTCTTTACAGTAAATAAAAGTAGCTGACATTGACTAATGACAGTTTTTATTTATTAAATTACTTCAAGACCTATTTCTTATGCAAAGTTATGCAATCTTAAAGTTTCATTAAATAGCCAAAGTGTCTATTTTACACATTTCTTTGAATTTTTTTAGTATAAAATACTCATTTTAAATGTATTTGCTAAAACCTTGTAAATTCTACAAATACTATGGAATCGTTATCAAATAATTCTATTGAACAATTGTTTCGTAAATGTTTAGATGCAGTGAGTCTTGTAGCAGGAAGTGCTTCGGAAAAAACGGTTGAAAAATATTTACAAGAACTAGGATATTTTAGTCTTAGCTCTACTTTGCCAAATGCAGTATATCAAATTCTGGATATGCGAACGCTTACCTACAAATTTGTAGCGAATACTGAATTGGCGTTGGGAATCCATCCAGATGCTTTTTTGGAGAAGGGAGTACCGATGGTGCTGAGTATGATGGTTCCTAAAATGGAGAATGTTTCGGCTATTCCTGAATTACTGAAATTTATGTACAATTCTATTAAAGAAGCTCCTCGTGAAGTTCGTGAGAATTTTGTAGCTTATGGATATGGTATTCAGTATTTAAGACCGAGTAAAAAATCATTTCATTCAATGGTGCAATTAATCGGACTAGAATTTGATGAAGAAGGCTTGCCAACTTTATGTTTTTTGATTAATCAAGATATTGAACATTTAGTAAAGAAGTTGGATAATTATTTAGGAAGAACAAGTTTTAGAAATAGCGATTTTGTAACCACGTTTTCTTCGAGCGAAATGCAAATGAAGAAACAAGATATTTTTTCGGACAGAGAAATTGATGTACTTAAAATGCTTTTGAAAGGTTACGATTCTAAACAAATTGCTGAAAAACTATTTATTAGCTCGAACACGGTTGATAACCATCGTAAAAATATGATTCGAAAACTAGATGCACGAGATACCACCGCTCTAGTACAACTCGCAAAACTTTTAGGTATTTTGAAGTAAAAAACATAAAATAAAAATATTGCAATCGCTTTCTGAAAAGGAAGCGATTTTTGTTTATTCGTTGTCAGAAATATATTTACCTTTAACAAAATAAACCATTACGCTTTCCGAGGTACAATAAGATATTTTTACAAACATTAAAAGACACTAAAAGTGGAACAACAAGAGTCTCGTCAAACACTGGTAAGCCCATCAGTTGATGAAATGAAAGAAACAAAGTATTTCAGTATTGATACTGTGGAAGATGTAAATGATGATGAACTTATATTAGTAGTAAAACATCTTTTAAGAACGTGTTTCAATAAACAAGCTTCAAATCAAATAGAAAGTGAAGACAGCATAATGACGATTGATTTCAAAAATGATGACGATTTGATTTACTTGGTAGGCAATTCTACAAATGACATTGCTTCTTCAGCATACTTATATTCTTACAGAGGAATAGAATCATTACCATCATCAGCTTTTGATTTAGACGAAGAAAAAGAAGTTCTGGATGTAATAACTAAATTGGTTTCCAATAAAGCGATTCAATCTGCTCATCGTTTATCAAAAGGTGGTTTGTTTGTTGCATTGGCAGAGTCGGCAATGCCACGTGGTTTAGGTTTTAGTATTAAAACAAATTCTGCTTTCCGCAAGGATGCTTTTTTGTTTGGGGAAACACAAAGCCGTTTTTTAGTATCAATCGCTCATGAAAAACATAATATTTTTGAAGCAATTATTGCTGAGACAGATGTGAAATCAAGCTTTTTAGGAAAAGTAAAGAAAGAGAATTTCGTGGTTGATTCTGAAATAATTATTTCAACTGCAGAGGCAAAAGCGTTGTCAATTTTATGACTTAGTTTTTTAAAGTAGAGGTTGTTGCAAAACAAATTATTATTCTGTGTTTTCAACAACCTCTTTTTTGTTAAAAAAATGATTAAGGGTCAATGAGTTTATGCTTTTTATTATATTCTACAATAAAAACGATTACTTCGCCAATAATACCTACAGTCGCCGTGAAGGTATCTCCAAGCCAAATAAGTAAAGTAGCAAAAACAATAAACAGAACAATCAATTGAGCAGTTGAAAGTTCATTTTCTTCTGAATGTTGTGTTGAATTTGACATAGTTAACATTTTGTAATTTAGATAATTTATTACTAAGATATGAAAAAGTATAAAAAAATCAAGCCAATTCTTGTGTTAAATTGTGTTTTTTTTCTGTTAATGTTGCAAACTTCTACTTATGCGCAAGAGAAAATCATTTATTTAGGAAATACGGCTGTTAAATTAAATAACAATAATTTTTACTTGTTGAAAATTATCGACGAGCGACCTGATAAACGTAGAATTGGAACTATTTACAATGAAGAAAAAGAAGATGTTTATTTGAAATTATTAAATGGAACAGTAAAAGCAAGTAATGAATTTCTGACGAAATTTTCCAAGAAGAATAACGCTTCTTACCCAATTGTACTTAAAATAAAAGAGCTGAAAGTTGTTGAAAAAATAGTTAACTCAAAAATTGTGAATGGTTCTAGCGAAATTAAAGTAGAGTTTGGTTTCATGCGAGATTCCACATTAATAGATTTAACACCCTTTCAAACAAAAATTACTTTTACTCGCAGTTTTAATGTAACTGACCGTTATCAGTATTTGATTGGAAGATTATTAGATAAATCAATTCTTTATTTTGACCAATGGATGACTGTCAATTTTGATAAAAATCCATTGTTAATAAAAGCTGTTCAATTGAATATTAAACCTGATTACGGGATTGACGAACCCATAAGTGGAGATACCGTTTTTTGGTCAAACAAGTATAAACTTTCATGGAAAGATTTTGAAGGCAGTAAACCTTTGAGTACTAAATATGCGGCACAAGTTTTTACCAATTTTGAATATAATGCACTGGCGAATCTTAAAAACGGTGTTTTAAATATTGATTTACAATTAAAAGCTTATATGCTCAAAAGTGCATCTTGGACTTCGCTATCACTTTCAGAAGAACATCTTGCTCATGAACAATTACATTTTGATATTACCAAAGTGATTGCAGAACGATACAAAAAGAAAGCTTCAAAAATGTTGACTATTGATGATTACGATAGCGAATTACAACTTTTATTTATTGAAATGTATCGAGAATTGAATCGTTTACAAAAAGAATATGATGCAGAAAGTAATCATAGTATTAATTTTGTAGGACAACAAAAATGGCAATCACTCATTTCGGATGAATTGAGAGTAATCCGATAATCATAAAATTATAATTTAAAAATGCGCAAATTGTCAATGGATGATCTTAACCGCCTTTCAGCGGAGGAGTTTCAACAGGTAGAAAAATTTCCTTATGTTTTAATTTTGGATGATATTAGAAGTATGAATAATGTTGGTTCTGTATTCAGAACCGCAGATGCTTTTAAAGTAGATAAAGTATTTCTGGGTGGAATTACGGCAACCCCTCCGCACAGAGAAATTCAAAAAACAGCTTTAGGGGCTGATGAAACTGTAACTTGGGAGCACGTTGAGGATGTTTTGGCATTAGTCAAAACATTACAAGCTGAAGGTTATACTGTAGCAGCAGTAGAACAAGTTGAAAATAGTGTATCTTTATTAGGTTTTGAACCTGAACTTGATAAAAAGTATGCTTTTGTATTTGGGAACGAAGTTTTTGGTGTAAGCCAGCAAGTGGTTGAACAAGCAGATTTTTGTTTAGAAGTACCACAGTTTGGCACAAAGCATTCTTTAAACATTTCGGTAACTACAGGAGTAATTTGCTGGGATTTTGTAAGCAAATATTTAACGGCAAAAAATAATTAATATCAGTTATTCGAAAACTTAACACAAAAAACTTTTTTGCTTTCAAGCTTATTGATACCTTCGTTTCAATTAAATAATAATAATTTAATATTAAATTAATATTGATCATGAAATCAAACAATAAGACTCTTACCAACGAAATCTCAGCCCTTATTTTAGGAAAACTCCACGGGTTAAATGCAAAAAGTGCTAAAAAATTAGTGAAAGCGGTTGATGAAACTGCTAAAGAAATTGTAAAGAAGTACGCTAAACTTCAGAAAGAAGAGACTGAGGAAAAAGAGAAAGAAGCTAAAAAAGAAGCAAAGAAAGCTAAGGAAAAAGCAGAGAAAGTAGAAAAAGAAAAAGCAAAAGCAGCAGCAAAAGCAGAATTAGCAGCTAAAATTGCAATTGTTACTGAAGATGAAGTAGTTGTTGAAAAGAAAGAAAAGTCTTCAAAGAAAAAAGCAGTTGAAGCTTCAGAAGAAGTAACAAGTACTGAGGCTAGCGAAGAAGCAGGAGCTTAATATTGCCGACTATCAAACAAATGAGAGAGTTTATCAAAAATGATATTAGTTTTTGATAAACTCTTTTTGTTTTGTACCGTCGTTGTAATTCTGTTAGACTTTCTGCGACTCATTCCAAAACTAAAAACAAACTAAACCCACACCGTTGATGTCGAATATTTTAGAAGCCCACCATGTGGTAAAACGCTATGCAGGACACACTGCCTTAGACGAAGTAAGTATTGAAGTACCCGCAGGTTCAATTTTTGGTTTGCTAGGACCAAACGGAGCAGGTAAAACCTCTTTGATTCGAATTATTAATCAAATTACTGCTCCCGACGAAGGTGAAATCATTCTTCTTGGGGAAAAATTACAACCCAAACATATTGAGGTAATCGGTTATTTACCCGAAGAACGTGGTTTGTACAAAAAAATGAAAGTGGGCGAACAGCTACTTTATCTTGCTCAATTAAAAGGAATGAGTAAAGCCGAAGCCACTGAAAAACTAAAACATTGGTTTATAAAATTCGATATAAAAGATTGGTGGAATAAAAATGTTGAAGACCTTTCAAAAGGAATGCAACAAAAAACACAATTTATTGCAACCATCGTTCATGAACCTAAATTGATTATTCTTGATGAACCTTTCTCTGGTTTCGACCCCATCAATGCCAATTTATTGAAAGATGAAATCCTAGAATTAAAAGAAAGAGGAACAACCATTATTTTTTCTACACACAGAATGGAGTCCGTTGAAGAGTTATGTGACCACATTGCATTGATTAATAAATCGAAAGTGGTACTTCACGGAGCTAAAAAAGAAGTGAAAAATCGTTTCAGAGATAATTCTTATACCATAGAATTTGTTGGGACACTCAAGGAAAATCCTTTGTTTTTTGAAGTGTTAGATAGTAAGCCTTTGGATGATGGTATTACCCAATCTCATATCAAACTTGTTGAAGGAGTATCTGTAAATCAAATGATTACTGTTTTGCTTGAACAAGTAACACTAATTTCTTTCAATGAAAATATTCCTTCATTCAATGAAATTTTCATCAAAGTGGTTGGTGGCGAAGCTAACGATATTCTTTGAAATAATCCTAAACCAATTTTATACTCCCTTTTAAATCCCCAAAACGATGAATAAGATTTTACTGATTATACAGCGAGAATATACCACCAGAGTAAGAAAAAAATCTTTTTGGATTGCTTCGCTTTTAGTGCCAATTCTTATTGCCGCAGTTTATGCTATTCCACTTTACTTATTTTTAAATTCAAACGATACCAAAACGATTGAGGTTGTCGATGAAAGTAAATTATTCAAAGGCAAATTGCAATCTGAAGAAGATATTACTTTTAAATTCATTGAAACTACCTTTGAACAAGCCAAGAAAAATTTATATAAAAGCAATGCCGACATTGTTGTGAATATTCCCAAAGATATTCTTGATAATCCTAATGGTGTAAAAATGGTTGGTAAAAAGAGCATTGGCTTATCAGTTCAATTTAGTATTCAAGGAAAAATCCAGAATGAATTACGTAACATAAAATTACAAAGAGCCAATATTGATTTAAAAGTACTGGAAGAAAACAAGGTAAACGTAAATGCAAAAACCTATACTTTGGATGAAGATGGTGGCGAACAAAGCAGCAGTTCGACTGGTGCAATGATTTTGGCGGGTATTTTTGGAATGATATTGTACATTTCAGCATTCTTGTATGGTTCACAAGTAATGAATGGTGTAATCGAAGAAAAAAGTAATAGAATTATTGAAGTAATGATTTCTTCAGTGCGTCCTTTTCAATTAATGATGGGCAAAATTGTAGGAGTTGGTTTGGTTGGTCTTACTCAGTTTTTATTGTGGGGCGTACTTACTTTTGGTGCTTCAACAGCCACAACTGCGATTATGTCCGGAAAAATTCAGGAAAAAGTGGAAACCTTAAAAAAATCTGGAGCAGGCTCAGACGAAATCAAGAAGTATCAAGACTCAGTAAAAGATACAAATCCGCTTTCTAGTATCTCTCAAACAATTGAAAATATTTCGCTTGCAAAAATCATTATCTGTTTCTTTTTATTTTATATCGGAGGATATTTATTGTACAGTTCACTTTTTGCGGCGATAGGCTCGGCTGTTGAAAACTCATCCGAAGCACAACAATTCATGTTTCCCGTCACGATTCCGATTATCTTATCGTTTATTTTAGCACAAGTAATTATTCAAAAACCCGATAGTCCGATTGCTTTTTGGGCATCAATTTTCCCGCTGACTTCACCAATTGATATGATGGTAAGATTACCTTTTGGAGTACCAAACTGGGAAATCGCCTTATCTTTTGTACTGTTAGTCTTTGGCTTTTTAGGAACAACTTGGTTTGCAGGAAAAGTATATCGAGTAGGAATTTTGATGTATGGCAAAAAGCCTTCTTGGAAAGAAATTAGTAAATGGGTTTTTTACAAAGGATAAAATCAAAAAAAATGCTTTTCAGAATACTGGAAAGCATTTTTTTTGTCATGAGTTTTTATTTGGGTTTGTTCAATAAGCCTAAATCTGGCTGTGAATACTTTAGGATTTTGATATACATATCCGTTTTAGTTTGATACACTCCTTCAATATTCGGAATACGTTGATTAATTACTTCCAATAAGTGATTATTGTCTCTACACATCACATCTACCTGAATATCGAAATCGCCAGAAGTAACTGCTAAAAAACTTACTTCCCTAAATTCTTGAAGCTGAGCAGCCACCGACTCGATAAGGTTGGCTGGACGAACAGAAATTTTAATATGCACATAAGCATGAAAGCCTACTCTTGCAGTATTTACACGTCCAACAATTTGGATGGTTTTATCTTCAATGAGTTTACTTGCTCTGCTTCGGATAGTACTGGCAGAGGTTTTTAAGTTTTCGGCCATGTCCGTAAATGAACGGCGTCCGTCTTCTTGTAATTGACCTAAAATAGCGAAATCTAATTCGTCAAGAACAACAGCATTTTCGTTTGTATTGGTTGGTTGTGTAAGGCTCATAAAGTAGAAAAAAGTAAGTTCATTATTAATTTCCGAAATTTTAAGGAAAAATAAAAACTAAATTTTAGCTCGTTTTTGAAAATTCATCAAAAAATAGGCGTTTTTTGGTTAAAAATTAGAAAAATAGACGAATTTTAGAGAAAAATAATAGAATCTACTTAGATGATAATTTTGCTTTTTTTTGATAAAAAATGATACTTCATCACATTATTTTAAAGCATTGAACCTAAGCCAAAAATTAATAGTTGAAGAGATAAGTGTCAATTTGTGTATAGAACTATTTTCAGAGAGCCAAAAAATTAATTATGATTTCGACCACCACTACTTACCAAGCAGCTCAAATGGTTTCTGAAACTGTTGAAAGCCATTTTATATTTCATCATCAAAAAGCGATTAATCATGATGGGAAAGTCCTTGCACCCATTCCTAGTAATCAGGTAATAGAATCAATTATTGATACTACTTTTTGGGCAAGTCTTCGTCGTGAGGAAGGACGTTTCCCTAAAATTTCCATCGCTTTTTTACCACCACATTTAGCTGAACAACCACTTATTTTTGAAAATAGCTTATCGTTTAATCCTAATGTGTTAACCAAATTAGCACCTTCTGTTGAACATGCTGGTATTCATCTTGGCGTTTGGATTGAAAACGATGAATTATATATTTGGGGAACAACCACCAGTATTCCGGGTTTATGTTTTGTTTTAGAAGTAGTTGAGCCGGGTTTGTTAGTTGTAAAACATAGAAGAACAGATGGTTTTGGCAAATTTATCAATGTGGCGGTTTTGAAGGGCGATCAGATTAAAATCATTGATGAAAACAGTAGCGCATTGCCTGATTGTCCTGCCTTAATTGGTTCGATGATAGGAGTAGCTTCACCTTCTTCTTGGAATGACTCTCTGAACGTATTAGTACAATTGGCTGTTGCGATGCGAGCGCACCAAAGAGGAGGAGCATTACTGATTGTGCCTTCACAGCATGATAATTGGCGTTCGTCGATAATATATCCAATTACTTATTCTGTACAACCTGTTTTTGCAGGACTTTCTTTGCTGAATCATAAAGGAATTGATTTGCAGAATTATGCTTTTCAAAGTAAGCTCAATCAAGCGATTAATGGAGTTGCAGGGCTTACTGCCGTTGATGGAGCTACAATTATTAACGATAAATTTGAAGTATTGGCTTTTGGAGCAAAAATAGGGCGTTCACCCTCTGGCAAAGCGCTTGAAGCAATTTTAGTAACTGAGCCAATTTTAGGAAATGAACCTCAGGTGGTACATCCAGTACAGAATGGAGGAACGAGACATCTTTCAGCTGCTCAATTTGTTTATGACCAACGTGATGCTATTGCTTTGGTGGCTTCGCAAGATGGAAGATTTACAATTTTTTCATGGTCGCCTTGTGAAAGAATGGTTCATGCACATCGTGTAGATACTTTGTTATTATAAGTTAACAAGTAACACTTAGCCCGTCATAAGCTAATTTAATATAAGCAGGAAGTTCTTCATCAACATCACGGTGTAAACCCATTTGATGGCTGATATGAGTAATGTAAGCTTGTTCTGGTTGAATTTTATCGAGTACTTCTACTGCTTCCGACAAAGTAAAATGTGATAAGTGTTTTTCTTTTCGCAAAGCCCCAATTACTACAATTTTAGAGCCTTTTACTTTTTCGATAGCTTCATCAGAAATGTAGTTTACGTCTGTAATGTATGTAAAATCACCAATTCTGAATCCATAAACTGGAAGTTTGAAATGCAATACTTCAATAGGAGTGAAGGTAATCCCTTCTACCTCAAATGGCGTATTATGAATTTCGTTGAGTGTAATTTGCGGAGTGCCAGGATATTTTATTGCTGTAAAAGCATAAGCAAATTCTTGTTGGATTTGCTCTAAAACTGACGGACGAGCATAAATGGGCATATCTCTTTTTTGAGAGAAATTGTAGGCTCTAACGTCGTCTAATCCTGCTGTATGGTCTTTGTGTTCGTGGGTGAAAATTACAGCATCAAGCTTGTGAATGCGTTCACGAAGCATTTGTTGCCTAAAGTCTGGACCAGTATCAATAACAAAACTTTTGTCGGCTATTTCTAGGTGAATAGAAACCCTAAGACGTTTATCACGGAAGTCGAGAGATTGGCAAACTTCACAACCACAAGCAATGACAGGTACTCCTTGCGATGTTCCAGTGCCTAGGAAGGTAATTCTCATAAAATGATGAAGTATCAATTATGAGTTATGAATATATAATGATAGAAATTACAGTTTCATAACTCATAATTCATTTTCATAACTATTCAGTAAGTGATTTTACTTGTGCTACTAAAGCATCAAAATTAAGAGGCTTAGCAAGCATATCATCAAAACCAGCTTCTTTGAAATCTTCCATTGAATAGTTTCTAGCATTACCAGTAATAGCAATCATTGGTATTTTTGCTTTCGCTTCATCTTTCAAACTACGTACTGCTTTAGCACATTCCATGCCGTCCATTACGGGCATATTAATATCTAGCAAAATGATGTCAAAATCTTCTTTTTCAAGAGCATCTAACACTTGTTGCCCGTTTTTAACAGAGTGAATTTCGAAATTTTGAAATTCTAAAATCTTCTTAGCAAGGTTCTGGATAACTGAGCTATCTTCGGCAATCAGGACTTTCTTCATATTAAGGTTAATGATTGATTAATGTGGTAAAGATAAGTAACAGGAAACAATTAACAATTACCAATTAATAATTAAGCGTTTTTTTTGTAATTAAATCTTCACTTTTAAAGGTAAGTATTTACATCTATAAGCATTGTAAAGCTAATCAAAAATATTAAAAATCGCTTATGAAATTATCATCAAATTCGATAATGTGCTATTATGAGTGAATAAAATGATAAGTTTCTATATAAAAAAAGCTTGTTTGCGTTCTACGGCAAACAAGCAGAGTAAATTTTAACAGAGATAATTACTTCACTTTGAAAGCAACAGCAACTTTATCCCACATCAACGTTACGTCGCCGTTGTTTTCTGCTTTGATGGTAAAACGTTCCATCATGTCGTTAGCTTTTGGCGTTGCTTTTACTCTTAAAACATCTTCGGCTTCGTTATATTTGAAAGCTCCCCATTGTTTAGCAACTTTATTGAAAATGATTGTCCATTCTTTTTCTCCAGGAATTGTAAATAAACCATATTTCCCAGCTTTCAATATTTGTCCTTGTACTGTAACATCTTTACTTACTTCAAAAGTTGTAGCCTCATTTGCTCCTGTACGCCAAACTTTGCCAAAAGGCGCTAAGTTTCCATCCCAAACATTACGTCCTTTTACCGCAGGTTGACTGTAATTGATTGTTAAAGTAGTTTCTCCGATTGTCGCAGAAGTGGAAGCTGGTGGAGAAGGTTTTGATTTGGTGTCAGCCATTGCCTCATGTTGAGCATTGCTGATAAAAGCTGTAACAGTAAAAAAGGCTAATAAAAGTAATTTTTTCATTTTGATAAATCAGTTTAAGTTATTTTTGAAAGGAGTTCTCCATCTAAGCAAACGCAAAAGATTTTATAAAGTTTTATTTTAATGGAGTTATTTTACTGCAAATTTGTTATATTTCTATTAAACGATTATTATAATTTAGTAGATGAAGAGATTTTTATTTTCAGAGAACCCCGTATTAACCTATTTTGATAAACAATTCGAGCAAGAAAATATTCGTAGAGAACGACAAAGGGCGGGCGTTTTATTGATTTTTTTTTCAATTAGTTTTCTTTCTTATGCTTTGTTTGCCAAAACTGTATATCAATTAAACTACTTGAATGGGCATGAAAATGTTCCTCAAATTATATTTTTGTACTTGGCATTCATGACCTTCTACGAACTTACGGTTTGGATATCAATGAAGTACCTTTTAAAAGTAATGAGCCAAATGCCTTTGGTGGCAAAGTTTGGTAATGCTTCCTTAGAAATTACTTTACTTACTTTGGTGATGTATTTTGCGAGTCAAGAATATAATCATCCTATTCTGATAGTCCTTTCCCCATTGGTGTATATCTATTTTATTTTTATCATTCTTTCTACTTTACGTTTAAGCTTTGCTGTGTCTTTATGGACTGGACTGTTAGCAGGAGTTGAATACTTTTTTCTGAGTAATCATTTGATAGAATCGGGTACAATTGTTTCCGAACATGATATTTACACGAAACAGATGTTTTCGTATTTGCTCAAAACGTTTTCGTTGGTTTTTGGAGGATTATCTGCTGGTTATGTGGCGATGCAAATCCGTAAAAGTATTCAACTTTCGATAGAAAGAATGGAAACACAAGAACATATCGTTGAAATGTTTGGTCAGCAAGTTTCGCCAGAAGTCGTGCAAGTAATGTTAGAACAAAACGGTATTTTAAAAGCCAAACATCAAAAAGTAAGTATTATGTTTTTGGATATTCGAAACTTTACTGTGTATGCCGATAAGCACACTGCCGATGAAGTAATGAATTATCAGAATGTTTTTTTTGAAGTTGTGGCGAATACCGTCAATGAATATAATGGAATTGTTAACCAATTTTTAGGCGATGGCTGTATGGTTACTTTCGGAGCGCCTATTCCTTTAGAAAATCCTTCTGAAAATGCTGTCAAAGCTGGTTTGAGCATCATTGAGAAAATCAGTAAAATGAATGAAATGGGAACGATTCCTAATACTGGTGTAGGCATTGGAATTCATACAGGAGATGCTGTTGTTGGAAATATCGGAACAGATACTCGTCAACAATATAATATTACTGGAAATGTGGTGATACAGGCTTCAAGAATTGAACAATTGAATAAAAAATACCAATCTCAATTATTGATTAGCCAAGAAGTAATGGATGAAATTTCAGCGATTCCAATTGATACTGTTCAAGTAGGTTCAGTTAAGTTGAAAGGAATGGAAAATGAAATGTTTTTATGGAAATTAGCATAAATAAAAAGGAGGGACTTGAATTTCCCTCCTTTTTATTTTTAGAAAAATAATCCAGCTTTTACTGAAAATAAATTACTTTCTTCAGTTATTCCGTACATGCCAGTAATCACAACCATGTTGAACGGAGCAACCCAAATACCTCCTCCGTAGCCATGATGCCATTTCTCTGAATTTTCGTTTGGATTCCATACTCTACCTACATCATTGAATGCAAGTACGCCCGCATAAGCTGGAAATAAGTATGATTTAATATTGATAACTTTCAAACGAATTTCTGTATTGTTGTAGAAAGATGATTTTCCTGAAAAACGAGTACGCCTGTAACCTCTGATATTACTTAAACCGCCTAAGGAATTGGCTTGATACAATTCATAATCAGCAAGGTTCATCCCACCACCGAAACGAGTAGCCAAACTAACAACTGCTGGTAATTTAAAAGTATAATAAAACGATAAATCCGTTTTTAAATTAGCATATTTATTTTCTGTTACGTCGTTTGCACCTCTTTGTAAAGTAGCATCAAAATTCCATAAAATACCTCTTGTTGGAAAAATGATGTTATCTCTATTATCAAGTACAAATCCAGTTTTTAAACCAATAAAAAACTTGTCTTGATATATTTCATTGCCTGTCGGTGCAAATTCATGAATAAAACGTTTTGGATTTTCTTTGATATGCCATTCGTTTTTGATAGCTCCATAATATAAAGTCAATTTATTAAATCGACTTTTGAAAAGTGCTGTAATCTCTTCGTTTTCATACTGAATTCTGTAATAATCAATACCTTTTTCTTGTTTGTATTCAGATTCGTTACTCAAGCCAAAAAAATTATCAACCAAACCACCTTGTTGAATATTAGCTTTTAGTTCAAAATCTGTTTTTCCGATTACATCCATAAATTCTCCTTGATAGAAAATATTGTATGAATTTGTCCCGAAAGCATAATTTCCAGAAATAATGTGCTGTGAAGCGAATGGGTCTTTTCTAAAACCTTGACGAGTCCATTGTAACCCAGTTCCAATAAAAATTCCATCGTCAACATTGAAGGCAAAAGAACCAAGCGGAGCTATTCTGTCGTATTTAAAAGCTTCACGGTTATAATCATTTACAGCTTTTTTCTTACTTGTTAAATCTTTGGCTTCTGAACCTAAATATAAACTTGTATTGTCTTTTTTGTCGTAAATAAAAGTTTTCTTTCCTAAGCCAGCTACAGCCGAAGAATCACTAAAAATATCTTTTCCTTTTCCTCCAATCAAGCGTACTTTGATGCCTTTGTTGGCTTTGCCTAGCACTTGAAAATTGTCTTCACCATCTAATCCCCAAATTCTGATTTCTTTGGTAATTTTTGGCTCAAATGTTCTTTCATACAGTATTCTGCCAATTTCTCCATTTTTCTTTTGGTCAAAAACAGTTACTTTGGTTTCGCCATTTTCTAATCGATTGACAAAGAAATACTCGTCTTTATCACTTCCTAAAATATCAACTTCTTTACTTAAAAATTCATAAAGTTCTTTCGAATAAGTAGCTAAATCATCACGACGTTGTTTTAGTTTTTTAGCAATAATAGCAGAATGTTCAGGGAAATTTGGAAAATGACTCACTGCTGAATCAATGACTGAATCACTAATTTTTTGTTGTAATTCTGTTGCCATCGAAAGCCAATCTTTTTCTGAAGATTGTGTCAAAAACGAGCGGTCGAAGTAACGAGCATTGAATGCCAAACCCGCTACATCACGAATTTTATAATCGAAACCTTGAATTTTAGGCAAAATCCATTTTCTGGAAATAATAGTTGGTAAAAGCCCTTGATTGACAAAAAAAGCTTGGTCACGGTCACGTGGAATCGGTCTATAAGTAAGTCCTTTGTCGTTTTTGTTTTCAAAACCTGCCCAACGCCATTGGTCTTCGTGGCGGTCCCAATCGCCAATAAGCATGTCTAACAATCGGGCTCTGATTACTTCTTTTTCGTCAATATTACTGTGATTGTCCTCTGCGAGTTTTTCAACCACCTTTTGTGTACTCTGGATTTTTTTATAACCAGCAAAACTACCTTCTGGTCTTTCTTCAAAAAGTGCTAATTGATTTGTGAAAAGTCGTTTGTAATTTCCTAAAACATTACTTTCAGGAATAATTACCAAAGAAGGATTGGTGTGCAAAACACCAGCTGCTTCAGCTAAATGCGAAGCCACCAACGCCGCAAATGGATGGGAAGCAGAAATTTGGTCTGAAACAATATCGGTCGTAAACTGACTACGAATGGCTTCAGGAACGGCTCTTTCTGGATATTTTTCTACGGAACGAGTAACGAATTGTTCGCCTTTTGGATTTTGGTAACGCAATGAAAGCGTTTGAAAACCACCACCCCTTTGGATTACTTTCAATCCACCTTGCTCTTGCTCAAAATCTATCGTTTTGGGTTTGATGGCGGTCGTCCAAATGTCACGATAATTTTTACCTAATAAAAAACTTTTGAGTTTACCCGCTTTATAATTTGGGTTAGGGACGATTCCTTCTGATTGTATTTTGGCAGTTTGTAAATCTTTTGGGTCAATAGCATTAGTATTCAATAATATTTCTGTGCTGTAAAGTTCTTTGCCATTTTCGCCATCGCCACCTAAAAAAGTAAGTATTGTTTTATTATCGAAGAAATCTAAACGAGCAAAACCAATTTGTGAACTCGCAAATTTTGAATCTTTGCCCATTTTCACAGGCGTGTTTTTTGAACCAGCCCCAGAAGTAATATAATTGATAGAATCTCTTTGAATCAATTGCAAATTATGTTCGTGACCGTTGGCATAAATTACATTTTTGTACTGCTTAAAAATTCCGACCAATCCATCACGCATTTGCTTGTATTTCGGGTGTGGAATATCCTGAATATCACCAATTAATGTTCTATACAATGGATAAATTGAACCCAGAACAGGTAATGGAATGTGTACGTTTAATTCATGAAAAGGCAAAAGATGGTCTTCTAAAGTGAAATATCCACCATGAGAACCGTGCGAATACATGGGATGATGTCCCATCACAATCACTTTTTTATGCCGATTTCTATCTAAAATATCATTCACACTTACTAGCATTTCCTGTAGTGATTTTACTTCACAGTCAGATTCTGCTTCTGGTTTTTTCCAAGGATGAAGCCACCATTGTGTATCTAAAATAACAGCCGTTACTTGGTCATTCAGGGCTACTTCATGTGGCGTAGGACAGCCTCCTTTCGGAAAAAATACATCTTCTCTTTTCAAAAAATCAGAAACAAATTTTTCTTGATTTTTAATATATTCCCAACCTTTTTTCCCACCTTGTTGCCAATCGTGATTTCCCGGAATGATAAATGGTTTTCCTTCGTAATCTTTTAAAATCGCTAATTGTTCTGCTAAACGAGTGGAATCATTTTTTCGATTGGGTTCATCAAGATTACTTAAACCTTTTGGGTAAACATTATCTCCCAAAAAAACAATAGAAGAATTTTTCCCAGCCTTCTGCATTTGTCTTTTTAATGGCGTTAGTACTTGGTTTGCACCATTTTTTGGTGGTTCACCAGCGTCACCAATTAAAAAGATAGAGTAATTGGGAGTGGTTTGACTGTAGCCCAATGTTGCATTCCCCAAGATAGAAAGTAATAGACTAAAGCCTGTAACAATGTTCTGTTTGAGAGCTGTCTTCATATATGTTTTGGTTGATAAAGATGGAGGCTTAGTAATGGACTTGTTAATAGTTATGAATTGTGAATTATAAATTATGAGTTGTCCAGCGATTTGATTGTAATAGCTCGTTTGTTTTACTGTTACGATCTATTTTTTATAATCAAATTTCAAGATATAACCATCGCCACCATCGCCTTCTGATGAAATAAATAGATTTCCATCAGGCGTAAAACAAATGCCTTCTGGTTGTTTATAAAGTGAAGGACTCAAATCTACTAAAGCTTCTTTGGCTCCGTCTTTTGATAAAATCAAGAGTTTTTTCCCTTGTGAAGCAATAATAAAAACTTGCTGAGTGATTGGGTGCACTGCAATTCCTGAAGGTCTGAACATTTTTTTGCCATCTTTTCCTACTAATTTTTCTTCTGGAATGGCAATAGATTTAAACAATACTTTTCTGTTGAAATCGTAAGCATAAATCATCTTTTTGTTATCAACATCTTTTACTCTTTGCTTGGCAGCTAATAGTAAATTTCCAGTTTTGGGGTCATAGCCAAGTCCTTCATATTCAATTACGTCTGGGTCGCTACAATCAATTTCTCTTTCAAAAGCTTCACCAATTTTAAAGCTCTTAATCATGCCATTGCTTTTCAGTATAAATACTTCATTTCCAATTACTTCAACGCCTTCATAGTCACCTTTTTTGCCAAAGGGAATTGTCTGTGAAATTTCTTTTTTTACAAAGTCGAAAATAAAAACTTTGCCTTCTTCGTCATTAATGCAAGCCAATTGATTATTTTTATAAAATGACAGTCCAGAAATTTCTTGAAGACTATTCGGTAGAACGATTTTTTCAGTAGGATTTTCAAAATCATACTGAAGCTTAAATGCCTCAGAATCTTCTTGTTTGATGTCTTTTTCTTGGTGTTTGTTTTTACTTTCACAAGAAAAGAACGACAATGGAACGAAAGTTAGTAGAATTAAAGTTTTGGAAGAGATCATTATGCTTTTATTTTAATGTTTTAAGTATATTATGCAAACGGAATTGCTCATAAAGGTACAAGAATATGCTGAAGGAATTTTAAAGAAATTACCTTCGGAATTGATTTATCATAATTTGGGACATACCCAACATGTGGTAAAAGTTTCGGAGGAAATTGGTAAAGCTTCTGACCTTTCAGATAAAGCGTTGGAAACGATTCTGATTGCTGCTTGGCTACATGATGTCGGTTACCAAGAAGGATGTATCAAACATGAGGATAGAAGCAAACTTATGGCGAAAACGTTTTTGGAAGGCTTAGAAGTTCCTGAAAAGCGTATAAACAAAGTTTTGGGCTGCATTGAAGCAACAAAAATGCCTCAAAATCCGCAGAATGAAAAGGAAATGATTCTTTGTGATGCCGATTTATCACATTTGGGGTCACCTGATTTTATGAATTATTCTGAAGCTTTGCGGGTGGAATTTTGTGCTATTTTGCAAAGTATTGGAGAAAAGAAATGGTGGGAATCGACAGTAGAATTAATTCAAAATCATCATTATTTTACAGAATACGCTCGTGAACATTTTGAAGCTTCAAAACAAGAAAATTTGAAAAAAGGTATATTGAAATTGGCTGAATTTCAAGGAGAAAGTAATTTTGAAATTCCTATTCCAGCTATTTCAGAAATTCACGAAAGTAAGTTTGATAAGAAACTCAGAAAAGAAACCGAAAAACTGAAAAAACCAGACCGTGGAATAGAAACGATGTTTAGAACAACATCAACAAACCATTTTCAACTTTCTGCTATGGCTGATAACAAAGCCAACATAATGATTTCGGTTAATTCAATTATTATTTCGTTGGTTCTCAGTGTATTGGCAAGAAAATTGGAGGATTGGCCAAACTTGATTTTACCAACAGCTTTATTGACAATTGTTTGCTTAGTCGCTACTATTTTTGCCATTTTGGCTGTTCGTCCAAATGTTACTTCTGGTAGATTTACTCGTGAAGATATTGAAGAGAAAAAGGCAAACTTACTCTTTTTTGGTAATTTTCACCAAATGGAATTGACCGATTATGAATGGGGAATGCGTGAAATGATGAATGATTCAGATTTCCTTTATGCCAGTATGACTCGTGATATTTATTATTTGGGCAAAGTATTGGGCATAAAATATAAATACTTGAGGGTATCTTATACTGTTTTTATGTTTGGTTTTGCGGCATCAGTTTTATCATTTGCTATTGCAATGTATTTTTTTAAGTAGATTTTTTATCGGAATGTCCCAAGCTTTTTTCTGGACAAACAAGGTCTCGAACAATTTGTTTGAGTTCCTTTGCTTCTGGAAAATGTCCTTCTCTTTTTCTATCAAAAATTACTTCATTTCCTAAAAAAACTTGAAAACGCCCAGACACTTCGCTTGGGCGTAAACTTACTTCGCCTAATTCTTCAACAAAAGTTGTCAGTAATTCTTGTGCCATCCAAGCCGAACGCATCAGCCAATTACATTTTGGGCAGTATTCTATGGTGATTTTGGGTTTCATATTTTAGCTGTGAGCTTTAAGCCATTAGCTTCGAGCTTTTTGTTTTTTAGTTTTGAGCTAATAGTTATGAGCAGTGAGCATTGTGTCTTTCAATATAAAAAACTCAAATCTCACCGCTCATAGCTGTTAGCTTATCACAAATTCCACCAATAAGTAAATTTCAAGACGATTGCTCTGTTTTTAATGTTCAAACTTCCGGGAATATAATTATCGGTATAAACCAAAAATATATCTGAGGCTGGTTTGTAACGCCATTGCACACGGCTATTAATATTTACATTTTGTACTTGTTCGTTGTACTGAATAAAGGTTGTCCAGAATAATTTGTTGGTAAAAGTAATATCAATTTTTGGACTAACTAACCAAAAATTTGATTTCACAATTTTATCAGCTTGGTCTTTCACAGGAATTTTTACATCACTAATATCAACATAATTGATATTGGCTGATAAACTCACATAAGGCTGGAAACGATAACCAAAATCACTTGAAATACTGAGTAGTTTTCCATCGCCAAAATAACTTCCATAACTTCCAGTAAAACCAAAAGTATATCTTTTTCTTGGGGTAGATAAATAATTAAGATTAAAAGAACTAAAACGATGTTCGCTACCTACAGCTAATTTATCATCACTTCCTTTATTAGTTGGGTCGAAAGGGCGTGGAAGCTTGATATAATTGGTTTCATAATAAGCAGTCAAACTACTTCTATCTTTCATAGTAACCAAGTAATAATATTGGCGTTGAAAGTCGGTCAGCACTTTTTCTGTATTCCAATAAGTATTTGAAGTAAAGGCAGGAGCATGATATTGAACAATACTTTCTTTCTGTTTCGGATAAAAATTATATTGTAATGGCATCGCAATTTTATGATAACCAACACGAGGAACATAGCCAATTTCAGGATTATAATTGCTTCCAACATATTCGTATTGAATACTTCCAAAGAAATTCAAACCATTATGATACACATTAAAAGCACTCACAAAATCATCGCCTTTTGTATTTGGGCTGTATGATTTTAAGTACATGGCTTTGCCCGTCCACAAATTACTTGCTGAAGCTAAATTGTATTCAAAACCAAAGTTTCTGTTGTATTGATTATAGCCTTTATTGATAATTTCATCATAATTAAGCGACTGCTTATTTAAAAGCATCATACTGATATTCGAACGACTAAATACTTTCTGTTGAAGTACCAATGCCGAAAAATTTTGTCCCGGACGATTATCCAAATCACTTGTTCCAGTTTGGATATTCATCGCACCGATTCTGAGGTTATTATTGATTTTTCCGCTCAATCTAGCGCCATAATTAATGGGTACTCCTAAGCCAATTCTTCTTGAAAAGAAAGGACGAATACTGCTCAAACCAAAATTATTGAAGAGGTCGGCATTTTCTAAAAAGAATTGTCGTCGTTCAGGAAAGAATAATTCAAATCGACTTAAATTGGTTACTTGTTTATCGACATCTACTTGAGAAAAATCTGGATTGACCGTTAAATCTAAATTCAAGGCTGATGAAACAGCGATTTTAGCATCTAAACCAACATCTTTTCTGATACTTGTGGCTGAACCATCTTGAAAATTTTTACTTGTTCCACCCAAAGCGTAAGGAATGATTGAGATATTACTTTTAGGAGTAGGAGGAGGGGTTTCCCAATTCATCGTTCCCGTATAAGCAAGCGTGATACTGAAATACTGTCTTGGAATTCTTGCCCAAGTAGATTTCTCGCCAGATTTTAAATCTAATCTGCTGAAATTCATCCCCCATTTGGTTACGCCAGCTTTGTATCGAAGTGTTTTAAACGGAATGGCTGCTTCAAAAATCCAGCGGTCGCCTAAGTATTTGGTTTCCGAAAACCATTTATTGTCCCAATTGGCATTCAAATTAGTTCCTTCAGAAATGATGCCGTCGAATTGTGCACCTGCAGCATTTACACCGAAGACAAAACCGTTAGTTAAATCATTGAAAGGTTCAAGGATAAACCAAAAATTATCATTATTTCCAAAGTTGAAATCTCTCTTCAAAGATTCTACGACAAATCCTTTATTTTTAATTTTTTCGTGACAAATGGCACTGATATATAAAAAGTTATCATCATAAGTAAGGCGTACTTCGGTGGGTGTTAAGCTTTGTGAAGTATCCATTGGCGTCATCATCCAGAAATCTTTAGCAATATCTGTTTTACTCCAAGCTTCATCATCAAGAACACCATCAATTTTGATTTTTGTGTCGGTTTTTTTGATATTAAACTGAAAGGATTCGTTAATCTTTTGCGAAAAAGATGAAATAGAAATAAGGATTATGGATAATAAAAGTAAAAGTTTTTTCATAGTAAATGATTCAACATATTGATTCTTATGCGAAGATACCCATAATCTTTTCGATTCATTGAATAATGAAAGAGTAGGTTTTTCTGTCCTGATTCACCAGATAAACAAACCTTGTGGTTCATTACTTTTTGTGTACATTATCAGCATCTTTTAATGACGAATGTCTACTTTTTTGTAATTCTTGCAATCATTGACTAATTTGTATAGAATTGTCAATCCTTTAAAACCACATCAAATGAAGTCAACCCCTCCTAATCAAGGAAAATTAGTTCGCTCTATTGGACTTACCTCAGCCGTAGTACTCATCATCAGTTCTGTTATTGGTACAGGAGTATTCAAGAAAGTAGCTCCGATGTCAGCCGCATTAGAATCTCCTTCCTTAGTATTAATTGCATGGTTTGTGGCGGGATTGATTAGTTTAGCAGGCACACTTTCGAATGCCGAAGTAGCCAGTATGTTGGCAGATTCAGGAGGCGAATTTGTATATTTCCGTAAAATCTATAATCGTTTTTTTGCATTTCTTTTTGGTTGGACCAACTTCGCTGTCATTCGTACAGCATCTATTGCTTCGATTGCTTATGTATTTTCACAATCTTTAAACAGTGTTTTCCCATTTCCGACTACAGCTCCTTCGTTGGCTGAAATAAATTTTATAGGATTACATCCTTTCGATAACCTCAGCGTAAAATTAGTAGCCATTGCTTTAATTATATTTTTAACCTACTTCAATTACAAAGGATTAAAATTAGGTGAAAACCTCAGTAGAGTATTAACGGCTTTGATGATTACCGTAATGTTGTTGATTGTTATTTTAGCTTTACTGTCAAACTACGGGAGTTTAGAAAATATTACGACCAACAGTGTTCGTTACAATGCAGATGAAATGTCGGGCGCTACGCTTTTTAAAGCGCTGGCTTTGGCTTGTTTGAGTGCTTTTTGGGGTTACGAAGGTTGGGCAAGTGTTGGTTTTATTGGCGGAGAAATGAAAAATCCGCAGAAAAATTTACCTTTGGCTTTAATCATAGGCACATTAATCATCATGGCTTTGTACATGTCGATGAATTTTGTGTATCTCTATATTTTACCAATTGATGATTTTATTCAAATTTATGAATCAAAAAATGGAATAGCGGCTGTGGCTGTAGTGAGTCATTTCTTAGGTTCTTGGGGTGGAATTTTGATTTCAGGATTAATTTTAGTGGCTACTTTCAACTGTGCAAGTACAACGATTTTGTTGGCGTCAAGACTTTTCTATGCGATGGCGAATGATAAAATGTTCTTCAAAAGTGTAGATTATATTCATCCAGATTATAATACGCCATCCAGAGCTTTGTTTATTCAAGCAATTTGGACTTCATTATTGGTGTTGTCTGGAACATTCGACCAATTGACCGATATGTTAATTTTTGCAGCATTTATATTTTATGGCGCAACAGCTTTTGGTGTGTTTGTTTTACGAAAAAAAATGCCAGAAGCGCATCGCCCTTATAAAGTAATTGGTTACCCTATTGTTCCAGCTATTTTTGTGCTTTTTTGTGTTATTTTAATTGTGAATACTTTAATAGAAAAACCAGTCGAAGCACTTAGCGGTTTAGGTTTGATGGCAACAGGCTTACCTTTTTATTATTATTGGACGAAAAAGAAATAGAAAATATGTTCTTGTTACCATCCAATTAATGAGATGGTAACAAGTTTATTCCTTATCAATAAGATTACATTCCTATCAAACCAAATCTTCTTAGTAATTTTGGAACTTAATTGGCTGGACAGCGATTAACTATTAGCCTGAAAAACAGCGATTTTATTATTCCAATTTATTTAAGATGTCAAAAAAAACTTACTATTCCCTTATTCTAATACTTGGTAGCTTAACCGCATTAGCGCCTTTTTCAATTGATATGTATTTGCCTGGTTTTCCAGCCATTGCAGAAGATTTGAATACAAGCGCTGCCAAAGTATCGCTTACATTATCTGGATTTTTTATTGGAATTTCAGCAGGACAATTACTTTATGGTCCATTATTAGACCATTTTGGTAGAAAAAAACCTTTATACTTCGGTCTCTCCTTGTATATATTAGCCTCAATTGCTTGTATTTGGGTGAAAAATATTGATAGTTTAATCGTGCTTAGATTCATCGAAGCCATTGGTGCTTGTGCCGCTACTGTTGCTTCTGTAGCGATGGTTCGTGATCTTTTTCCTGTAAAGGACAGTGCTAAAGTATTTTCATTATTGATGTTAGTTTTGGGAGTTTCTCCGATGATTGCCCCAACAGTTGGTGGAATTGTTACAGCTACTTTTGGTTGGCAAGCCGTTTTTATCATTTTAACTGTAATTGGTGCTTTATTACTTTTATCGGTAATACTTTGGCTTCCAAATAGCTATAAACCAGACCCAACACACTCTTTAAAGCCAGAACCTATCATTCGTGATTTTATTTCTGTAATTGTTGAACCACAATTTTATACTTATGCACTAACTGGAGCAATTTCTTTTGCGGGCTTATTTGCTTATGTTTCTGGTTCACCAATGATTTTTATGAATGTTTTTAAAGTAAGCGAACAAGTTTACGGATGGATATTTGCCTTTTTATCAATTGGTTTTATTGGTGCAAGTCAGTTAAATAATATTGTACTTCGTAGATTTAAGAGTGAACAAATTATTCAAGTAGCACTCAGAACACAAGTATTGGTTGGGTTTATTTTCTTAATTGCTTCTTATAATGATTGGCTTAATCTTGGCATTACGCTTTTCTTACTTTTCCTCTTTCTTTCTTGTATTGGTTTTGCCAACCCAAACATGGCAGCACTTTCTTTAGCACCTTTTTCAAAAAATGCAGGAACAGCCTCAGCCTTGATGGGAGCAATACAAATGGGAATGGGTTCTTTGATTTCGGTCGTAATCAGTATGTTCGATGAACCATCTACTTTACCAATGGTTGCCGCAATGGCAGGTTCGGCATTAATTGCTAACCTAGTTTATTTATTAGGCAAAAGAACAATTACTGAAACAGTTGAAATTGGAGACAGTGCAGAAGCTGGATTAGTGCATTGATATTAAAAAACTTAACAGAGATTCAAGGATATAAACTTTAATATTTATTAGAGTGTATATCCTTGTTTTTTTTTGAGCACCTATTTTAATTGTTGTACTTTCTGTGAAATTTTAACCACCTTTTTAACGATAGTCTAGCTTTTGTATCCATGTTAGTCTCGCATTAAGAATAAAAATCTTAGATAAACTACCGCTTAATAAAAATTGACTCACTTTCTAACTGATTTCTTGCACATTAATATATTATTTTTTTATGTTTGTAACGTCTATTCATAGACTCAAGTAGTTGACGTTCGCAGGTAAATGAGGATGAATGAGTATATATTTACTTGAGATTATCATGCCTTATAAAGTTTCAACGACCACTTCAATAGCATAACCACTTCCTGAATGAGTTTGAATGATTTCATTATATACAAACTCGTCTTTTTTTCAATTTATCTTATGAGTTATAATAATGGATATTAGCATCATTCATCAAGAATGCGCATTACTCCATGCTAGAATTGAATAATTCTTTTAACAATTAAATCATAAAAAAATGGAAACATTAGAACTATTGAAATTGGCTACGATTGAAACAGAATCAAGGTCTTTTAAGTCTTCTGGTTTAGAAGTTTTAAAGTACCAACCTGATCTTAAAAAAAGTAAAATGCTATTAACCCAACAAGGGACAGCTACATTGTTTATTGCCAAAAAAGGAGAACCTCTCTTAGATGAAATGTACAAATACCTAAAAGAGGGGAATGGAACAGAGCAAATAATTATAGAAAAGTTTATGAAGCAATTTAGCGGCATTAAAGAAATAGCATTAGAAGATGCTGTGTTGCTTCAAAAAAAACAGAATTTACTTGCTTCAGTACGATATGGAGGAAAAACACTTTTAGAAGGTTTTTTTGTTCCAGAAAAAATAAAAGTAGTTGGTGCATCTTTTCCTTATAATGGTGGGAGAATATCCGAAGAAGATTTTAAATTAATCCAGCATTACAAGAAAGAAAATTTAAAAGAAGAACTTCAAGGGTTTATTGTTTTACACGAACCTAATTTAACGAAAGCTGAAGCCGATATTCTCAAACAACTACCAGTTAATCAATTTGAATTGAACATTGGTACAAATCCACTCGGTTATGCTACAGGTTTAATTGCTATTGCTGTTGCTGTAAGTCTTGCTACTGGTATATGCTGCCCTCAACGGAATGAAGATTTTGTGATTCCAAATTATGCTTTTGATCCTTATGATATTCATTTACCTGATGCTGTTTTAAAGCAAATCAGTGTGTCTGCTGCTGCCTCTGAAATATTGAAAATTCGTAGAAACTTTCTAATTCATAAATATTAATAAATTTATTTAATGGATATATACGAATATGCGATACTTGTGTTCTTTTCATCTTGGCTTATATTAACAGTTGTGTTTCATTTTCCTTTGACTGGTAATTATAAGCTAAGAGTAAAAGACCCCTTTGGTATTATTCCTGATTGGCGTTTCTTTTGCCCAACTCCAATTAAGCATAATTATCATATTTTACATCGTGAGTTTTTGCAAAACGGCGATACTTCTCCTTGGCGTGAAATACAACTTTTACCTCCTAGAAGCTTACTTGATGCGATATGGAATCCAGGACGAAAATCCCGAAAATCATTTTTAGATATAACTATTGAATTAGCCAACGTAGCATCCACGAACAAGGATAATGAAAATGTAATAATAGGCTCAATTTCGTATTTAACAGTACTTAATTACATTTCCCAAATCAATATCAATACTAATGATGAATGTTCGTTTATACAGTTCGCTTTAATGGCAAGCTGTTCTATCAATAAAAGTGAAAACACTGAATTATTACTTTTATCTAAAGTACATTTAATCAAAGATGAACATTCAACTAGAAATACTTAGCTCAACAAAATTAATTTGTGGCATTTGTTGTATTGTTTATGCACTTGAAAAATTGCTTTATAAAAAGCCGAAGCATGATTTATTAAGTTGGGATGTTTTACAATTAAGACATCCTATTTTTATAAAAATCCCAATATTTGATAAGCTATGTTCTGACAATGGGATAAAAATAGTAACAGTTATTTTTCTCATTACCTCCTTAATTTCAATTATTACCGACCTTACGTTTATTCTAACTCCTTGCTATTTTATTATAGCCTTAAGTTTGCTGATTTTTTCTGCAAGAAGTGCTTATGGAATGGATGGCTCTGATCAAGTAATTTTCATTATAGCTACTTGTTTATTATTGGTTTATATCCATAATACTATTATTGTAAGAGATATTGTATTTTCATTTATTTCATTACAATTATTGTTTAGTTATTTTATTTCAGGTTATGCCAAACTAACTGCCAAAGTATGGAGGAATGGAGAGGCATTAGTTGGAATTATGGGAAATGATATTTATGGGAATACTTATGGGTACAATTTATTATCCAAAAACATTAGAATATCTCGATTGCTATCATGGATTGTTTTTTGTTGGGAGGCTTTTTTCTTTGTTAGTATTTTTTGTAATCAGGAGGTATTTATTAGTTTTATTGTAATTGGGGTATTGTTTCATTTGACAAATGCTATAATTATGGGATTAAATACATTTTTTCTCGCTTTTATTAGTTGCTATTTCCCTTTGATACATAGTTACTTATTATTGCATGGTTATGCTGTATTTACTCTTCAAGTATTTGAATTACAGGTTTTTATTAAGTGAGGTGGTGGGTTGTTTTAAATGAATTAGTTCAAATAAAATGAAAAATCCACTCAGATGATGAGTGGATTTTATTATAATAGTAACAAGTTCTATTTTCAAGAGAATCAAACTAAGCCCTAATTTTTACTTATGTCCCATAATGGTGTGACCCATTTTATCTCTTTTTGTTTTAAGATAGCTCTCATTATGAGGATTTGAGTCAATTTCAATAGGTACTGTTTCTACAATTTCTAAACCATAACCCAATAACGCAGCTCTTTTCTTTGGATTATTCGAAATCAAACGAATTTTACTTAAACCTAAATCTCTTAAAATAGAAGCACCTACTCCGTAATCTCTTTGGTCCATTTTAAAGCCTAATTCAAGATTAGCCTCCACCGTATCACGTCCCATTTCTTGTAGTTTGTAGGCTTTTAATTTGTTGATTAAACCAATGCCTCTACCTTCTTGGAACATGTATAAAATTACTCCTTTGCCTTCTTTTTCTACAATTTCCATCGCACGGTGTAATTGCTCTCCACAGTCACAACGACAAGAACCAAAAATATCACCTGTAATACATGAACTATGAACACGTACTAAAACAGGTTCATCTTTTTCCCAAGTACCTTTTACTAAAGCTAAATGCGTTTCACCAGTGTTGATTTGCTTGAAAGCAATCAAATCAAAATGACCAAATTCCGTTGGTAAATCAACACCAATTTCACGTTTGATTAAACTTTCATGCTTTAAACGATACTCTACTAAATCTTTGATGGTTACTAATTTCAAATCAAATTTATCAGCAATAGCTCTTAAATCTGGTAAACGAGCCATCGTACCATCTTCGTTCAATACTTCAATCAATACGCCAGAAGGCTTGAAACCTGCTAATTTAGCAAAATCCATGGCAGCTTCGGTATGTCCAGTTCTGCGAAGAACACCTTCTGTTCTTGCTTTCAAGGGGAATATATGCCCGGGTCTGCCTAAATCTTCAGGTCTAGTTTTTTCATCTACC
Source organism: Arcicella rosea (assembly GCF_040543805.1). Classification (NCBI taxonomy): domain Bacteria; kingdom Pseudomonadati; phylum Bacteroidota; class Cytophagia; order Cytophagales; family Flectobacillaceae; genus Arcicella; species Arcicella rosea. Next base: position 75,890 of record NZ_JBEUMS010000004.1, read on the forward strand.
AAAGCCTGAATCGTTTTAGAGCGATCATGTGCTGAAATACCTGTTGTACAGCCATTTCCCAATAAATCTACAGAAACAGTAAATGGTGTTTCGTGAGTAGCTGTATTTGAACCAACCATCATGGTTAAATCCAATTCTTTGCAACGGTCTTCGGTGAGTGTAACACACATCAAACCACGTCCTTCACGAATCATAAAATTGGCTAATTCAGGAGTCATTGCTTCAGAAGCGCAAATCATATCTCCTTCGTTTTCACGATCTTCATCGTCGGCAACGATGATAATTTGTCCTTGGCGAATTGCTTCAATCGCCTCTTCGATACTATCTAATTTTATCTTTGACATTGTTTTCTTGGTAAAATCTTGAATCTAGGCTCAGAGGTTGCTTCGTCATTACAATTCACTTGTATTTTTATAACCTCAAAGGTACGATTTTTTGTTCCGTTGCGTTAAAGATTAAAGCCTCGGATAGTCAAAAATATGTAATAAATTTGTTTGTTAAGGCAATTCCCAACAGCTTAATCCATCATCTTTCTATCTGTTATTGACAGTTCTAGTAGATTTTCTGTCGTAATTTGTTGGAATAAACTAGAAAATATTCCTGAATCAAAAGTCTTGAAAAGTTTATAGCACAATTTTTGCGTATAGTATTGAAGAAATTTACTTTGTATAAATGGATATTATTTTGAATAAAATTGTAAAAATTTTGATGACTCAGCTTGTTATGATACTGATGTCTGTCAATGTTTATGCGCAATGTAAAAATAAAGCTGAACCACCCGGAACTGCACAAGGAGAGTTCAGTATTAACGGCGTTAAAGTACAAGTGACAGGTGATGGCGATGGTAATAGTACAGCCTCTAATAACATTCCAGTTAAAATTTGTGAAGGAGAGACCGTAACTTTAAAAAATACAATTAATGCTACCAGTACAACAGGTGTTAATTATTGGTTGATGCCAGTAGCTCAGTATAATTCCTTGTCTGTTCCGCCTTCTACACCCAGTACTGCAAGTGCTAGTTATAATACAATCGGTGGAGATGCTTCAATTACAATAAATACGTCATCGTCTTGGTACACTGGCCCAGGTATTTATGTAATTACCCAAGGAGATAATTCTGGAAATGGAACGACGAGTGATTACCATCATGCTTGCCAAGTCATTGAAATTATTAAGCCAAGTACTCCAGTAGCTACTTATAGTGTTTGTGGTGGTGATTTAATTAGGTTGAAATTGGAGGCTGACCCGAACAATAATTACGATGAATATAATGTGACATTTTCGGCTGTTGGAAGTTTATTTAACCCTACTTTTAATGTAAAACCTACATCGTATCCACAGACTGTATCTAGTGGCCCAATTCCGGATAATTTTGATAGAATAATTACAATCGTAGGACAATCTAAAACAGGAACTTGCCCAGCTCCAACTTATACTTCTCCCTCAATTTCAATGACTGGAAATACGATTGCACGTCCTTTAATTTCTTCAATTACTGGTACTGCTACTTCGAGTGAATTTGAAATGGCTGTTTTTGCCCAAAATAATATTCAGCGAAAAGTATTTATGAGAGACCCACTCACAACGGTTAATTATGATTATACAAATCCTGTATCAAATTATACTTCTACTTCAACGACTACATTTGATAAAGTTAGAGTAATTGTACCAAATGCTAACAGACAATATTGCTTTAGAACTGAGGCTGTTGACGCCAATTGTCCTATAACAACAAATGTTAACCTTGCTAATTTAAGCACTGAAGAGGTTTGTACTACACCAGCAAATTTAGCGATGGTCAACAGTGCGGTTCAGGTTTCTTGGTTAAGAGCTTTAACAAATGTCACTGGAGGAGTCTATAACGACTACCGTGTTGAAAGATTATTAACTGACGGAGTAACAATTGATAAATTTTTTCCAGCAATTAATAATATTTCAACGCTTACGCTTACCGACGATGATGTTGTTTGTGGGAAAGATTATATCTACAGAGTTATTACTAATTATGGACAAAAATCTACATCTCAACTCTTGACAATTAAAGCTACTTCAACAAAACCGCTTGCTAAAATTGCCAATGTTTTCGCTGATGTTCAAGCAACAAATAATTTAATCAACGTCAAGGGTTTTTTTGAATCGGGTACTGATGAACCCACTCCAACTGAAATGCTAGAATACCGTTTTTATCGGGCAGATTCTTATAACGGTTCTTATCAATTTTTGCAAGCAACAGTACCGACAACCAATACAATTGATGATGCCACAGCTGATATAAATAAACAATCTTTCTGTTATTATATGACTTGGAAAGATTTGTGTGACAGAGAGTCGGTGCCATCTGAAAAAGTTTGTAGTATTTTCTTATCCTCATCAGTTTCTGTTATTAACTGGACGCCAGAATCATCATTTTCGATTGCAACTGATTTTTATCGGGTTAATAAAATTGACCCTGCCACTCGACTAGTAATAAAACCTTTGGCAAATAACCTGAAAAATACTTATGCTTTTAATGCACAGGGTTTGCCAGATAGCGAAGGGCAAGTAATTTATCTTCAAATCGAAGCTAAACCTATTACAGGAAGTATTAGTCAAAATACTCATTCTAACATTGTAAGAATTTATCGACCATCACTTTTATTGAGTCCTGATGCTTTTACTCCGAATAATGATGGTGTGAATGATCAATTTATTGTTTATGGTAGATTTGTTCAAAAACTAAAAATGAGTATTTATGATCGTTGGGGAAATCCTGTTTTTTATGGAGAAACAGATAATTATCCAAATAATTCTCAGTTAGGTTGGGATGGTACTTTGAAGAATGGTGAAAAAGCATTGCAAGGAATGTATGTGTATAAATTAGAACTAGAAGATGCTACAGGACAAATGATTACTAAGGAAGGAACATTATTTTTGACTTATTAGTAATTAATTTTTTCAAAAGAAAACTCATGCGCAACATGAGTTTTCTTTTTTGTGTTAAATGAATAGTGTTGTAACTTGCAAAGAAAAATTATTACCAAAAAATACGAAGATTATGTTTGATATGATGGGAATGCTTGGAAAAGTAAAAGACCTCCAAGCGAAAATGAAAGAGGCTCAAGAATCATTAGTTACAATTGTTGAAACTGGCGAAGCAGGAGCAGGGATGGTAATTGCTACGGTAAATGGGAAAAAACAAATCTTGAAAATTGAAATTGACGAAGACTTACTTAAACCTTCTGACCGTGAAGTTTTACAAGATTTAATTGTAGCCGCTACCAATAATGCAATGGAAAATATTGAAGATAAAATCAAAGACCATCTTCAAAAAGCTACCCAAGGTTTGATGCCAAATATTCCTGGAATGGATTTAGGAAGTATGTTTGGACAATAATTGTTGCAAACAAAGAATTCAGGAATAAAACTTTCATTCATTCCTGAATTTTATCATATTCTTACCTTTCAATTTATGTCTTTAAAAATTCAGAATTTAGTGAAGATTTATGGTACGCAAAGTGCCGTAAATGATATTTCTTTCGAAGCAAATGAGGGTGAAATCGTTGGCTTTTTAGGCCCAAATGGTGCTGGAAAATCCACAACGATGAAAATCGCTACTTGTTATCTTACTGCTACTTCAGGAAAAATTGAAGTTTGTGGCTACGATGTACAGCAAGATGCGATGGAAGTACGAAGAAATATCGGCTATTTACCAGAACACAATCCTTTATATTTAGAAATGTATGTGAAGGAATTTCTGCAATTTGTGGGCGGACTTTATCAGATAAAAGGACAAAAACTGCAAAATAGAATTGCTGAAGTAATTGATTTAGTTGGACTTACACTAGAGCAGAAAAAGAAAATCGGACAATTATCAAAAGGCTATCGTCAACGGGTAGGTTTGGCACAAGCACTTATTCATGACCCTAAAGTGCTGATTTTAGATGAACCTACTACTGGACTTGACCCCAACCAATTAGCTGAAATTAGAGGCGTTATTAGAAATATTGGAAAAGAAAAAACAGTTGTTTTTTCAACACATATCATGCAGGAAGTAGAAGCGATTTGTGATAGAGTAGTCATCATTAATCACGGAAAAATCGTAAATGATAGTTCGCTTTCGGTCTTGAAAACTTCTGGAAAAACAATGGAAGAAGTTTTCAGAAACCTTACCAATCATTAAGTGATGGTTTATTTTCCATCACTTATTTTAGGAATCAACATCGGTACTTCTTTTTGATATTTTTCATATTGCTTCCCAAATTCCTTTACTAATCTTTTTTCTTCAAAATGAATCCCAATCCTGATATAAAAAGTTAAGCTGATTGCCGTAACTAAATGCAAGGATGTTCCGAAAAAGCCAAAAGCTCCCCACAAAAAAATCAATATCCCCAAATAAAGTGGATGACGAACGATTGATGATAGTTCATCTTTAATTAATAATGGCTGTTTCTTTTTATTTGAATCTTTGAGAACATCTGTTCCTAAAAACTCAGATAAATCATATTGTTTTAAAGCTGAAAAGCCAAGAAATATTCCAGAGCCCATCATTAAACCTCCCAAAATTTGATTCATGATTGATTTTTCTAACAATAATTCTGTTGGAGAATCAAGCTGAAATTTAATAATAGGCAAAATTAATACAATTGCTAAGATGTTATAAATCAGTCGATAATAAATAGAAAATCTTCCCAAAACTGATTTGAGAAGATTTTTAAAACTTTCAGTGGCAGTTAAACTATGGAAAACACCATAAACTATCCAAAGTATTGATAATATAATTTCTGATTTCATTTTATACTCAAACAAAATTTTATTTGTTATTCTTGAGGTTTACTTTCTGATTCTTCTGTTGTTTCTTCCTGTAAATCAGTGTCAACATTTTCAATATTTTCAAATGTACTTACTTCATTATCATCTGCATTAACTTCATTTTCAGATGCTACAGTTTCGTTTTTAACTTTTGGTTCTTCAAAGAATTTATTCTGGAAAATCAAAATGGTTACAACACCACAAAAAATAGAAGCATCTGCAAAATTGAAAATTGGTGTTGAATACCAAGTTCCTCCCCAAATAGGTAACCAGTCAGGTAACCAACCTTGATAAATATCAAAAAAGAACATATCAATTACTTGTCCATGAAACCAAGGAGTAGGAGAATCTAAAGGAGCATTATGGAAGATGATTCCATAAAAAGTACTATCAACCACATTCCCAATGGCTCCACCTAAAATGGCAGCAATACTCCACAACAAACCTACATGAGCTTTTTTACGTGCCAATGATACCAAGTAAGCGCCAATTCCAAACATCGCCACTATTCTAAACAAACTTAAAACAATTTTGCCGTATGGCTTAGGAATAAATTCGAGGGTCATCCCAAATGCCATTCCTTTGTTTAATACATAATGCAACTTGAATAAATTACCAATGATTGGTACTTCATTACCTTCATATTGCAAATATTTATGAACAGCTACTTTAATAATTTGGTCAATAACAATAAGCAAAAAGGTAAGCCAAAAGTATTTATATGGGGAACGAAACATATTGAATTTGAGCGATTGGTTGGAAAAACTGATATGAATTGTTGGATTTTAATGAAAATGATAATCTTCGCAAGTTACAAAATAAAAGTCACAAAGTCAGAAACACTTATGTTAACTGTCTTTGTGACGAAATATTTAATCTAAAAGTATAATAGCTTCAAATAATATTATTTTTTGTGAAAAGCTAGTCTTTTTCTTCTCACAATTTCACGTTTGATTAAAGTAAATTCTCTACTTGCTTGTCCAGAAACAGAAGTATTTTCATCTGCACGACGGAACAAATATGGCATTACAGCTTCTACTGGACCATAAGGAACATATTTTGCTACATTATAACCAGCTTTTGAAAGGTTGTACGAAATATTATCCGACATCCCCAAAAGTTGAGCGAAATAGAAGTGTTTATCGGCTGGAGCTATTTGATTTTTTTGCATCAAATCAACCAAATGTTTACAACTAAATTCGTTATGAGTACCTACACAAAGCGAAATGATATTTCTGTTTTCTACGCAAAAATCAACGCCTAAATTATAGTCGTGGTCGGTTGCTGCTTTTGTTTCATGAACAGGTTCACAATAATTTTCTTCGTGTGAACGCTGACGTTCTTTTTCCATGTAAGCGCCTCTTACCAATTTTACACCTAAAAGGAAATTACTTTCACGAGCATGTTGAGTAGCATCTTTCAAATTTTGCAACATATCTTTACGATACATCTGGAAAGTATTATAAACAATACAAACCTCTTGGTTGTATTTTTCCATCATGCCATAAGTAAGGGTGTCGATAGTATCTTGAATCCAAGATTCTTCTGCATCAACAAAGATTCTTACTTTCAAAGCATGAGCTCTTCCACAAAGGATGTTCATTCTTTCTCTTACTCTTTCGAAAGCGGCTTTGTCATCATTATCTAATTCTTCCTCATTCTGGATTTTTTCAAGTAAATCCATACTTGCAATACCTGTTACTTTGAATACTGCGAAAGGAATAGAAATGTTCTCGTTGGCTTTTTCAATCGTTAGCAATACTTCTTGAGTAGTTTTGTCAAAACTTTTTTCATTGTCTTCGCCCTCTACTGAATAGTCTAATATTGTGCCAATATGAGATTTGTCCAAATTTTCTATTGTCTTATTACATTCGTGCAAAGTTTCTCCACCACAAAACTGTTCAAACACAGTAACTTTTATGAGTTTTTTTATGGGAAAATGAAGAAAAATAAAGAGTTTGATAAAAAAAGTCCCTAACTTTACGAGCCAATTCTGGTTCATACTTGCGAAGATTAAATAAATCTTCTTCAATTGTAAGTTAGATTTTGAAGAAAAAGCGATTGAAGTATCTTCAAAACTAACTTTTGTGGACTCCTTAATGGTTGATGTGGCTGGCATTTTGGTCATGTTACAGACGAATAATCGTATATAAATTAAAACTGAATGATAATTTATTGATTGATAATCAGTTTAATATGATTTAGAGAGTCGTCAGTTGTTTTACTAAAACGTGCAAATATAGCATATTAGAATAATACAAAAACAAATTTTATCGGATTAAATTTTTTAGTTTAGTATTTACTCAGATTTTAGAGAGAGAGCTTAATCAAATTTAAATAAAGCTTTTACAATATTAAATGAAATATTATGGAGGTTGATACTGTTTGTTACAAAATAATGTTTTGAAAATTTGTTAACTGTTGTTTGAAAAAAAATTAATTTTTTTGAGGATTTTAGAATCTTAGAGAATAGAAATTGATAGAGTATAGATAATAGCAGTTGATTTTACTTAATACTGTTTGCCAAATGAACGCAAATTTAGATGTAGTGCCGATGCAGGAATGGATAAAAACTGACGGCAAACCCTTGATTATCGCAGGTCCATGTTCAGCCGAGACGGAAGAACAAGTGTTGGAAACTGCTAATAGAATTAAAGCAGAAGGATATGCCCATATCATGCGTGCAGGTGTGTGGAAACCACGCACACGTCCAGGAAGTTTTGAAGGAATGGGAGAACCAGCTTTAAAATGGCTTGTTGAAGCAAAAAAACAAACTGGATTACCATTAGCTATCGAAGTAGCAACTCCTGAACACATCGAACTTGCTCTTAAATATGGAGTAGATGTATTATGGATTGGTGCTAGAACTACAGTGAACCCTTTTAACGTACAAGATTTAGCTGACGCTCTTAAAGGTGTTGATATTCCTGTATTAGTTAAAAACCCTGTAAATCCAGACTTAGCACTTTGGGTTGGTGCTTTTGAACGTTTGCAAGGATCAGGCATTAAAAAATTAGGTGCTATTCACCGTGGTTTTTCTAATGCTCAAGAAGTAAAGTATCGTAACTCACCAATGTGGCAAATGGCTGTTGAGATGAAACGTTTGTTTCCTCAATTACCTATCATCGGTGACCCATCTCACATGGCTGGAAAGCGTTCGTTGTTGATGGAATTGTCTCAAAGAATTCTTGATTTGAATTATGACGGGATGATTATCGAAACTCACCGTGATCCAGATGCTGCTTGGTCTGATGCTTCACAACAATTGACTCCTGAAGCTTTAGGAACAATGTTACGTGAATTAGAAGTGCGTCAAGCAAATTATGGTGCTGAATTTACTGACGAATTAGCAGCAATGCGTGCTAAAATTGATAATATCGACCGTGAATTAATGGAAGTATTAGCAGCTCGTATGGCTATCGTTGAGAAATTAGGTGAATACAAACGTGATAACAACGTTGCAGTATTACAATTAGATCGTTGGAAACAAGTTCATGCTGACCGTGCTAAACAAGCAAGTGGTTTAGGCTTGTATCCTGAATTCGTTGAAGAATTGTTCAAATTGGTTCACTTAGAATCAATTCGTAAACAAACAGAAGTAATGAGCTCTACAGTAGCTTAATTTTTCTGATAGTTTATCATAAAAAAGCGGTTGTTTCTAATCTGAAACAACCGCTTTTGTTTTATCGGGTTAATCTATAAATGAGCAAAGCTGTTCTTTGTACTAATTTTGGAAATTCTTTAATGTTCATAGTTTCTCCTGGAGCATGAGCCCCTTTGCCTGAAGCACCTAAACCATCCAAACAAGCAACATATTTGGCAATGTAAGAAATATCGCCTGCACCTCTTGAACCGGGGTCGCCAGCTTTTACTTCACCAAAACCTAAATCCAAACTTACTTTATTGACAACAGCCAGTAATTGTTCGTTTTGAGGAGTTGGTTCCATCGCTGGAATACCGTCTGAGAAAACAATTTCAGCTTTTGTTTTATTTAAACTTTGAGCAACAATTTCTTTCATTTTTAGCCTAGCATTTTCTTTCTGAGTTTCAGTAAGAAATCTCAAATCTCCTGAAACCATTACTCTTGGAGAAATAATATTATCTTTTCCAATGGTTTCATTGTTATTGTTAATCTCAGAACCACCCATGATTAATCCCGGATTGAAAGTCAAGTATTTTTCAGTACTTAGTTTTTCTCTGAATTCATTCAAGATTCTTGCAGCTTCATAAATTGCACCATAACCAGCTTGTTGGCTAAAAATGGTTGAAGAATGTCCCATCACGCCTTTTACATTTAATTTCCACCCACTTGCGCCTCTTCTAGCTGTAGCAACGGTATTCAAATTAACGGCAGTTTCAAAAGCCAAGGCGATTTCATTTTTCTGAGCTCTTTCTATAAAATCTTTTCTACTAATACTGGTTGGTCGGCCTGCACTTTCTTCATCTCCAGTGAAATAGGCAGTAAGTGAAGTATTTTCAAGTAAACCATTTTGATGAAGTGCTTTCAATGCAGCTAATAAAACAATGTCGCCACCTTTCATATCATTTACTCCTTGTCCTGTAACGGTAGAATCATTTAGATAAGTGTAAGGAGTGAAAGTCATTGCTTTTTCAAAAACAGTATCTAAATGACCGATAAGAAATACTTTTTTACCTTGATTCCCTTTTCGTTCTGCCACTAAATGCCCCGCACGGTTGAGCGAATCTGGAAGTGAAATCCATTCAGTTTTAAAGCCAATTTCATCGAATTCTTTTCTGAGAATACCGCCTACTTCACGAACGCCTTCGGTATTCATCGTTCCACTGTTGATATTTACAATCTTTTTGAGGAGTTGTTCAGTTTGTGGCATTTGCTGATTGATGTAGTCAACAATTTTCTTTTCAGTTGAATTTAGTTTTTGAGCTTTTGTGAAGTTTCCAAACAGGGCTAGAAAACTAGCTGTTAGTACAATTTTTTTCATGATTAATATTTTTGTTTATCCTAAAGTATTAATTTTTTGACAAAATCGAAAATATGAATGTTACTTAGAAGGCTCAAAAGGGAATAATTGTCAGGGAAATTGAGCAAGAATTTTCTATTTTGTAGAATTTTACTTAGTACTTTTGGATTCTCCTGATTGTCTAATTTCAGGATAAATACTCTTTGAAGATTTATAGAGGAAATATTTTGAACTTATCAAATCTTGTTTTGACTTATTTTGGGATATACGTACTAATCCATGAAATTTGACATGATTTGACCTTTTTTATGCTTATACTAAAGACAAATCATGACAATTATGTAATTTTTTTATAGTATTTTCGTTTCAAATTTTAATAGAGCAATTAGCATTAAAACTAAAAAAGTATGAAAAAATTAATTTTGTTTGCCTCATCAATAGTAATCATGTCTTCGTGCGTGAGTAAGAAAAAACTAACAGCTGCTCAAGCGGAATATGCTAACTTCAAAGCAAGCACTGAAAGCTCTCTTGCCAAAGCTAAAGCGGACTTAAACGACTGTGATAAAACAAGAGCAAGTTTAGAAGCTGATTTGAAATCGAAAGATGGAGATTTGCAAGCTAAGATTAAACAGTTGAAAAGCTTAGAAGATCAAATCGACTATTTGAAAAAAACTAACACTAATTTGTTAGACAGAATGTCGGATCTTTCTATCGTGAGCAAAGCTGGTGCTGAAAGTATCAAAAAATCTTTGGAAACTTTGAACGACCAAAGCAAATACATCAAAGACTTGAACTCTTCTGTTCAACGTAAAGATTCTTTGAATTTAGCTTTAGTAATGACATTGAAACGTTCATTAGCTGATGTAAATGATGATGATGTAACGGTAGAAGTGAAAAAAGGAGTTGTGTATATCTCAATTTCTGATAAAATGCTTTTCCAATCGGGTAGCGCAGTTATCAATTCAAAAGCTGAAACAGTTTTAGAAAAAGTGGCTAAAGTTGTGAATGACCACAAAGAGTTAGATATTTTAGTTGAAGGTCATACTGATAGTGTACCTATCGCTACTGACTGTTTGAAAGATAACTGGGATTTAAGTACTAAGCGTGCTACTTCAGTTGTTCGTTTGTTACAAACTAAATTTAGTGTAGCTCCTGAGCGTATGACTGCTGGTGGACGTTCTGAATTTGCTCCTAAAGATTCAAACGAAAATTCTGCTGGACGTAAATTGAACCGTAGAACTGAAATTATCGTAACTCCTAAATTGGATCAATTCTTCCAATTATTGGCGAATGGTCAAGGAAAATAAGATTTGATAGAAAATAATTGTTTGAATTATCAAACTAAATTTTTCAAATCTATTCAAATAAAAGCCTGTTTCCACTCTGGAAACAGGCTTTTTGTTTTATTTATCTCCTAGAATTATTGGCGTATTTCCTTTGCCACCTAAAACAATAACTTTAGCATTGGGTGAAAGCGCTAATTCTTTTTGCGCTTTTATCATTTCGTATTGCAATTGTTTATCACTCAAACCAGTAGAAAGGATTTTCTGATAATCGGCTATACCTTGTGCTTCAACTCGTTTACGTTCGGCTTCCTGTTTTTCTTTTTGGAGTATAAATTGCATTTTTTGAGCTTCCTGTTCTGCATTAATTTTAGATTCAATCGTTTGTTTTACAGAAGTTGGTAAATTGATATTTCGGATTAATAATTGTTCAAGCAACAAACCTCTTTTTGATAAATCTTTTTCAATAGATTTGAAAATTCTCGTTTGAAATTCATCTCTTTTGGTAGAATAAAGTGCTACTGCATCATAATAAACGGCATTATCTCTGATTTTTGTTCTTGTGATTGGTCGAACAACTTTGTCGTTATAATCTAAGCCAATTTCTTTTAGAATTTTTGGAGCATCGGCAGGAACAATTCTGTACAAAACTGTTAAGTCGATAATTACTTCTAAACCATCGGCGGTTAGTACCCTGATTGCATCGTCGCCGTTCTTACTTCCTTCATCGTGTATTGCCGACATCGTGTAGTTTTGCGTTTTGGTATCAAAGGTTTGTACTTCAGCTAAAGGATTTACAAAGTTTAGTCCACTTGATAAAGTATTAGGATTTACATTTCCGAATAATGATTGTACGCCTACTTCGCCTGCATCAATTTGTTTAACACCAGCATTGAGAAAACCGATTCCAACAATAATACTTCCAACAACTTTAACTGGGCGAGAAAAACGTGCAATTGATAAAGAAGGAGTATTAATAGCAAAGCCTACTACTAAAACGATGATACCTAAAATAATTACAAACATGGTTTTGGTTGATTTAAGTTTGAAATTTGAGATGCTTTCAGTTAAATGGCTGAAAACGAAAACAGTATCAAATATTAACTACTTGATACTGTTTTATCCTGAAATAGTATGGATGGTAAGTTTTAAGGACAAGGAGTGCTGTTAGAATGTTGTCAATTTATACAATTGTTATTTTTAATAATTTATCCCCAAACGTTGGTAAATAAAGCTCATTAACCAAGCTGGGCCTATCATTAAAAAGAGTAAATCTTTGAAGAAGGAAGGTTTTTTTCCTTCAATTTTATGCCCCCAGAATTGCCCAATCCAAGCCAAAACGAAAATGGTAACGCATACTTGCCAAAGCGGTACAAAAGCAGAACCTTCAATCAAATAACAAATAAATAAACAAATGGCTGAAAATAGAAACATCCCAGCAGATAAGGGTTTTGAAAGATTAAAGTAATAAATCAGTGTGAGCGTTAGCACAATTAATGCAACGTTACCTTGAATATTGCCCAGACTAAAGAATGAAAGTTTGATGCTATAGAGTAGCCCTAAAAGACTAAAAAAAATGAGTGGAACGCAAATCCAATGAACAGTTTTGTTCGTGGGGTTTTGATGGCTTTCTCCGTATTCGTCGAGCCATTGATTAATCGTTTTCATGTTGTATTAGTGATTTATGGTTAAGTAAGCACAATAATACTAAAAAATCTTTAAATAAGACAATTTATTTACTGCTTTTTTGTATTATTTTGTTATTAATCAATTTACAATTTTTTGTCTTTAAAAGATAATTTCATATCATCCATTTTAAATTCTTTATCTTCGTAAAAAGATAGATTTTTTAGAACCAAAAATAATTAGCGAAGTGTTTATTGAACCGTATCATAACCAACATCAACAAAATGGAAAGAAAACAGGCTGGATAGAAGTAGTCTGTGGCTCAATGTTTTCTGGTAAAACAGAGGAATTAATTCGTAGATTGAATAGAGCAAAAATAGCAAAGCAAAAAGTAGAAATCTTTAAGCCAGCCATTGATGTTCGTTATCATCATCAAGATATTGTTTCGCATAATTCTTCCTCAATTCGTTCAACACCAATACAATCTTCGCATGAAATCCTCTTACTTTCTGGTGATTGTGATGTCGTTGGTATCGACGAAACCCAATTTTTTGATGAAGGAATCGTTGAAATAGCAAATTCTTTGGCATTTAATGGAAAAAGAGTAATTATTGCGGGTTTGGATATGGATTTTCAAGGCAATCCTTTTGGTCCAATGCCAGCGCTAATGGCTATTGCAGAATACATTACAAAAGTTCACGCAGTGTGTATGGTTTGTGGCGACGTTGCCAATTATTCATACAGAAAAGCTGCTGGAAAAGAACAAGTAATGCTAGGTGAAACCGATAGCTATGAAGCAAGATGTAGAAAATGTTTTCATTTATAACATAAAAATTTATGCTTGTTGAAGTGTCAAAAAGAAGCAAAACAGTTTTTAAACCTAAAAACTCTCATAGGTTTATCTTAAATCTGCTAATTTTTTCTTGCTTATTGAATGTTAGTATTTCTTCTCAAATTTTAGCACAAGTCCCAATTGGTACTTGGCAAACGTACTTCAATTATACTAGCGCAAAAGATATTGCCATTGTTCAAGATAAGATTTACTGCGTGACAGAAAATGGCTTTTTTTATTATGATAAAAAAGCGAATGAATCCGTTAAACTTTCTAAAATTGATGGTTTATCAGAAATTGGCATTGTGAAAATTGCTTATGCTGTCAATCAAAATACGCTAATTCTTACTTACCAAACTGGAAATATTGATTTGATGCAACTTGATGAAAAGGCAGAACCGTCAAAAATCACTAATATTTCTTTGTTGAAAGAATCTAGTTCAATTCTTGGCAGTAAAGTAGTCAATCATATTTCAGTCAAAAATAACCTTGCTTATTTAGCTTATGATTTTGGTTTAGTAATTCTTGACCTTGAAAAAGAGGAAATTAAAGAAACCTATCAAAATTTAGGGGAAAATGGTAATGCTATCAAGATTTATAAAACAGAATTTGCAAGTGATTCTATCTTTTTAGCTACTTCTGTCGGCATTCGCAAAGCTAAATTTGCCAGTAATGTTAATCTACAATTTTTTGGTAATTGGCGTACTCTGACAGCAGAACAAAGTACTTTGGTAAATTGGCAGAATGGACTTATTATCGCAGCAGAATCTGGAAGAGTATCTTCTTATCAAAATGGTAAATTATCTGGTGTATTATTACTTTCTGATAAAATAACCTCCATCAACCATATTACAGGCAACAAATATTTCCTTATTGCCAATGGTCAGCTAAATATTTTGGATATGGATTTGCTGACTTTTACAAAAGTATCAGATGCCAAAATTCAATCTCCACAATTTTTAAGGACAGATTCACAAGGGAAATATTGGATTGCAGATCATAAAAATGGACTTTTGAGTAACGTCGAAGGAAATTATAAAACCTACAGTCCGAATAGTTTAGATACTTTATTCAGTAAAAGAAAAGATTCTGTCGTAGTAGATTTAGAAGGAAATACATGGATTAGGAGTAATAATTTTGGTGGAATAATGGTAAAAAACACCAGTAATCAACAAAAATACATCACCACTGGCGTAGGTTTTGGCAATTTACCAAGTACTACTGTGAAAACTTTGGCATTGGATAAAGACGGACAAATGTGGGTTGGTACTGACAGAGGCGTAGTTGTTTTTGATAATCCTGCAAATGTTTTTTCTGGTAGAAATTTTGATGCTTATACACCCGTTTTTGAAAGAAGAAGATTGTTAGGAAACGAAACAGTAACGGCAATAGGCATAGACGGAGGAAATAGAAAATGGATGGGAACGTTAAACGGCATCTTTTTATTCAATGCCGACGGAACGGAATTAGTCACAAATTTCACCGAAAGTAATTCTCCTTTGCCTTCTAATGCTATTGACTATATTACCCTTGAACAAAGTTCAGGAAATGTATTTATTCGTACAACAAAAGGTTTGGTTTCATACAGAGGTACTGCTACCGAAAGTACCAATAGTCAAGCTGCAGAAAATGTAAAAGTGTTTCCGAACCCTGTTAGACCAGATTTTGAAGGACAAATTGGTATTGAAGGATTGGTTGAAAATGCCTTCGTAAAAATTACAGACATTGCAGGAAATTTAGTTTATGAAACCAGAGCCAACGGCGGTACTGCTGTTTGGAGTGGAAAAACTTTAGATGGAAAAAGAGCTGAAACAGGAATTTACTTGATTTTTTCTGCGAATGCAAAAGGAGAGGAGACTTTGGTAAGTCGCTTGGCTGTAGTGAAGTAAGCGTAGCTTTGATAGACAAATTGAAAATGGGTTTAGAACTTTTAGATTCTAAACCCATTTTTTATTAATCTTCTAATTTTACATGTCCCCAGTTTTCGCCAGAACGAATTCTGTTGAGTTGCGTATGCGTAATACCAAATTGCTTGGCAATCATTTTCAAACGGTTTTTATCTGACCTAAGCATTTTCTTAATCATGATAACTTTACTTTCAGTCAATTTGTAATTTTTGGTACGTTTCGGAATTACTCTATCTTTCACCGCAGGATTTTCACGGTTATGGATAGTCATTTCATCACGAGAAACCCACTTTAGATTTTCCCAATGATTATTAAGTTTGTCATGATCAAGATGAATGACAAATTTCTGTTCTTCGTTTTGCTTTTCTAAAAAGAATTCAGCTACAAGTTTATGAACATACCTGTTTAATGACTTATTTCCTTTTGCCCTAATATTCAACGATTTATATCCTTGAATTTTAGATCCATTAATGATGTCTCCTTGAACTGGGTCATTTTGGAAACTCTTTAAACGACCATAGTTTGACACCTTATAAACAGGTGGATTTTCAACTTCGTTAAAAGGAATATCTACCCATTTTTCATTCCAAAAGCTTGCGCTTTTTTTGGTTCCTAAAGCAGTTTTTTTGTCGATCATTTGGTTTTTTTTCTTAAATTTTTTTGTGGTTATATTACTGGGGTTAAAGTAATGAGATGTTTTTCATTACTTTAAAATTGATAACGGTAAATACTATATTCTCCTTTTTCTAATAAATTAATTTGGATATTTTCTGTATTACAAGTGATGTCCTTTTTTTTATTAGAAGTAAAAATATGCTCTAAATGTTTAGCTTCTACGATATTTTTAAATGAAATTTCTTCACTTTCATGCTCAGTATCCAAGTTTACGATAAATAGATACTGTGGATGCTCGCTTTGTGTCCATGCTATTACTTTATTTTTTCCAGTGAAATCTGGAGCAATAAGCCACTGTGTACTTTGTTTTGCTATGGCAGAGCAAATTTCCTCCGAGATTTTTCTCAAGGTAGTCAAACCTTTGAATAATTCAGCATTTTTTCCCCATTGATATTTTGAATGCGTCGCTTTTGGTCCTTCAGTAAGTTGAAAGACATACAATTTAGTATAGTGTTCATTTGGAGCGGGACTAAAGTGGACGTCTCTCTGTTCAAAGCCTAAGCTCATATAAGAAGGCATATCACTTAAAAATAATCCCATGAACATTCTAATTTCGTTTCCTCTCAAGTAAAACTCATCAAATCTTGGGTCGTCTTTATCGGCTGTAATAATGGTAAAGTTGGGCGCAAAAGTACATGTTTTTAATAATGAATGATAACGGGCAAATGCCGAAACAAATGTTTCAGAACCCAATGTCATTGATTGTAAATCGCCTAAAGTACTATCGGCATCAGAACCTTCAAGGTGTTCTTCTTCTACGCCATAAGCCATTGTATTGGGCGGAGCCAAGAAACTCTCTGCAAAATACGAAAAAGTAGGTTTTGTTCGACAAATTATTCCTTTGATATATTTATGAATGTCATAATATTCATCTGGATTGGCTGGAGTACCTTCTTTTCTAAGCTGAACATGCGACATATCACCACGCATGAAATCAAAATTATACTGTTGGGCGAAACCCAAATATTTTGCTGCTGTATATTCCCAAACTTCTTTTCGTGGACTTGAAAAGTCTATTTCCCAATGTTGGTTGTTGTCTAAACTTTCATACAATTTGAATCTTGCCAAAGGACCAAAAACTCTTGACATTGCTTCTGGTTTTGAAATGGTATAATCTCTCCATACTCTGCCGTCTTCATCAATTGTTTTGGCTTCTTCACGTTTATCAACTGCTAGTCCTCTGTAAGGCGGAGCCATCGTAGCTGGTACAGGCTCATAACCCTCATTAAACAAAAAGCTGATTAATTGATTTCTTTTTTTATTTCTAACCCACAAATAACTTTTTTCGCCAAAAAGTACTTGTAACCTTTTTTCTTCTGGAAATAACTGATTATTGAAAAATACTTCGGGTTCTTTTGGATATTCTATGTCAACGACTGCTCCAAACTGTTGAAGAAAGACCAGAATACGTTCTTGAACTTTTTCATGTAAGTTGGCATCATGATTAATGATTTCAAACTCTTTTCTTTGTAACCATTCAAAAAAATGAGGATTAGCCAATGCTATTTCAGAGTATCTATCCGTATGCGGAATTACATCCATTCCTACCGTCTTACCAGTTAAATGTAAAAGATTACAAACTACTTTTAACTGTTTTTCTACGGTATTCAAGTGAGGGAAAGCTCTTGCTAATTCTTCATCGTAAAATTCTGGATTAATATTCCAACTTGCCATTCCGTACAAACTAGCCACAACGCCACATTCCCAAATAGGAAGTAAATGTATGGAAGATTGCGATGTAGGTAAAGTAAGAGAATATTTTACAACATTAAAAAAACTACTAATGGTACGAACATTAATACCGACCATATTGACCGTTTTAATCCAAGATGTATCTTTTTGATGAGCAACAGGACTTGGAACAGTAAAATCTGGATTTAAAGCTTGGTACAATGCAGTTTGTCCGAAACGTTTTTCTAAAATATAAAATAGTTGAATAGCTGGCATTGCTACTGATTGTTCAGGCAATAAGCCCACGATAAAGGAGTCTTTCTGGCTAGTGTACGCCAAAATAGCCTCCTGTTGATGATTAGCCCAAAAATGGCTAAATTCATCATAAGTATCAGGAATGTGCATATAAGTTGTATAAAAATGGTCTTGAATTTTCGGAAGAACTAAAAGCCTCCTGAAAAATGTTTAAAAATAAAATAAATTATTGGTAAAATCATACAAACATGAAAACATTAGTAGTTGGAGCATCAACAAATACAGAAAGATATTCATTTAAAGCCACTAAAATGCTGTTAGCCAAGGGACATGAAGTGGAATTATTAGGAAAAAGAGCAGGGGAGATTGAAGGCAAAGAAATCAATACGAGTAATCCTGATTTCAAAAATATAGATACGATTACCTTGTACGTTGCTCCTAATCATCAGCCTGATTTATATGATTATTTATTAGGACTAAAACCAAGAAGAATAATTTTTAATCCCGGAACAGAAAATGAAGTATTTGAAGAGAAAGCAAAAACAGCAGGAATTATTGTAGAAGAAGCCTGTACTTTAGTATTACTTTCCACTAAGCAATATTGATTGAAAACAAAAAAACTCAGAGAAATTTCTCTGAGTTTTTTTGTGGTTGTTGTATCTGCAATAATGATTAGTTGAAGATATAACGGATACCTATTTGTCCTTGCCATCTTGAACCTAAACCTGTTGATTTTTGGAATGATTCTGTTAATGGATTAGTACCACTTTGATAAGGGTATGTGAAAATTGGTTTACCAGTAGGTACAGAACCTGTACTTACAGCACCAACTGCATTGTCATATCCTACAAAATTTAACAATGCAGTACGGTAAGTTGTTTGGTTTAACCCCCAGTTTGGATTTACAAAATTACCAGCATTGAACATATCGAAGGTTAATTGAATTGTATTTACTTTCCCTCCAACTACGATATTGAAATCTTGGATAATTTTAAAATCAAAGTTTGTTGACCAAGGTAAAACAGCACCATTACGTTCAGCATATTGACCACGTCTTGAACTTAAGTAAGGGTCTTGACTAATGAATTTATCTAAATCAGCCCATTGTTGTGCAGCTGTGTAAGTTCCAATAGCTCTCAACAAGATTTCATTTTGGTCTTTAGGTACATAAATCAAATCATTAGTAGTTTGAGAATCACCATTCATATCACCAGAATAGATATATGAGTAACGTCCTGAAGGGCCAGTTGAATAAGTAAATCCAAAAGTAGTTGACATTTTATTGTTCAGATAATTCAATTTATAACTACCAAATCCTATAATGCGGTGAGTTTGTAAGAAGTTAGAATAAGAAGCAACATCAGCATTTGGGTTACCTACAACTACACGGTCACGCCACATAGATTGAGCGATAGAACCACCATCATTAACAGAACGAGAGTCAGTATAAGTATATGAAATACTTGCAAATAAACCGCTATCGAATGTTTTAGCAAGGGTACCTGTTAAAGCATAACTATAACCATTACTTGTGTTTTTCATTAAAATTGCATCAGAAATGTTTGGTTTTTCAGCTGTGTTTCCTCCTTGTGCTGTTGGAATCGAACCATAGATTCTGTTGTTTGCAGTTGATGGAAAACCGAGAGCATTAACATTATAGTAGATTGCTCTATTATCAGCTCCTAGTGCATTTCTTGGAGAAGTTGGTAAGTTAACGTTGTCCAAATAAACAGCATTTATATCCTTTGTATAAATACCTTCAAATGTTGCTAGCCAGCCATCACCTAAACTCTTGTCCACAGCAATATTTGCTCTGAAAATCTGTGGGAATTTAAAGTTTTCGTCAGTTACAGCTAAGTTATATGACGTAGGTTTGAAATTGTTAATATCTACAGCTGGACGATAAGCGTCAACATTAGCATTGAAAGGGCGGTTAGTAGGATTGTTGATACTTTCAGAACCAAATAATACACCGTTATTAGATAATTGATTAGATAACCATACATAAGGTACACGACCAGAGAAGATACCAAAACCACCACGAATTTGTGTTTTCTTTTCTTCATTAACATCCCAATTGAAGCCGACACGTGGAGACCATAACAAAGTGAACTCAGGAAAACGATCTGTCGCTAACTTTACACCATCTCTGAATGTAAGAGCTGGAACGTAAGGATTAGTTGTAGTTGCATTTTTCTCAACAGGGAAAGATGTACCATCTGCACGCAAACCTACTGTTACTTTGAATCCTTTACCAACATTGATTTCATCTTGAGCATATAAACTTAACGTACTTCCTTTCATTTTAGCGAAAGGGAAAGAAGATGTGTTAGACCATTGTTGACGATATTGAAGTGCATTTGAAGTTCCATTGTTTACACTTGCATAAAAATCATCAAATGAATTAAACTGATAACCACCATAATAATTTGGAGCAAAACCGTTGCGGAATGAATTACTTTCAAATGCCGCTCCAAATGTAAATACATTTTTACCTGAATAAACAGTTACGTTATCAGAAATTTGGAAGACATCTGTATCTAGTATGTTGTTAGCAGAGAAAGGTTCAAAACCAAAAGAAGTAGCTGACTGACCAGCACCATTGCCAATATCAACTGTAGGGAAAGGTGTGCTATTTACAGGTGATTCACGGTAATCACGCAATTGAGTATAACCAACAGTTAAATTATTTGCAATATTTCCACCAAAAGTTGAGTTTAATTCTGCAATATATGAATCTAAATTATTATTGATTCTATATAAACCACCGTGGAAAGGTAAGTTAGTACTTGTTGGTCCACGTCCATTAGATAAAGCACCTGAATTTGAAGCAGTAATATCAGAGAATGAACGAAGTGTATTATACTTAATATTCAATTTATGTTTATCAGAAATGTTCCAGTCTAAACGTGCATTGAATTTAGTACTTTCAGTTAATTTATCATAACCTTCGTATAATCCTGGATTGTAATTAAATTTTTCTAATAAAAAAGCTTTTAACTTATCCAAATCTTCTGCTTTAACAGAAGACGTAGTAGCAGGGTCAGCAGTTACACCTGTACGAGTAGCAACACGGGTAGAACCTGGGTCTTTTCTATTTTCTTTTTCAAAGCTAGCAAAAACGAATAACTTATTTTTGATAATAGCACCTCCTACACGACCACCAATTTGTGATACGCTGAATGTAGGATACTTATTTTCAATATCACCTATTTTCTCACTAACTAAACTTTGACTACGGTTAAATGTATAAGCCGAACCAGACCATTCGTTAGTACCACTTTTAGTAACTACGTTTACACTGGCACCAGTTGACATACCTTGGCGAACATCAAATGGGGCAATATTAACTTGAAACTGGTCAATTGCATCAACAGAAATTGGTTGTGCTCCAGCTTGTCCACCTACAGTACCACTTAAACCGAAAGTGTTGTTGAATAGAGCACCGTCAACAGAGATGTTATTGTATGAACTGCTACGACCAGCGAAACTTAAACCACCGTTTGAACGTGGGTCAAGACGAGCAAAATCAGTTAATGAACGGTTTAAAGTAGGTAAAGTTGTTACCTGTTTATTTCCAACAGTCGTAGCTGCACCTGTACGACCAGCATTAATCACTGAGCTTCTTGCTGCTACAACCTTAATCTCTTCAATCTGTGATGAAGCAGATTCCATTTTCGCATTTATGCGAAGGTCTTGAGAAAGTGTAAGGTTAATACCAGTTTTAACATTGTCTTTAAATCCGACAAAAGAAATGGTTACTTTATAAGGTCCACCCACTTTCATGTTAGCAATGTTGAAACGACCATCAGCACGAGCTGCAGTACCATAGCGTGAACCTGTTGGTTCATGAATAGCAATAATATTTGCGCCTGGTAAAGCATCTCCTTTTTCATCAACTACTGTACCAGATATAGCAGCAGTGGTCGATCCTTGAGCGAAAACCTGTACACTCGAAATAGTGGCTATGAGAGCTAAGAAAACTGCCATAACTACCTTTGTAGTAAAGAATTTTTTCATGTTGAAAATTTGGAATTTAGTTAGAATTTGAATTGTTGAATTTGTTTGCAAAATAACAACTTTTTTTTAGGAAGAACAATATACCTTTATTAAGAAACTGTAAACAAGAATAGCCTAATCGCTTGATTTGTAGGTATAGTGCAATTATTTGTTTGAAAAGTTTAGTTGTTTGCCTTTTTTTGGAAAAGAAAGATTCAATTATAAAATAACTTATTTATAACTCTATAAGTTTAGTATTTTTTGAAGATTTACCTCTTGCCAGTATATTTGATTTTAATAAACTAAATATCGCTATAAAAGTTTTTTTAAAAGGGGATTTAATAGATAATTTTGCTTGAATATGCCTTTTTAGGCTATTTGTAATATTGAAAAAGAAAGGGGAACTTTGAAAAAGTTATTCATTAAAGATGAATTTTTGATATATAAACATTAGCAATAACATTATTCATCCTGAATTTGAGAAAATTTCTTGAAGCTCAGCATGGTAATTTATACAATTTTCAATGAAATTATATTGTAGAAAAACAGGAGAAAGTGGTTCGAATATTGTCATTTTACACGGTATTTTTGGCTCGTCGGATAATTGGTTAACTATCGGTAAAGTACTTGCAGAGCAACATACTGTTTATATGCTCGACCAACGAAATCATGGTCAATCGCCAAGAAGTGATGTCTTTAATTACGAAGTAATGGCTGCTGATTTGAAAGAATTTATCGAAGAAAATGCTATCGAAAATCCTATTTTAGTCGGGCATTCAATGGGAGGAAAAGTAGTTATGCAGTTTGCGATGAATTATCCAGATGCTTTTGCTAAAATGGTGGTGGTTGATATTGCTCCTAAATTTTACCCTGTTCATCACTCAATGATTTTACAAGGATTGGCAGCAGTTGATTTAAAAAACTTAAAAAGTAGAACCGAAGCGAACGAGATTTTAAAAAGATTCGAAGAAAGTGAAGGCGTTCGTCAATTTCTTTTAAAGAACCTTTGGCGAAATCCTGAAAAAAACAATGAGTTCGATTGGCGAATCAACGTTCCTGTAATCACTAAAAATATTGATGTAGTTGGGCATGAACTTGAAAATGAACACAGTGTAACTCAACCTGTTTTATTTATTCGTGGAGCATCATCTCATTATATTCAGCCAGAAGATGAGCGTAAAATTTGGGAATTATTCCCGAATTATGAATTAGAAACCATAGAAGGAGCGGGGCATTGGGTGCAAGCTGATAAACCTCAAGAATTCATCGAAGTATTATCTCGATTTGTAAAAGCTTAAATGTTTTAAGAATTTTTCTGGATTACAATCTCAAACAAATCGTTTTAAAAATGCTTTTTTTAATTCCTTCCACATTAGCTCCTGATACTTCTGAATCAGTACTTTCTCCACAAATCAGAGAAGTAATCAAGGAAACTGATTATTATTTTGTTGAAAATATTCGCACGACTCGTCGTTTTATCAGCGAATTGAAAGTCGGTAAAGTAATAGACCAACTTCATTTTTTTGAATTAGATAAAGATACTCCTCTTGCTAAAGTAAAGCAGTATTTCAAAGAAATTCCTGAAGGCAAATCAATTGGCGTGATTTCAGAAGCGGGTTGCCCCGGCGTAGCCGACCCCGGTGCTTTGGCAGTACAGACCGCCCATCAGTTGGGAATGAAAGTAGTACCTTTGGTTGGTCCTTCGTCGATTCTTTTGGGTTTGATGGCATCAGGTTTTTCTGGACAATCATTTGTTTTTCATGGCTATTTGCCCATTGATAAAGTAGAAAGAGCTAAAAAAATGAAAGTACTTGAAAATGATGCAAGAAAAGGACAGACCCAAATTTTCATGGAAACGCCTTTTAGAAATAATCAATTGTTAGATGATTTATTGAGTAATTTAGCTTCCAGTACTTTTTTATGTATTGCTTGTAATGTAACGGGTTCAGATGAATTCATTCAGACAAAAACAATTGCTGAGTGGAAAAAACAAAAACCAGATTTGCATAAAAAACCTACGATGTTTTTATTATCAATCTAAAAATTTCGAGGATTTATCGTCATCTTTGTGCGCTTTTAAACATTAATTATTCACCACTACTATGATTCAAGTTCAAACATTTAGGTTTAACCCTTTTGGCGAAAACACGTATGTGCTCTTTGATGAGACCAAAGAATGTGTCATCATCGACCCCGGTTGCCATGTTTATGAGGAACGAAGTGCTTTGAAAAATTATATTCATGATCAAGGTTTGAAGGTGATTCATCTATTGAATACACATGCACATATTGATCATGTTTTGGGCAATGAATTTATCAAAAGAACATACGGTGTGAAATTACATCTTCATAAAGAAGATTTACCACTTTTATTGAATGCCGGAAGTAGAGCTGAATATTATGGTTTTCCTACTTATGAGGAGTCAACTGTAGATGTTTTTATTGAAGAAGGTGATGTAATTACTTTTGGTAAATCTGCATTAGAAGTAATTTTTGTGCCCGGTCATGCGCCCGGTCATGTGGCTTTTCTGAATAAAGCTGAAAAAATTTGTGTGAGTGGTGATGTGTTGTTCAAAGGAAGTATTGGTAGAACAGATTTCCCTTTATGCAGTTTTGAAGATTTAGAAAATAGTATTAGAACCAAACTTTATACCCTTGAGGATGATATGGTGGTATATCCCGGTCACGGTGAAACTACAACAATTGGTTTTGAAAAAATTTATAACCCTTTTATCCGATTGTAAAAAACCATCTTCATCTGAATAAAATGATTGAAATTAAAAAACACATTCCTAACACACTAACTTGTGCCAATTTACTTTGCGGATGCTTTGGAATTTTAAAGGTGTTCAATGGGGACTTACCAACTGCTTCTTACTTAATTGGAATTGCCTTAATTTGTGACTGGCTCGATGGTTTTGTGGCTAGATTGTTACATGTTTCTTCGCCTATCGGAAAACAATTAGATTCATTGGCAGATATGGTTACTTTTGGTGCTTTGCCTGCTTTTATGATATTGAATCTTATTGAAAGTAGTTGTACTGGTTATTGTACTACTGGGCTTTTCGGTTTTCATAAACCTTATATTGCTTTTGGATTAGCTATTTTTTCAGCAGTACGTTTGGCTAAATTTAATATTGATACTCGTCAAAGTGATTCTTTTATTGGTGTGCCAACACCTGCGAATGGAATGGTCGTGGCAGCTTTGCCACTTATCGCTTTTTATCAACCAGAATACAAAGATTTTTTTATCAATTATAATGTGTTGATTTTCTACTCTATCATCATGTCGTATTTATTGGTGGCAGAGTTACCGCTGTTTGCTTTGAAATTCAAGGATTTTGACTGGAAGTCAAATCAAACGAAGTATATATTCCTGATTCTTTCTATTTTTCTGCTAGTTTTCTTGAAATTTGTGGCAGTTCCTGTCATCATTTTAATTTACATTTTGCTGTCAATTATTCAGAATTTCTTACTGAAAAGTAATCAATAATAAAGAAATTGTTGTTTCCTACTTTGATTATTTAGGTTGATACTAAAAACCTCAAAATACCGCAAAAAAGAGTCTCGTGAGATACTTGAAGTATGTCCGTTGATATAAATTGCCGCAAAATACCGCAAAAAAATATCTCACGAGATACTTGAAGTATGTCGTGAGATATAAATTACCGCAAATTACCGCAAAAAAGTATCTCGTGAGATAATTCATGTATGTCTTGAGAATCTAAAAGACGCTCAAAACATCATTTCAATTTATTTTTTAATGAATTTCTTCGTGAATTGTTTTTCGCCTTGGCTAACATTCAATAAGTAAATTCCTTGCGGAAGTTGTCGGATGTCGATTGGATAGATTTTACCAGCGTCTTTTTGTTCACTTTCATAAACTGGTTTTCCCAATAAATTGTTGATTTTAAGTAATATCGTTCCTTTTTGTTGAGTGTTTACTTCAACCGTAATGATTTCTTCACTTGGGTTTGGATAGACTTTAATCCCAACTTCTTGTTCTTCTGCATTTGCCAAAATCCTTTCTTCTTCTAATTTCCAAGGTACTAAATTGGCTTCTGGTTTGGCTAAAGCCACGCTGCTCAATACATGAAATTGTCCAGGTGCTAATACATATTTCGTTTTTAAATCGCTTACATTGATTTCTGAATTGGTAAAGAAATCGTACCATTTGCCAGTACTAGGAAAAACATCTGTGATTGTCTTCTGCTCTAAATCAAAATTAGCAATCATGAGTATTTTTTGAGAAGCTGAATTCAAAGTAATTTTTTTAACAGTTGTTGAAAGCTCCGTTTGAAAATCACTCGTTTTAAATACTTCCTGATTCGTTTTTAGTTTAATTAATTCCGAAAATACTTTATACAGTTTCATTCGGTCGGCATCGTCTTTATAGTCCCAATGAATCGGTTTTTTGCCCGTTCTACCATTTTGGTCGATAGAAATATCATAGCCCAATTCTCCAAATTGCCAAACCATTTTCGGTCCCGGAATCGCAAAAAACATTGCTGCTGCCGCCTTTGTTCTTTCCATCACAGTTGCTACACTAAAAATAGCTTTACTGTTTTTCAAAGCATCATAAGCTACTCTTTCTTCATCGTGGCTCTCCATATAACCAATTGCTCCTGCATTTTTGAAACCACGAGCTTTGTAAGAAAGTCGGCTGAAATCACTGGCATTTCCTTTTACAGCATTTCTGAATTCACCGTTGAGATTCGCCCAAACCATCATGCCCAAATCTGTAAAAGTTTGTTCTTCTTTATCTTCTGAAAATAATTCAAGAATGAAGTAAGCATCTTTATCGAAGCTTCTGATATTATCGTAATATCCTTTTAAAATATCAACTCTACTTTGGTCGTACAGTCTAAACTGACTATCGTTTGAAGAACTTTTTTGTGTAAAGCCTTTGGCTAAATCCACTCGATAACCATCAATATTATACTCTTTCAACCAAAATTCATTTGCACGATTTACATACGCTTTTGTATTAAGGCTTTCATGATTGAAATCGAAGAAAACGCTAAATGGATGATTTGCCTGCTGATTGAAAAATGGTGAATCAGTAGAAGGTTGCGAGCCATCCCAATACATTTTCACATAAGGAAATTCATAATCTGCTTGGTTGAAAACAATGTCCAGAACCACAGCAATACCATTTTCATGACAAGTATCAATGAATTTCTTGAGGTCTTCTCTAGTACCATAAGCTTTGTCGGCAGCGAAGTAATAAATTGGATTATAGCCCCAAGAATCATTCCCTGTAAATTCCGTCACAGGCATTAATTCAATACAATTGATTCCCAATGTTTTTAAATAGGGAATTCTATTGATGGCATTTTTGTAAGAACCATCCGTATCAAAATCACGAATATGTAATTCGTAAATCACCAAATTATCTTGTGAAGGACGTTTGAAATTAGTCGTTTTCCATTGATAAGGTGTTTGTCCAATCTGAAAAATAGAAGCAATACTCTTTACCGTTTCGGGAAGCTTTTTCAAGTTCGGATAAGTATTACTTGTAATGTATTGGTCATTATTAGGGTCAAGTATTTTTTCAGAATATGGGTCGCCAACGGCTAAAGTACCATTTACTAAATACTGATAAGCATATTCTTCCCCTTTGGTTAAACCCTCAATTTCTAGCCAATAACGATTGCCATCAGGAGTACGTTTCATCAAATACTTCGCATCACTTTTCCATAGATTAAAGTCTCCAATGAGGTAAACGAAATCTTTTTTCGGAGCAAAAAGTACCAAAGCAACTTTTGTATCAGAGATATAATTAATACCATCTTTTAAACCCGCTGGCAAGGCTTCAGTAATTGGCGTTGGTTTCACAGTAACAATAAATTCCGCAGTGGATGTTTCGGTTAGGCTTGTGGCAGTAAATTTTACAGTTTGGATGGCTCCAGAAATATTCCCTACGTTCAAAGAATACTTCAAAGAATCGTTATTAATACTCGTTACAACAGTGCTACCATTCACCGTTAAACTTAAATTAGCTTTTTGAGATGCCACTGCTACAATAGGAATTGTACTGCCAGCGTTGGCAAAAAATGTTTTTTCTTGAGGTTGAATAAAAGCCACATTGAGCTTATTATCGTACATTGTTACAAAGAGGTCTTCGGTTTGGGCAGTGCCGTCGCCACTTTTTAATAATACTCCAAGTCTTTTGATGGTTGATGAAACTGGCACTGCATAATACTCTCTGGGTTTCATTTTGATACTCCATTGGTCATTACCTAGTGAAGTCATTTTTCCTTTTTCAAAAGGTTGGGCAAAATTGGTTTGCCCAGCAGGTTGATATTGAAAGGCATCGCCCGTTTCGGTAGTGCCTGCGCCAGACCATAAATAAACGTCAGATGTTTTGCCTAATAAAGCTTTCGCACGAGAATCTTTGGCAAGTTTAAGGTTGAAGATGATGGTAATTTCTTGGTCTCCATTTGGTAATGCAGGAATTGTGGTGACGACCTGTGCAAAAGAGCAGAGGCTAATCACCCAAAACAGAGCGAATAGTATTGTTGATTTTTTCATGATGTTTATAAAAGGTTGGTCAATGGAAACCCGAAGGTACTAGAAAGGAGCGAGTACTTTGGTAGAGTGCTACACAGGTATAACGTAGAAATATTTAATTGTTAAATAGTACTTTGAGGTGAATTTTGTCAAGAAAAAGAAGAAAAATCAGCTTTTAGCTTCTAGTTATGCAAAGATGAAGTATTTTACAGAACCAGAAACTAAATGTTTGATAAACAGTATTTTATTGAATTTTGAAGAATGGTTGAAGGGCATCATAAACACGGTGAATGGGCAAACCCATTACGGTAAAATATGAACCCTCCATGCGTGGAATACCAACCATTCCAATAAAATCTTGAACGCCATAAGCTCCAGCTTTATCGAAAGGCTTACAAGTTTTAATGTAATATTCAATTTCTTGGTTCGTTAATTCACGGAAGAAAACATTGGCAATATCGACAAAATTTTGCGTACCTTCCTTTGTCATCACGCAAACGCCAGTAATTACTTGGTGCTGACGACCCGATAATTTTTTAAGCATCAAGCTTGCTTCGATAGCATCTTTGGGTTTATTTAGAATATCATTATCCACAACCACGATGGTATCGGCAGTAAGAATGATTTGATTATCAAGCTCTTCTTTGAATGCCTCTGCTTTTTTGAGGGCTAAAAAAGCGGGAACTTCAATAGCTGGCATGGTATTAGGAAAGTCTTCGTTGGTATCTTTTACTTTAACAGTAAACTCAAAACCAGCCTCTCGTAATAACTGTTGGCGACGTGGTGAGTTGGACGCTAGAATAAGCGGTTTAGTTAATTGAAGCATTATTTCTTGTTTTGGGAAATTAAAATTAATGAATAAAACTCGACAAATTTACTCAAATTCAGTCAATCAGCTCATGAAGTTTATTTTCTTCATGAGTATATTACTTTTTATTACTCCCATCAATTCAAATGCACAAAATTTAGACTCAATTAGGATAGAAATTCCAAAGGTAAAAGCAACACCACTAGATGTCAGCATGAAATCTGAAAAAGATAGCCTTACTTTTACTAAACTCAAAAAGAAGTTTTCTAAAAATAAAATTCTCAGAGAAATCCATCATGCCTTGTTCAAAGATGTTTATAATACGAATAATCAAGGGCAAGAAATTGTAAAAATTGAAGACGATCCATTTACAGAATATGAAGGTAGAGTAATTCGTAAAATCTATGTAAAACGCCTGAGAGTATTCGGAGAAAGTATTGCTGATACCACTAGAATTGCGGAAGGCTTTGAAAAGTTTTTGAGTTCATTACATGCGAATACTCAAGAGAGTGTAATTCGAAAATCATTTTTGTTATTCAATGTGGGTGATATTGTTGATGCTGATAGATTAAGAGATAATGAGCGCTTGATGCGCCAAAGTGCTATTTTGCACGATGCCAGAATTTTGGTTTTGCCCGACCCAGAGTATCCTAATTTGGTAGATTTATTAGTACTTACCCAAGATATTTGGTCTTTAATTGTTGATGGCGAAGCCAATGGATTACAAAATTATTCAATCAGGGTTCGACAGGTAAATTTTAGGGGCGTAGGACATTCGTGGAGTAATACTTTTTTCATGAATACCCGTGAAAAACCCGCTTTAGAATATGCCAGTACTTATACCATTCCTTATATCGGTAAAACGTTTGTGACTGGTCAGGCTGAATTAGAGTTGAAGAGAACTTCTTCACATTATGCTTTTCGGCTTTTTCGTCCTTTTCTTACACCTGAAATGAAATTAGCAGGAGGTTTAGTAATAAGTAAAGATGAAAATGAACGCATGCAATTCAGGGCTTTTGATGGCACAACCTACCGACTTAACGATAGCACCAATTTCTTTTTTCCTATCAAAAAGGATTTTATAGATTTTTGGTTGGCTCGTGCCTTTAAAGTAAATTTTTTGAACAAAGGAAAAGACAGCCGTTCCAGATTTGTAGTCGGACTTAGATTTAGCGATGTAAGGTTTGATAAACGCCCAGAAGTAACGGCCGATACCAATCAACTTTATAGAAATCACCGAGATTATTTGATTGGAATCGGTTTTTCAAATAGAAAATACAAACGTGATATTTTGATTTATGGTTTCGGATTAACGGAAGACGTTCCCTACGGTTACTTGGCTAGTTTTGTAACAGGTATGGAAAATTCCGATGCTTTCGGGAGTCGTTGGTATGCAGGAATAAAACTTGCGAAAGGAGAGTACATTGGCAAAGCTGGTTATTTGTATGGATTAATAAATGTTGGAGGTTACTCAAACGGTACAACTGGAATGAGCATTGAGTCCAATTATTTCAGTACGCTTCATGCTTTTAGAAGACGTACACAAATCAGGCATTTTGTTAATTTACGATATGCCTTTGGTACACAACGTTACACAGGAGAGTTCATCAACGTTAATCGTGAAAATGGAATTTTAGATGTAAATAGTGATAAACTTTGGGGAACGAAAAAAATGGGTTTGGGTTATCAGATAGTGTTTTTTTCAAAATTGAATTTTGTCGGATTCAGAATTGCTCCATTTTTTCAGACAGATTTTGCATTTATTAATCCTAAAAATGAGTTTTTGTTCAAGCAAACGCCCTATACAAGTATTGGAATTGGGATACGCCTCAGAAATGAAAATTTAACGTTTAATACTTTCCAAATTAAATTTTCATACTTCCCAAATCTGCCCAATATACAAGTTTTGAATGCCTCATTTAATGATACCTATAATTTAAGACTAAAAGATTTTGATATTTCGGCACCTGAAATTGTACCTTTTAGGTAAAAAAATGACCGTTAACTAAGTTTTAAGCCATTTCGAAACAATATCTCATTAGCTTACGTTTTTAAAATTAGTATAAAGTTTAACCTAAGTAAACGATTAGATTATGTCCATTGAAAAAGACATTAAGCAGAAGTCCTTTAAGAATGTTTATCAAAAAGTTGCAGTGAATTTGATGTACACAGATAGTTGGTTATTGAATCACTATACACAACTTTTAAAGCCCTATAATCTCTCGGATAAACAATATTTCGTGTTAAAAATCCTTAGTGAAAGCCATCCCAATGCTGTTTCGGTTAATTTTATTATCGAAAGAATGTTAGATAAAATGTCTAATGCTTCTCGTTTGGTAGATAAATTAGTCGAAAAAAAACTTGTTGTTAAAGTTCGTTCAAAGATAGATAAGCGTTCAATGAACGTTGCCATTACTCCTAAAGGTTTATTATTAGTAGATGAATTAAACAAAAAAGTAGCTTTATGGGAAGCCAATTACTCAAAACTGACGAAAGAAGAAATTAAAGTACTTCATAATTTACTGAATAAGATGAGAGATTCGACAAGTATGTGAAATTAAATACTTGATATTCAGTGTGTTATTCTTATTAACAAAAAATTAACAATTAAATGTATTGACATTAAATGTTTTTACATTAAATTTGTATCGTAATAAAATTATGAGCATCGAAAAAGACATAAAACAAGCAAGCTTTAAATCAGCCCATTCAAAAGCGATGGTCAATATTGTTTATACAAACAATTGGTTGGCTACTTTGCAAATGGAAGTTTTAAAACCTTATGATTTAACACTTCAGCAATACAACGTTCTTAGAATTTTAAGAGGGCATCATCCAGAACCTATCACAGTGATAGGAATTATTGAAAGAATGTTGGATAAAATGTCTAACGCTTCAAGATTAGTGGATAAGCTTTTGTTGAAAGAGATGGTTGTAAGACGTGAATGTCCGAACGACCGCCGTGCTGTTGATATTTTGATTACTGAAAAAGGTTTAGACTTATTAGCTGAACTAGATGTATTACAAAAACAATGGGAGCAACAACTTTATGGTTTAACAGAAAGTGAAGCCCTACAATTAAGCGATTTGTTGGATAAATTGAGACAGTCGCCACCCGAATCAGAACAATAAATAATTTTAATAAATAACAATAAATAAATTCAAGTAATGAAATCTATCAAATCTATTCTTAGCGTTTTAGCAGCAGCTTTGTTTGTAAACGTAGCGGTTGCAGGTACTCCAAACACAGGTAAAAAAGCAACAACTTTAGCAGTTGATACAAAAGGAAGTAAAATTCACTGGTTGGCTAAAAAAGTAACAGGTCAGCACGAAGGTACAATTGCTATTTCTTCAGGTTCATTAGTAACTTCAGGAAATAAAGTAACTGGTGGTTCTTTTGTAATCGACATGAAATCAATCGTTTGTACTGACATCACTGATGCTGAATACAACAAAAAATTCATCGGTCACATCACAACTGGTGATTTCTTCGAAGTAGAAAAATTCCCAACTTCTACTTTCAAAATCACTAAAGTTGCTGGTGCAAACATCACAGGAGATTTAACTTTACACGGCATCACAAAATCAATCACTTTCCCTGCTAAAATTACAACTGCTGGTGGAAAAACTACTGCAACTGCTTCTATTCCAGTTGACAGAACAGATTTCAACGTGAAATACGGTTCTAAGAAATTCTTCGAATCAATCGGTGACAAAGCTATCGATGACGTTTTCAATTTAGATGTAACTTTAGTTGCTGGAAAGTAATTTCCCTTAAACCTTCATTCTAGGTTTTAAAATCCTCATAAAGTATTCTTTCGAGATGCTTTATGAGGATTTTTCTTTGTTCAATAAATTCAACAAAGGTATGCTTGCATAATAATTATATTTAATTCATATTGCATTATATTTTATCTTGAAATTGTATAAAATTGATTGCTATGAATTTTAATGAACCAATGCTAAGGGATGGAGCCTTGCGAGGAAAAACAATTATTGTAACAGGCGGAGGAACTGGCTTGGGGCGTTCGATGTCAAAATATTTTTTAGAGTTGGGTGCCAACGTTGTAATTGCTTCAAGAAAAAAAGCAGTTTTGGACGAAACGGCTGCGGAACTCATAGCAGAAACAGGAGGGAAAGTATTGGCGATTGCTTGTGATGCTAGAAATTATGATGAAGTAGAAAATGTACTGAAAAGTTCAGTTGAGCATTTCGGTGCTGTGCATGGCTTGGTAAATAATGCCGCAGGTAATTTTATTAGCCCTACCGAAAAACTATCACACAAAGCTTTTGATATTGTTGTTGATATTGTTTTAAAAGGCTCTTATAACTTTAGTTTAGCCGTCGGGAAATATTGGATTGAACAAAAAATAAAAGGAACAGTAATGTCTATAGTGACTACTTATGCTTGGACCGGTTCGGCTTATGTAGTGCCATCAGCAACAGCAAAAGCTGGGGTTTTAGCCTTGACACGCTCGTTAGCTGTAGAATGGGGGGCAAAGTATGGTATTCGTTTTAATGCCATTGCTCCGGGGCCGTTTCCAACACAAGGAGCTTGGGAAAGACTTTTTCCAGCAGAAGCGATGGGAGAGGAGTTGGCAAATAAATTAGCCCCAGAAAATAGAATTCCACTCAAAAGAGTAGGTGAACATCAAGAATTAGCGAATTTAGCAGCTTACTTAATGTCAGATTTTTCAGCTTATATTAACGGCGAAGTAATTACAATCGACGGTGGTGAGTGGTTAATGGGGGCAGGAGAATTCTCAGATTTAAACGAAGTATCTGAAGAAAAATGGGAAGCCATTGCTAAGGCTGTTCGAGGAAAAAAATAATAGAGTTTATGAGTTGAAGGTTTATGAGAAGACAAATACAGTTTCGACTCATAAACTTTCAACTCATATACTTGCTAAAACTTCACTTTCTTAATCCATTCTAAATCATACTTCATAGATTCCAGTGGAGTATGCCCTTGATAGGATTCTTGCTCGATGATGTACTCGGTTGTTCCAGCAGTTTTGGCAGCCATTTTCAATACTTCTGCTACATTCATAATGCCTTTGCCAAGCATTGAACTTTCCCAAGGCTCTTTTTCGCCTTTTACTTCGTCTTTCACGTGCATCAATTCAAAACGACCGGGATATTGTTTCAATAATTCCATCGGACGACCGCCACCACCGTACATATTACCAATATCTAATTGCTGGCAAACCAATTTAGGGTCAGTGTATTGCATAATGATGTCGTACACTTTTACACTCGTGAGACGAAGACTAAATTCAAAGTCATGGTTATGATAGCCAAATTTCACACCAGATTTCAAAGAAAGTTCACCTGCTTTGTTGAATACATCCATAAAGCGTTTGCAATCTTCAAAGTTTCTACGAAGACTAATATCCAACCACGGACTGATTAAATACTTTTGTCCAAGAATGGCTGCATCTTCCACGGTTTGTTTCCAAGAGTCAGTAAAATCTTGCTTAGTGGCATCCCAGTCTTCTCCTTTCATCACCACGTGACCACTTCGCATCGAAAGCCCTAAATCATCAATAATTTTACGAAACTCCTTTGGTTCGTAACCATAAAATTTATGATTGATGTAATTGGCATGTTCTACATTTTTATAACCCATTTCAGCAATAGCTTTTAGAGTAGCCAAAGGGTCTTTTTTCATGTCGTCACGGACAGAATATAATTGTAAGCCAATATTTTTTTGAGAAGATTTACTTGCCCAAAGAGTATCTGGAATCAGTAGGGCTGTTCCAGCCAAAGCAGTAGTTTGGAGAAATTTGCGTCGAGAATGGTTTTGGTTCATTGCTGATATTTTTTTTCAACAATATAAAAACTTCGTGCAGAAATGGTGTCTTTGCTTGTGATGAATTTCGGTTTTGGTGGCTATTTCTCAACCGCCACCAAACCCAATTTAGCTCCTTCTGCCAACACAAATGGAATGCCTGACTCTAAAGTATTTTCAATTTGTCCTTCTAAAATGGCTTCACGAACGGCTATTTTGATGATGCCTACTTCTTTGGATGGTTTAATGCCAAATAATTCCATAATAAGTTCGCCTGTTACTACTGGCTGAAATTGACGTAATTTGTCACTTTCTTCTACTTCTTTTAATTTCTGTTCAACGATGTCGAAATTGCGGAGGTATTTTTTTACTTTTTCACCATTTTTAGAAGTAATATCTGCCCGACAAAGTATCATCAAACCTTCTAAATCTTCGCCTGCTTCGTAGAGCAAACGTCTGAGTGCTGAATCGGTAATGGCTTCTTTGGAAAGAGCGATTGGACGTAAATGTAAACGAACCAATTTTTTTACAAAACGCATTTTTTCATTCAAGGGCAAACGCATCTCGGTGAAAATTCCTTTCACCCATTTTGCTCCCATTTCCTCATGTCCGTGGAAAGTCCAGCCACGCTTTTTATCAAAACGTTTGGTAGCAGGTTTGGCAATATCGTGTAAAATGGCCGCCCAACGAATCCATAAATCATCCGTTTTGGTTGAAGCGTTATCAAGTACTTGTAGGGTATGATAAAAATTATCTTTATGTCCTTTGCCTTCTTCGGTTTCTACGCCTTTTAGTTTTACGAACTCTGGAAAAATTTTTTCTAACAAACCACAAGAATCTAATAATAGAAAACCGTAAGAAGGCTTTTTTGCCAAAATGATTTTATTCAATTCATCAGTAATACGTTCTTTCGAAATAATATCAATACGTTCTCTTTCCTTGATAAGTGCATCAAAAGTATCTGGATGAATATCAAAATTAAGTTGCGTAGCAAAGCGAATAGCTCGCATCATTCTGAGCGGGTCGTCCGAAAAAGTAATACTCGGTTCTAAAGGCGTTTTGATGATTTTTCTACGAATATCTGCTAAACCATCAAAAGGGTCGATTAATTCACCAAAATTATTATCGTTCAACGAAATCGCCATAGCATTAATGGTGAAATCTCTGCGATTTTGGTCGTCTTCTAAAGTACCATCTTCTACGATGGGTTTGCGTGAATCACGTTGGTAAGATTCTCTTCTTGCTCCTACAAATTCTACTTCCCAATCGTCTAATTTTATCATTGCCGTTCCGAAATTTTTGAAAATGGAAAGGTAAGTATCTTCTCTGCCAGAGTTTTTGGCAACTAATTCTGCTAATTCAATGCCCGAACCTACACAAACGATGTCAATATCTTTGGAAGGTCGGTTTAAAATAAGGTCACGCACAAATCCACCTACTACATAAGCAGGTACATTTAAGGCTTTTGCGGCATCTGCCACAATTTTAAAAATTGGATTTGTATGTAAAGTTTCTGCGAAATTCATATTGATAAGTAATTGAGCGATTTATTGATTACTACATTTAAATCGCAGCGGTTGACCGCTCACAAATTACCCTTTGTATTATTGTTGATTGATTTTACTTGCTTTAGGCTGTATGTAATAAGCATAAAACTATCTTTTTTAACAAAAATGTAGTTTGCCTGATGCCTACTGCATCATTACTAATTACTACGCAATTTATTTTCTGATGAATTTAAAATCACCACCAAGCCCTAATTTTACAATTTGTGAAGGCTGAATATTTTTATTTTCTCCTTTAGGATTCTTCAAAATGAAGTCAACATTTTCAATGATTTTCGGAGAAATGTCTTCAAATTTTTGCGGAGAAGGTTCTCCAGAAAGGTTTGCCGAAGTAGAAACAATGGCACGTTCAAATTTGTAAACTAAACCTTTACAAAATTCATCTTTCACCAAACGAATCGCAATGGAACCGTCTTCGCCCAATAAATTAGGCGCAAGATTTTTTCCTTGTGGATAAATTACTGTCAATGGCTTTTCTGCGAATTCTACCAAATTCCAAGCAATTTCTGGTACTTCAGTTACATATTCTGAAAGTTGTTCGATTTTTGAAATCAAAATGATAAAAGCCTTACTTTCAGGTCTTTGTTTAAGCTGATAAAGTTTTTCAACGGCTTTTTCGTTGCGGGAATCACATCCTAAACCCCAAATAGTATCAGAGGGGTAAAGAAGAGTATCTCCTTTGCGTAAATGTTGAAGGGCGTCGTGGTACATGATTAATATTTTTTGCAAAGGTATGAAAAAAGCTTCGCTCTGCCTTCTTAACTGGAATGATTGTAATTTCAGCTTTTCCGTTTATTGACTTTTTGCCTCTTTTTGTGGAACGTAATGGAGTTTCCGAAGGTAAAATACTTCTCTTGGTAATTCATCTAAACGACTATTACCTTCTAACTTTCTTTTTCCCCAAACCAGAAAATTCTGATTGTACCAAGCAGCAACATTGGCATCTTCATCGGCTTTTTGCGTACTATCACTTTTTATTTCAAAGGTTTCAATTTCTCCTAATACTTCATTTTTCCTGATTTGTTGCATTTGTACTTTGCCTTTTTTGAAATAAGCCATCAAATAGCGGTCTTGTAAACTAGAAATTTGTACTTGTTCTACCAATTCACCACTTTCTAAATTATCCATGACCAAGGCATTATCCCATAAAAGATTTCCTTCTTTATCAAATTCACAAATGACGGCGTGCGTAAAACGATAATCGTCTTTGTTTTCATAATTCTTGAATCTAGTTCGGGTTACAGTATTGAAATTATTGTAGTTTTTAGGCAAAGTATAATAAATTTCAGCAACTAAAACTGCTCCTTTTTTAGTTTCTAATAAGTTGTGAACCAGTAATTTATAGCTAAAGTTTGGGTCTTTTCCTTCTTTCTTTTTTTGTTCAATTTTTTCTTTCAGCTTTTCTTGTTTCTTGGGCGACATAAAACTGAAAAAGTTTTTCAAATCAGCAAATTTGATGATGTTGGTATTTTTTTCGAGTCCTTCTTCCAGACGAGTAAGGTATAAACCTTTTGAAAATTCATTGCAGTTATTCGAAAAATTGCCGACCAAAAGCGATTCTTTTTCATTTAAAGTCAACATTTTTCCACTAATAAAACTCAAACTGTTTCCTTCTTTATCTGGCACATGAATTGTTCTCAAAGATTTGCCTTCGTAAGAGTAAGTTTGAATTACCAAACCACATTTTCCTTTTCTACGTTCTTTGACGATAACGTTTAATTCATTTCTTTTTTCATCAATTTCCAAAGCATTAATTTCCAGTCGGTCATCGTACAAACCGTGGAGTACTTTAGCTTTTTGATTGAAAAATGAAAAAGAAGCAACAATGGGTTTATCAAAATAAATTCCACCCAAAAAAGCCGTATTGCTCAATACTTTAAAGAAAGAAAAATCAATAATACTTGGTAGTTCGCCTTTAAATTCATCAATTTCTCCTCTGGCTAAATCGATTCTAACAATATTGATTTTAGGAGTTTCTGGAATACTAAAAAGCCAAAACAAGTAATCTTTGTTTTGGAAACTCATTTGAAGCTCATACTCATAAGCCATTGAAAAATTAGTAGTCCAAGTTAAATGAAAATCGGTATCGTACTTTTGGAATGTCCATTGCATACCATCATGATTGTACATGCCATTTTTTTCGAGCGTCAACAGCAAGCCATCATTTTCTAATGGCAAAACCGTCATTGTTTCTTCCGTTTTAGTATTCTTGGGAATTTCGATAGCAGCAACTTGGTTTAGCTGTGCAAAAATGTTTTGGGAAAGTAACAAAAAGGAAAGAAATCCTGTAAAAGCAATTTTTTGATGTATTGAAGTAAAACGATGAATTGTTCTTAACCTCAACAACAACGAAAGTTTAGTTAGTAGATACTTCATAGCTTGAATACATTTAGAATAACAAGTTACAAAATCCGATGTTTACTCAAGATAAAATTGGCTAACTTTGTAGAAAATTATGTGAACATTGTCACTTTTTATCATAAGGAGAATAAATAACAAAAATTATGAAAACAATATTAAATAGTGGAACATTGGCAATTATGATTTTCGGGATAGGACCATTTGCTCTTCTTTTATGGTCTTTCGGAATGGACGGGGAAATAGTTTTGGGATTGTGGGTTGTTTCTGGCATACTAACAAAAGTATTTATTGTTAACAGAAGAAAGTGAACTAATAAGTTAAATATGAGCATTTTACGAAGACTTTTTATGAGAAAAAAAATTCTTTTATTCTTTCACTTGTTACTATTTATGTCACTTAGTGATAATGTTTTTTCTCAGAAGAAAAGTAGCACTGATGTTCATGTAAACGGATATTATCGTAACAATGGGACATATGTCAAACCATATTATAGAACGTCACCTAATAAAACTAATTCTGATAATTTTTCAACAATTGGTAATACAAATCCATACACTGGTAAAGAAGGAACTATCATACCTGACAAGATACCAATCTCTTCTGATGAAGATATAAGTAATTATATTTCAAATATTAAATCTGTACCCAATAATAGTTTACAAGTTAAACCCAGTAAGGACATTTTTTATGAATGGGTAAAAAATGGAACAAACAGAAACGACGATTGGTATAATAAAATGGTTGATGAAAGAGATTTGTCTTTGTTCGGACACACACACAAATCGACAAACACTCTCAAGTTTATTGTAAAAAACAATAAGGCATATTTTTATAGTAAACCATTAAATAGTCATATCCAAAACAGATACTTAATCGCTGGAGATATAGGGAAAGTCGTTTTAATTGAAAATAGGTTTGTATTTATAGAATTTTATGATCTAAAAGGGAATAAGCAAAAAGGATGGATTCGTAGAGATGACATATACTTTTAGGAATATTGATGTTTAGATATCTGTTATAATAGGCATGGAGTTTTAATGAAAATGACAATAAATTTAAATTAAACTATGAAGTATAGTTTTGATGATTCTTTTGATAATGAATTTATATGGACTGAACTCTATTACCTTGAGTTTGAAATAAACTTAGGTTTAGATTGTCTAAAACAAATATTGAGTAGTAGTGATGTTTGGTTGACTAAAAGTCGAGAAATTTTTCTTGAAAAAACGAAAAAGGATAAAATTCTTACCACTGAAGTTACAGAAATTAAAGTTGCTCACTATAATGATAATTATCAACGAAATGAAATGTTAATTGATAATTTACAAATTTTACAAGGATACTCATTATGCCAATCTATTACATCATTTTTTGAGAGTAGCTTAAAAAATGTAAGTGAAAAAGTTCAGAGTGAGTTTAAGTCTGAGATGCAACTAAGCAAAAAAAAGTTTATGAAAATAGAAGGTTATTACAACTACCTAATTAAGGTATTTGGGAAAGTCGATATTGAATATGATGAACTATACCAGAGCATAATGAAATTTTATAAAATTAGAAATATCATTGTACATTCTGGGGGTATATCAATCAGTGGAGAGAAACAGATTATAGTGTCTTCAAATGACTTGAATAAAATACTTGATAAAATAGCTTTGTTTTTTAATAAGTTACTTCTACATATAAACAATAAATACTATGAAATGAAAAATTGAAGAGTATTTTCTAAATAATATTTAAAGAAGAAAGAAAAAATAAAAATAATGAATTTAGAAAAAATATTACAAGAGCACATCGCAGCGGCTTTGAAAGCTGAATTTGACGTAGAAGAATCTAATATTGCCCTTCAACCCACTCGTAAAGATTTTGAAGGTTCTTTCACTTTTGTGGTTTTCCCTTATGTAAAAACTTTACGTAAATCTCCTGTTGAATTGGGAAACGCTATCGGCAATTACTTGGTGGCTAATTCGGGTGTGGTGAAGGCTTTCAATGTTGTGCAAGGATTTTTAAATATTTCTATTGCTGATGCTGCTTGGCTTGATATGTTCGGTGGAATTTTTAAAGATAAAAAGTTTGGACAACTAGCCGATAAAAAGGAAACTGTAATGGTGGAGTATTCTTCGCCAAATACTAACAAACCTTTGCACCTTGGTCACCTTCGTAATAATTTCTTGGGCTTTTCGGTTGCTCAGATTTTGTCAGCCAATGGTTATGAATTAGTAAAAGCCAATTTAGTAAACGATCGAGGAATCCATATTTGTAAGTCGATGTTGGCTTATCAAAAATTTGGAAATGGCGAAACACCTGAGTCGTCAGGATTAAAAGGCGATCATTTGGTTGGAAAGTATTATGTAGAATTCGATAAGCATTACAAAGTAGAAATTGAAGCTTTAAAAGCGAATGGTTTATCAGAAGATGATGCTAAAAAACAAGCACCACTTTTAATTGAAGCCCAAGAAATGCTTTTAAAATGGGAAGAAGGCGATGCTGAAACCTTGGCACTTTGGAACAAAATGAACGATTGGGTTTTTGCGGGTTTCAACCAAACTTATCAAAAAATGGGCGTAAGTTTTGATAAAATCTATCGTGAATCAAATACTTATTTGCTTGGTAAAAAATCAGTTGAAGAAGGCTTGAAATCAGGTGTTTTCTTTCAAAAAGAAGATTCTTCGGTTTGGATTGATTTAACCGATGAAGGATTAGACCAAAAATTGGTACTTCGTAAAGATGGTACTTCGGTATATATCACCCAAGATATTGGTACTGCTGATTTGAAGTACAACGATTTTAAAATGTCGAAATCGGTGTATGTGGTTGGTAATGAACAAGATTATCACTTTGAAGTATTGTTCAAGATTTTGAAAAAATTGGGTCGTCCATATTCAGATGGTACTTATCATTTAAGTTACGGGATGGTTGACTTACCTTCTGGGAAAATGAAATCTCGTGAAGGAACAGTAGTTGATGCAGATGATTTAATGCAAGAAATGACTGATACTGCTCGTGAACGTACTTTAGAATTGGGTAAAATCGACGGTTTTTCAAAAGAAGAAGCCGAAGAACTGTATCATACTTTAGCAATGGGCGCTTTGAAATACTTCTTACTAAAAGTTGACCCTAAAAAAAGAATGTTGTTCAACCCAGAAGAATCAATCGATTTCCAAGGAAATACAGGGCCATTTATTCAATATACACATGCACGTATTTGTTCGATTTTAAGAAAAGCGCATGAACAAGGAATTATCGGCGTAGCAAGTAATTACAAAACCTTGCACGAATCTGAACAAGAAGTAATATATTTATTGAGCGAATACCCGAAAAAATTAGCAGATGCTGGTAGAGAGCTTTCTCCGTCTTTAATTGCCCAATATGCTTACGACTTGGCGAAGGCTTACAACCGTTTTTATAACGAAGTAAGTATCTTTAATGAGACCGATTTGGATGCTCAGCAATTTAGAATTGCATTTTCGAGTGTGGTTGGAGAAACAATTAAGAAGGCAATGGCGTTATTAGGAATAAATGTTCCAAGCAGAATGTAGCATTTGCCATTTCATGAAAAAGAAAATTATTTTAACTTTCATCTTAATCATCATCACAATTATGTTACTCAAACTATTGAAAATTGGCTCATTGATGGGTGCTTTAGCAGTA
This sequence comes from Arcicella rosea, assembly GCF_040543805.1. NCBI lineage: Bacteria > Pseudomonadati > Bacteroidota > Cytophagia > Cytophagales > Flectobacillaceae > Arcicella > Arcicella rosea. The sequence continues at coordinate 118,552 of NZ_JBEUMS010000004.1, forward strand.
CCTTTTACTCAAAATGATATTGCAGTTCGTCCAGAAACGATGGAAGCTCCAGCAAAGCAAGGTCTTTATGATTTCAAAGTGAAATCTTTAGATGGCAAAAATGTAGATTTGTCGATTTATAAAGGCAAAAAAGTAATTATTTTGAACACTGCTTCTAAATGTGGATTTACACCACAATATGCAGATTGGGAAAAATTCTATCTAGCAAACAAAGACAAAGTAGTAGTATTGGGTTTCCCAGCGAATGAATTCGGTGGACAAGAACCTGGTTCTGATGAAGAAATCTCTACTTTTTGCAAGAAAAATTACGGTGTTTCTTTCCCAATGTTTTCAAAAGTAGTAGTGAAAGGTGAAGGTAAATGTCCTTTATATCAATGGTTAACTACTAAATCATTGAACGGTTGGAACGACAAAGAACCATCTTGGAACTTCTGTAAATATGTTATCAACGAAAAAGGAGAATTAACTCATTTCTTTGCTTCAAAAATCAAACCTGATAGCCCAGAGTTTTTAGAAGCCATCAAATTATAATAGATTTTAAAGAAAACCTCACCCCCAACCCCCTCTCCTGTTGAGAGGGGGCTTTTTTAGCTCAAAAGCTCCCCTCTCAACAGGAGAAGGGTTGGGGGTGAGGTTCTTACCATTATTTATAACGATATGAAACACTGGATTTCTGCTGCCAGACCTCGTACTTTACCTCTTGCCCTTTCAAGTATTTTCATGGGAAGTTTCTTAGCTGCTGGTGCACATGCTTTCTCTTGGACTACCTTCACTTTAGCCGTTCTTACAACCATTTTCTTGCAAGTACTTTCTAATTTCGCTAACGATTATGGCGATACTGTCAGCGGTGTAGATACTGCTGAAAGAACCGTTGCCACTCGTGCCGTTCAAACAGGAGCAATTACTCGTGAGCAAATGACTAGAGCGATGATTGTCATGGCTGTTTTGTCTTTTATTACAGGTTCTTGGTTGATTTATGAAGGGTTGAAAGATACTTCTACGCAAGCAATACTTACTTTCTTTGGTTTAGGAATCCTTGCCATTATTGCTTCCATTACTTATACCGTTGGTAAAAGACCTTACGGTTACATGGGTTTGGGCGATATTTCTGTATTGATTTTCTTTGGTTGGGTTGGTGTATTGGGTACTTATTATTTGTTTGCTCATGAGTTTGTTTGGCTGAATGTTTTGCCTGCTACTTCATGCGGTTTATTTGCCGTTGGAGTATTGAATATTAATAATATTCGTGATATAGAATCGGATACTAAAACGGGTAAAAACTCTATTCCTGTTCGTTTAGGGAAAGATAAAGCCGTAATTTACCATTGGTTTTTATTAGGAACTGGTTTTTTGTGTACGGTAATTTATGAAACGATTATTACCTTAAAAGAACATTCAGAATTTAATATCAACTTAAGTTATAAAAATACTGACCTTCATCTTAACGTTGGCACTGGCGACCAGAACTTTAATTTACTTTGGTTGAACTGGCTTTTTGTAGTGACAGTTCCTTTACTAATCAGAATTTGTAAAGGTTTAGCCAAAGGAAAAACACCTGCACAAATCGACCCTTTCTTGAAAGTAATGGCATTAACGACTCTTTTGTTCGTCATCACTTTCGGTATTGGACAATTGATTTAATATTTGCTTCATTTTTTTAGCCCAATTCAATTTTAAGATATTACAAATTTGAACTAATAGGCATTAAGCCTAAAAAACCTGACAGTAAATTTGTAATATTGTGGGCTTAAAATCACCCATTATAAATTGTTTATCGTTTTTACTTATGAAAAAGAGTTTACTTTTCTTATCCTTAGCCTTTTTGCTAATCAGCCACTTTAGTTATTCACAGGGTCAGACTTTCCAAGAGTTAATGGATTTGGGCGTTACACAAAGTCGTCTTGGTAACCATGCGATGGCTCAAAGCTATTTTTCACAAGCAATTGCCCTTAAACCAGATGATGCTGTTGCCTATTATGACCGTGGAGTGACCAAAGCCAATTTGAAAGATAATCGTGGTGCTATCAACGATTTTGATAAAGCAATTGAATTGAACCCAAAATATGCGGAGGCTTATAGTGGTAGAGGGCAAAGTAAAGCTCGTCAAGATGACCACAAAGGTGCTTTGCAAGATTATAACAGAAGCATTGATTTGAATCCTGTTGATGCTAATGCTTATTTTATCCGTGGAATCAGTAAAGCAAAATTAGAAAACTACAAAGGAGCGCTTTCGGATTTTAATAAAACGCTTGATTTAACGCCTGATAATGCTCAAGGACTTTCTTCTCGTGGAACGATTAAACAAAAAATAGAAGACTATAAAGGAAGTTTGGAAGACTTTAACAGAGCTATTGAAATTAGCCCGAAAAGAGCTAGTTCATATTCTGGAAGAGCTTATAGCAAAATGAAAATGAACGACTATAAAGGTGCTATTGCTGATTATAGTAAATCATTGGAATTAGTGCCTGAAGATGCTGAATCTTTGTATTACAGAGGTTTTAGTAAATGTCAATTAGAAGATTTTCAAGGTGCTTTAGGTGATTTCGACCAAGCACTTACTCAAGACCCTGAAAGTGCGAGTGCATATTATGGTCGTGGATTTGCAAAAAGTAGATTAGGTAATACAAAGAGTGCCATTGAAGATTATAACAAAGCAATTGCTATCGGAAATACAGAAAATACGAAAGTAGTTTATACTGGAGCGATTACAAAAGTGATTTTAGATGAGCTTCGTAACAATGTGCAAGAACGTTTGAAAATGTCTGAAATTACTGCACAGCGTTCGGAAGTATATTATAACAGAGGTTTGGCGAAAGCAAAGTCTGGTGATGCTAAAGCTGCTATTGAAGATTATAACAAGGCAATTGCATTAAATCCTACTTATGCAGAAGCGTACTTTACTCGTGGGATGGTGAAATCTCAGATGGGTGACCAAAGAGGTGCGATTCAAGACTGTAATAATGCCATTACTTTGAATCCGAAATATTCTGAAGCTTATTATGTAAGAGGTATCATTCGTCATTCTTTGGGTGATACTGATGGTTGCAATGATTTAAGTAAAGCTGGCGAACTAGGTTTCACAGCAGCTTATGCAGCTATTCGTGATTATTGTAATTAAGACTTGAAGATGCAAGATACAAGAGGCAAGATGTAAGACGAAAGATATAAAATTTGTCTTGTGAAAATTTAGAGATTCAAGATTTGAGCTTTGGAGACAAGGTTTAAATCTTGAATCTTTTTTTTGGGCATTAAAACGATGCTCATGAGTATCGAATTGATTCATTCGAGCATTAAAACGATGCTCATGAGTATCGAATTGATTCATTCGAGCATTAAAATGATGTTCATGAGTATCGAATTGATTCATTCGAGCATTAAAACGATGCTCATGAGTATCGAATTGATTCATTCGAGCATTAAAATGATGCTCATGAGTATCGAATTGATTCATTCGAGCATTAAAACGATGCTCATGAGTATCGAATTGATTCATTCGAGTATTAAAATGATGCTCAGAAGGAGTGAAGGAATTTTATCAAAAATATTTTTCTCACAATCAAAAAAATAAAGAATTACAATTTAATTTGGAGTATATAGCCATTTGGATTAGTTTTAATTAATGGTTTTGGTCTTGATCTTAATTATGTAGTTATGGATAGATATGAACAATCTTTGTATATAGCTGAGGCATTGAAAGTGATATTGGACAATTCTCCTGAAAGTATTGTTTTAATATCTCCCGAACATAAAGTATTAGCCTTTAACAAAGTAATTAAAAAAGTTTTACAGATTTATTTGAACAAAGAAATTGTGGTAGGACATGATTATAGAGATTATGTGCTGGATGCTCACAAGGATTTGTATTTAACTAATTTTGAAAAGGCATCTAAAGGAGGGAAAGTCGTTATTCAAAACGAAACCAAATCTGCACTGGGTTCAATATGGGTAGAATTCACAATGAATCCTACTTATAATGCTGAAGGTGTTTTTTTAGGCGTTACTTTGATGGCTAAAAATATAGATGAGCAGAAAAGAATGGAGTTGGAATTAGAAAACATGGTGGAGACTTTTCAGGCAATTATTGAAAATAATACCGAATCTATTTTACTCCTAAGTGTTGATTACAAAATTTTACAATTCAATAAACCTGCCAAGGAAAGGATTTTTACCAATACCAATAAAGAGCTCAAGATTGGAGCTGACTTCAGAGAATTCATTTATCAAGAACAATCCGAAACATTTTTTACTTCTTTTGCCAATGCCATCAAAGGCAATAATTATGAAATAGAAGTAATGATGGTAGATGGCAATAATGAAAAATATTGGTTTCAGTCCCGAATGTTTCCTGTTTATAAACGTAATGGTGAATTACTCGGTATTTCGCTTTTTGCTTTGAATATTACCGATAAAAAGAAAGCAGAAATTTCATTAAAAGAAAGTGAATCAAAGTTTAGAAGTATTGTAGAAGCCGCCCCAACATCAATGCTGATTGTGGATGAAAAAATGAATATCGTTTTGTCGAATCCTGAAGCTGAAAGTGTTTTTGGCTATACCTTTGAAGAGCTAAAGGACAAAAATATCAAAATGTTGATTCCAGATAGATATCATGACAATCATGTACATTATCAAAAAAACTATTTGAATAACCCAGTACCTTATAAAATGGGGGCAAACAGATTTACACCTGCTATCAGAAAAGACGGTACAGAAATCATTGTTGAAGTGAGTTTAAATAGCTTTGAATTGGGCGATAAACGCCATGTGCTAACGATTATTCAAGATGTTACACAAAGAGTAAAACATGAAAAACAGATTCTTGATCAATTGAATCGACTTAAAGCAATTGCTTGGCAACAGTCGCATGGAGTAAGAAAACCAGTTGCTAATATTTTAGGAATTTGCCACTTGTTAAAGACAGATGCTGAGATAAGTAGTGAAGAAAAAGACTATTATATAGATTTATTATTTCAAGCAACAGAAGAGTTAGATGAAGTAATTCGAAACATCGTTAATTATGCCAACGAGCATTGAAAAGCGAGAAAAGCAAAAGAAATACAAGTCATCCCAAATTTTAAAGTCATAAAAAAGCGGTCGAAATTAGTTTTTCGACCGCTTTTTTATGATTGATGAGTAATGAATTCCTACTGTTTGAGCGGAGCGAGGCGGTTCGCCGCTGCGATTAGGAATTCTTGATTTTTTTGCGGCCGCCGCTGCGGTTACTTTTTGTATCAAGACAAAAAGTAAGGACGAGAACAAATCCAAGAATTTTTAAAATTCGCTATTTAAAGAGAAAATTCGGGATGACTCATGTTCCAAACCTTAATCGGTCGCAATTTTATTATACTTATTTTTATATTCAACAGGGCTAAGTCCTGTTATTTTTTTGAAAGTAGTTCTAAAAGCCTTCGTGTCGGTATAACCAACATCAAACATTACTTCATTGATGTTTTTTCGGCTACTTTCAATACTTCGTTTGGCAGCTTCAATTTTTACTCTTTGAATGTATTCTAATACCGAATTATTGGTCGCTAATTTGAATCGACGTTCAAAACTTCTTCTGCCCAAAGCTACTTTTTCAGCAAGATCTTCTACAGTAAATTTCTCTTCAATGTTACTTTCAATATATACTTGAATTTTTCGGATGGCATCATCCTTATGTTCTTTTTGTCCTTTGAACATCGCAAATGATGATTGACTGGTGCGGTCAATATCAATGGCAAAATACTTAGAAGTAAGAATTGCCGTTTCACGGTCAGCATATTTTTCGATAAGATATAGCAATAAATTCCAACAAGAGTTGGCTCCACCACTCGAATAAATGCCATCTTCATCCGTTACAATTTTTCCATCTTGTAAAATCACTTCTGGAAACATCGTTCTAAATTCATCATTAAATCCCCAATGAGTCGAACATTTTTTGCCATTCACCAAACCCGTTGATGCCAACAAAAATGCCCCAACACAAAGAGAAGCTACTTCCGAACCTTTTTGATGTTGGCTGATAATCCAATCAATAGTACTTTTATTAGCCGAAATACCTTCTTGCATATTGCCAGCCATTGGTGGAATAATGATTAAATCTGTATCGTCAACCTCATTGATAAGTAAGTCAGGAGAAACCACAAAAGGTCCATCAATGATTTGCATTTGCTTTTGTTGTCCGACCAATTTAATATCAAACAGTTTTTCTCTACCCGAATTGATAAGGAACTGATTCACAGTTTCAAACATAAACCGTGAAATAGCTACCACATGGATAGTTGAATGCTCAGGAATTAGAATTGCCACTTTTTTCATAGTACAAATATAGAAAAATACTTTGTCGTAAATTACCCTTCATTTGTCGTTTTTACATCGTTAATTTAGAAAAAGCTTTTGCACATTTGTATCATTAATAATTCATTCAAAAAACCTAACATTATGGAAAGTGTAACAAAGACCAAGATTACCGTAGAAGTTTTAATAAATGCTCCGCTCGAAAAAGTATGGGAGCAATTTAATGGCCCAGCGCACATCATTCATTGGTGTTTTGCTTCAGACGATTGGCATGCACCTGCGGCTGAAAATGATTTCAGAGAAGGCGGAAAAAGTAAAACCGTTATGGCTGCTAAAGATGGAAGTTTTTCTTTTGATTTTGAATGGATTTATACCAAGATAGAAGACTTGGCAATTGTAGAATATGTTTTGGAAGATGGCAGAGAAGTAAGCGTACAATTTGAACAAACAGCCAATGGTGTGAAAGTAACAGAAACTTTTGACCCAGAGCAACAGAATTCTCTTGAACTACAAAGAGGTGGTTGGCAAGCAATTCTTGATAATTTTAAAAAGTACGTAGAACAAAACTAATCCAATTTCATCAACATGTACACAAACGCTATTACTTCATGCTTATGGTTTGACGGACAAGCCAAAGAAGCTGCAACATTTTATGGTGCTGTTTTTAAAAGTAGCAAAATCACATCAGAAAACCCGATGGTTGTCACTTTTGAATTGAATGGAACAAAATTTATGGGACTAAATGGTGGACCGATGTTCAAGATTAATCCGTCTATTTCATTTTTTGTTACTTGTGGGAGCCTCGAAGAAGTGAATGAAATATGGGATAAATTGATTGATGGAGGAAAAGCATTAATGCCTATTGATACTTATCCTTGGAGTGAAAGATATGGCTGGTTACAAGATAAATTTGGTGTAACATGGCAAATCAGTATCGCCAACGACGGTGGAACTGAGCAGAAAATAAGACCATCGATGTTATTCACCAGTAATCAATTTGGTAAAGCCGAGGAGGCAATCAGGCATTATACAAGTATTTTTGGTGATTCAACAACAGATTTACTGATTCTGTATCCAGATGGTGGAGACCATGCAGGTAAAGTAATGTATTCAGAATTTCAGTTGAGTCAACAACCTTTAATTGCGATGGATGGTCCTGGAGTACATGAATATACTTTCAATGAAGGAGTTTCTTTGATGATTAGTTGTGAAACACAGGCGGAAATAGACCATTATTGGTATAAACTTACAGAAGGCGGCGCTGAAAGTATGTGCGGTTGGCTGAAAGATAAATTTGGAGTATCATGGCAAGTTGTACCTTCAATAATAGGTAAACTTATGAGTAATCCCGAAAAAGGAGGACGAGCTATGCAAGCAATCATGAAAATGCGAAAACTTGATATCGAAACATTATTGAACGCATAAACAGAAGTATATCAATGTTTTAAATCGTAGCGAAGAATCGCTCATAATTCAAAACTCTTACTTATCTTAGATGTCAACTATCAGTGCATATTTGAATTTTAACGGAAATTGTCGTGAAGCTATGCACTTTTATCAGCAATGTTTAGGAGGAAAACTTTCTATGCAAACACTCGCTGAACATCCTGATGCCGATAAAATGCCCAAGCAAATGAAAGCTTGCGTACTTCATGCTAGTTTAAGCAGAAAAGGCTTACTAATTATGGGAACCGATATGCTTGGCGACGAAGGTTTGATAAAAGGCAATACCATTTCATTATTATTACATTGCGAAAGTGAAACTGAGATTGAAGATTGTTATCAGAAACTCTCAGAAGGAGGAAAGCAAACACATCCAATTGCGCTAAGTTTTTGGGGAGCTTTATTTGGCGATTTAACTGATAAATTTGGCAATCAATGGCTATTACATTACCAAAAAAATAAACTTAAAACTAATAAACATGAAAACGACTAAAATTACTTTCTGGATTAGTACTTCATTGATTTTCTTATTTATGGGTGTAATGCCAGCGTTGACTGGCCACACGGAGATGGCAAAAGAGGGTACAAGACATTTGGGGTATCCTCAATATTTCGGAATGGCTTTGAACATCTTTAAAATAATAGGCTCACTAGCTTTGATTATTCCACAGATTCCCAAAGTACTTAAAGAATGGGCTTATGCAGGTTTTGTATTTGATATTATTTTTGCAACCATTAGTTTATGGGCAGTTGATGGATTTAATGCAATGCTTTTAGTTCCTGTTATAGTGATGGCTGTTTTATTGGTGTCATATTTTAGCTATCATAAATTACAAAACTCACAATCTTAATTATTGATACTAAGCAATGAAAGTTGTAAATAATATTGATGAATACATTGCCGATTTTCCTGATGAAACGCAAGTGCTTTTAAGGCAAATCCGTGAGACGATAAGCAACGCTGTTCCCGAAGCTACAGAAAAAATAAGTTATGCCATGCCCACTTTTTATTTAAAAGGAAACTTGGTGCATTTTGCTGCATATAAAAATCATATTGGTTTTTACCCAGCCCCATCAGGCATTACAGCATTTCCTGAAGAAATGGTTCATTATAAGTTTTCAAAAGGAGCGGTGCAATTTCCCCTTGATAAACCTTTACCCCTTGAATTTATTAAAAGAGTTGTTGCTTTCAGAGTAGAAGAAAACCTTAAAAAAGCAGTGAAAAAATGAATTCATTGATAGAACTTTAAGCAATCATGGCAAAGAAACCTAAACTTTCTGAGGGAGAGCAAGTGACAGAATATTTTGAAGCGTTGAATCATCCATTGAAGAATGTTGTTCAAGCATTAAGAAAAATTGTACTTTCTGTCGATGAAGAGATTGCTGAACAAATCAAATGGAATTCACCAAGTTTCTATTATACTGGAGCAATGAAACCCTTTGACCCAAAAGAATATAAAAGGGATATTGTTGTGTTCAATCTTCATAAAAATGACTGTGTATTATTGGTTTTTCCGACGGGAGCAACAATAAATGATATATCAGGATTTTTGGGAGGAAAATTTACAGATGCCAGAAAGATTGCTAAATTTATGACTTTAGAGGAAGTAAGTAACAAAGAAATGGCTTTGAAGAAGGTAATAAAAACCTGGTTAAACCAAGTAGATAAATAAAATTGATAGGCTAGGATGACAGAAATAGTAATAGAAATATTCAAAACGAATGTAAGCAACAAGCAAACATCGGACGAAGTATTAAACTTACTCAAGGGCTTTTATCCTCATCTTAAAATAAATTTTGACCTTGATGATTGCGACAATATTTTAAGAGTTCAAGGTCATAACTTTCCTTCAAACCACATCGTTGAGATATTAAGCCAGATGGGACTTTGTTGTGAACGAATAGAGTAATAATAAACACTAAATCCACTCAAATCTGAGTGGATTTAGTGTTTATTATATCGAAAACTAATTTTTAAGAGAAATCTAGGGACATCACTTTACTCATAAACTCTAAACTCATTTACTTTCATTTCTTTCCTCTGGTAAAAATTGCTACAATAGCTGTTGTAATAATTCCCATCAATAAAGCACCGATTAATCCTTCTTTGATATAATTCTCTAAACTAAAGTATTGTTCTGCTTCCACCTGTTTCATCAAACCAGCGCTAACTGAATAGTTAATGGCATTTGGAAAAAACTCAGGCGTGATAATTTCTGTGGTAATAATTTGAGTTAGTGGACTCAAAATCGCAATGATTACACTGATAATTGTACCAGAAACAAAGCCTTGCAGATAAGTCATAGAACCATGATAAAACTTGTTCTTTTTCTCTAATAAAGCAAAAACATACACTGTAATGGCAGGAATGGCGATAAAATTTGTATAGGTAGCATGTTTGTCGATATGAGTACTGTGTAAGCCAGCGAGCTTTTCGAGTAACATCCATATTAAAGACATGGCAACAAATATTATTGCCCATTTGAATTCGAGGGATAGCTTTTTCATGAATTAATTGGTTAAATTGTTAAAATTCATCAAATAGAAAAATTGTCTTTCCAACCGCACTAAATCATTCCTCTTGTATTTAAAAGCTCTTCCAAAGAATTACAAAAAGAAAAAACTCTGTGTACTTCACGAACTGGTTTTGCTTTGATTTCCTCAAAGCTCATCCATTTTACTTCTTGGATAATTTGTTCTTCCAATTCTGGGTCAGTACCTTTTTTGACATTTCCTTTTTCAAGATTTACCATGAAAAATAATTCAATTGCATGTAATGGTGCATCAATAAACTCACTGACAAACATAAAGTTTTCTATAGAGATTTCTGTATGCGTTTCTTCTAAAAACTCTCTTTTTATACCATCTGCTGCATTCTCTCCAAATTGTAAACCACCACCTGGCGGACACCAAAAGGCTGCATTTTCAACAACACCTTGATGTTTTATCATTAAAATTTTATCGTTTTGAACACAAATACCGCATACTCTTACTCGTAATTGTTCACCGTATTGAGCCATCACTTGCTCATGAACTCTGTCTATCATTTTATACTTAGGTTTTGAAAAGAGCTAATTTTTAGCCATTTCTTTATCATGAAGAAGCTTTATATATTTGATACTTCCGGCATTAAATATCTGAATAAAACTTTGTTCTTTCAAACCTTCAGATTGATTAATGTTTAATCTTTCAAAGGTCTGCTTGTTGACCATAAAATTTTGGGGAGAAGTATTTTCTATTTTCTGAAAACCCAACGTTTCATAGCTTCGTCCGTCAGACCAATCTCGGTCAGCATAAGACATCACGTCGTCGGGCTGATACTCATTAGAAAAAGCCTTTAAAAGCTTGTCCATTCCACCAACTACATGATGGTTTTTTAGTGTTGCAAAACGCAATAATTCATAAGAACGAGTACCTGCACGCTCGCCGTATTTCATCGCTCGTCCTGCACTAAAAGTAGCCACAGCAATTAATAATGGCTTATTTTTCTCTTGAATTAGTGCCGAATCTATAAATTTTTCAAGGTACTGAGCTTTCAAAAATAAGCCATATTTGAATTTAGATTTTACCGAAGCCTGCAAATGATTTTCATTTAAAAATACTTCTGCCGTCGGATTATCAATTCTTTCTACAAAGCAATGTCTGGCATTTAGTCGTTTAGAATATCCGCACATAGCCAAAATTCTGGCATTCACTAAAGTTGGATTTTGGACATAAACATCTTCCCAAAGATGAATAATTCTTTGTTCTTGAGACTGAATTTTTTCAGAAAAATCTTTGAAGAAATTGAGAGGAATTGTTGCATTTTGAAAAATTTCAAGTGAAATAAAATGTAAATGCAATTGATAATCAGGTAAATAAATGAGCTCAAAGGGAGAGTCACAAGTCTTTATTTCAAAACTAATTTGATGATTTTCTAATAAAGTATAAATTTCGGATTGCCACACAAGCTTGTGAATTATGAGTTTTGAGTGATAAATTATGAGTGGTTTGTCGCTGCGATTTTAACTATTGACCTTACTCTAATTTCCACTATAAAGTCATGTGTTTTACAGATACGACTCGATTTATTTTGAAGTAAGATATACTTTATCAATCATTTCTTGGTACTCAGATTGTTCGTCAGAAAAAACTGTAATTCCACCGCCACTTTTAAAGATAAGTGAATTGTTTTCCGTTTTTTCGATAAACCGAATCATGACTGAACTGTCTAAATTTTCACCATCAAAAATACCAAAAACGCCAGTATAATACCCTCGTTTATAGTTTTCAGCTTCTTCAATAATGGCTAAGGTCTGAGCTTTAGGCGCACCACAAATAGAACCTGCTGGCAATAATTTGAACAATAAAGTGCCGATTTGCTCATGGAAATTCTCAGGCAATTTCCCGCAAATTTCAGAACTTACTTGTAATAAATCGCCTTCTGAAGTTTGTACTTTACTAATATATCGAAAACGTTCAACCCAAACTTTTTCTGCCACCATACTAATATCATTTCTGATTAAATCAACGATGGTAGCGTGTTCTGCAAGTTCTTTTTTATTATTCAAAATCTCCGTTTCGGCATTGGGAATGTTTGCCGAAATTGTACCTTTCATGGGATGTGAAGAAATGATTCCGTCCTTGATTTTAATAAAAATTTCAGGTGAAAATAGCACAAATTGATTTTTGAAGTACAATTGATATTGAGCCGAGCTACGTTCAAAAATCTCTTTTAAACTCAAATTTACTTTAATAGGAGTGGGCTTGGTAAGGTTTACCAAAAAACTATTTCCACGAATTAAATGGCGTTTTACGATGTCGAACGATTGTTGATATTCCTGAAAACTAATCGGATATTTTTCTAAATAAAGAGGTTTTTCGAGTAATTCTTTTGCTGGATTGAAATTACTTTTGCTCCCAACTTTGTATAAAATATCCTCTTTTTCAACTTCCTCAAGTGGCAAAACTATCGGCTTTTTCATCTCATAGTCAATGATGAAAAGGAAAGGCTTGCGGTCTTTCCCTAAATCATTCATTAACTGAATGGCTTCTTTCGATGCTTGAGATAATATTTGTTTTTTGTAATTCATTTAACACAAAGACCTGCGAGGTTTTTCCTCACAGGTCTTTTAGCTTATTAATAACTATTTTTTAAGAAATAAAAAAGCTCATAACTCAAGGCTCAGAGCTCACAACTAAACCGCACTTTTTCCTTTCTCAATTGCCTTCGCTAACCCTGATACATCTGAACCTCCAGCCGTTGCAAAGAAAGGCTGACCACCGCCACCGCCTTTTACTTCTTTAGCCATATCACGGATGATTTGTCCAGCATTTAAGCTTTTGTCAGCTACCAAATTATCAGCAATCATTACTGCTAATTGTGGTTTGCCAGCTACTTCCGCACCCAAAACGCAATACAAATTATCAATTTTAGCTTTTAATTCATACGCCAATTGTTTCAAGGCATCAGCATTTGGAACAGAAACTACTTCAGCAATTACATTTACTTCACCAACCGCTTGTACTTTCGTTAATAAAGTTTCTTTGATAGCTTGTAATTTTTCAGATTCAAAAGCTTCGATTTTTTTACTTAAAATGGCTTTTTCTTCTAACAAAGCTTTTACGGCTTTAACTACGTCCGCTTGACCTTTGAACAAACCTTTTAATTCGTTTACAATTGCCAATTGTTCTTCAAACATCGCTAAAGCATTTTCGCCTGTGTAAGCTTCAACACGACGAACACCTGCCGAAACCGAACTTTCAGCTACGAATTTAAACAAGCCGATTTGACCTGTCGAAGGCACATGTGTACCACCGCAAAGTTCTACTGAGAAATTCGGGTCGAAAGTGATTACACGGACAAAGTCGCCATATTTTTCTCCAAAAGTAGCTGTTGCACCTGCAGCAATTGCTTCTTGAATGGGTACATTACGTTTTTCGTCTAAAGCAATATTTGCTCTGATTTTGGCATTAACGATGTCTTCGATTTTGCCCAATTCTTCGTCTGTTACTTTCGAGAAGTGCGAGAAGTCGAAACGAGTAAGGTCTTCGTTTTGGTAAGAACCTTTTTGCGAAATATGCGAACCCAATACTTCACGCATCGCCGAAAGCATCAAGTGCGTAGCGGTGTGGTTTGAAGTAATTTTACTTCTGCGTGCTGTATCAATTTTGGCTACTAAAGTTTTGTTGGTAGCGTATTGTTCAACAAATTTCTCGAAATTTTTATCGGTAGAAATATGAATAAACAAATCGTTTTCCTTTTTAGTATCCGAAATTTTGATAGATAAATCTCCTAAAACTAATACACCAGAATCGCCAACTTGTCCACCCATTTCTGCGTAGAAAGGCGTTTTATCTAAAACAATATGGTACTCGCTTCCAGCTTTAGTTTTTACTTTACGGTATTTGATAAGGCTTGCCGACGCTTCTGTTTCGTCGTAACCTACAAATTCAAAGTCGAAATCTTCATCTGAAACAATTGTCCAGTCGGTTGCTTCTTTCGATGAATCTTTACGAGAACGGTCTTTTTGAGCTTGAAGGGCAATTTTGTAGCCTTCTTCGTCGATTGATAAACCATTTTCACGAGCAATCAAAGCTGTTAAATCTGAAGGGAATCCGAAAGTATCATTCAATTCAAAAACGATTTCTCCTGCAATTCTTCCGTTTTTCTCTGTTTCAGCAATGATTTTATCTAATCTTGTCAAACCTGTTTCCAAAGTACGCAAGAAAGAATTTTCTTCTTCCAAAATTACTCTTTCTACAAATTCTTGTTGAGCGACTAATTCAGGGAAAACGCCATCAAATTGTTCAGCCAACAATGGAATAATGCTGTGCATAAACGGCTCACGGAATCCTAAATAAGTATAACCGTAACGCACTGCACGACGCAATATTCTACGAATTACATAACCGGCTTTGTTGTTTGAAGGCAATTGTCCGTCGGCAATCGCAAAAGCAATCGCACGAATATGGTCAGCAATTACTCTTAAAGCAATGTCTTCCCATTTGCCTTCACCGTATTTTTTACCAGCTTTTTCAGCAACAAAATTAATTGTATTAGAAAAAACATCAGTATCATAATTCGATTGTTTGCCTTGAATTGCCATACACAAACGCTCAAAACCCATACCAGTATCTACGTGTTTGGCTGGCAACGAAACCAAAGAACCATCCGCCATGCGTTCAAACTGCATGAATACGTTGTTCCAGATTTCAACCACTTGTGGGTGGTCGGCATTGACTAATTCTTTTCCAGATTTTTTGGCTACTTCTTCCGCATCACGTAAGTCGATATGGATTTCAGAACATGGACCACATGGGCCAGTATCACCCATTTCCCAGAAATTATCTTTTTTATTTCCAAGAATAATACGGTCTTCACCAACCATTGATGCCCAAATATCCCATGCTTCTTGGTCGAAAGGAACGCCGTCTTTTTCATCACCTTGAAACACAGAAACATAAATTCTATCTTTCGGTAATTTGAAAACTTCAGTCAATAATTCCCAAGACCAAGCCAAGGCTTCTTTCTTGAAGTAATCACCAAATGACCAGTTTCCTAACATTTCAAACATGGTGTGGTGGTAAGTATCAAAACCTACGTCCTCAAGGTCGTTGTGTTTACCAGAAACACGCAAACATTTTTGTGTATCGGCAATACGTTTTGATGGAGGCGTACCATTGCCCAAGAAAAAGTCTTTGAACTGAGCCATCCCTGAGTTGTTGAACATCAAGGTAGGGTCGTTTTTTGCAACAAGAGGAGCTGAAGGAACAATTAAGTGACCTTTTGATTTGAAGAAATCTAAAAACTGTTGACGTATTTCTTTGGAAGTCATTATAAAATCGGAATTTGGAATGTCGAAACACAATCGTTCGACAGCATTTTTTAAATTAACCGCAAAATTAGTGAATAGTCTTGGAGAATGTTAGTAAAACAAGAGAAAATGAGAAGATACAGAAAAAATGAAGTTTTTATGGTAATGAATTAATACTTCCGTAGAACGAGTTTCCAACTCGTCCAAACAATTGTATGTATTTTTACAAGTTGAAAACTAGTTTTACTTTTCTTCCTTTTACTTTTGAACTTAAACTTTATCACTCAAAACCATTCCTCCATGAAAAAGTACGCCAAAAAAGCCTTTATTTTTCGTAATCCTGAAATTCAACAAGAAATCGCTTCGCTCAATCCCATCACCGACCATCAGCGAATAGTATATTTGATGACAGCTTATGAATTTCCTTTTGATATGGTGCGGTCTTTAGAATTGGCATTGTTCCATACTTATGCTAGTCCAAGTATTTCAGGACTTTTACAAAGAACTGGCGAGTTTGTAAAAAGAGGACAAAAGCGTTATGACGATACTGGAATCTTGATTGCCCAATTTATGCAAGCTGGTTATGATAGCGAACTAGGCAAAAGAGCGATTGACCAAATGAATAAAATTCATGGGAATTATCGGATTGCGAATGAAGATTATTTACTGGTACTTTCTACATTCGTTTTTTATCCAATCAATTGGATGGAAATAAATGGCTGGCGAAAAATGAGTGAAGATGAAAAATTAGCTTTGTTTATCTTTTTCAAAGAAGTAGCGCAAAGAATGAATTTAACTGATATTCCTGAGGATTTTGAAGCATTAAAAAACTTTGCAGAACATTACGAACAAAAGCATTTTCGTTATGCTGAAAGTAATAAAGTGATTGCTGATGCCACGATAAAAATTGTAGCAAATTGGTTTCCAAGCTTTTTAAGGTTTGCCGTTAAACCTGTTTTTGCAGCTTTGATTACTGAAAAATTAAGAGAAGCCTTTGGCTATAAAAAGCCTTCGACGTTGTTTGGTGAAATATTAAATATGAGTTTCCAAATCAGGAAGTACTTTTTGAAATATGTCACTTTCAAAAAATATCCGACAGAAATCAGCAATACTTATTATCGTACTTATCCAAAACATGAATTTACGATAGAAACTTTAGGTCCAGAGTATTTGACGAAGAAGAAATAATAAGGTTCTCGTAAATCTATCCAAAACTAAAATATCAAGTATTCTACAAAATATCTATCTTTGCTATGTTTCTTAAATCCTTATTTTTGTTTTTTTTTGCCTGATGGAAAGTGTTAACCTAACCAAACGATATTATTCAATTTCAGAAGTTGCCCAGATGTTTGATATGAACATCTCTAAACTTCGTTTTTGGGAAGAGCAATTTCCGTCACTCAATCCTAAGCGTGACCGTTCTGGAGATAGAAAATATACTCAGGAAGACATTAAACACCTTGAAGAAATTGTGGATTTGGTAGAAGGACAAGGTTATACGATTGAAGGAGCAAAGCGAGCTTTAGAAGCAAAAAAACGTAAAAAACAAGAAAATCAAGCAATTATAGATAGATTAGCAGATATTAAAAAGTTTATGCAAGAGCTTCGTGAGGCGATTGATGAAAACAAAGAAGATGTTACTCAATAACCCGAAAGCTAATTTTATTCAAGCTTAAATATTTTTCACTTACAATTCTACCTTATTTTTATGTCTTCTACCGAAAACCTGCAATATCAAATTGCGCTCACATTAATTCCCAAAATTGGGGATGTACTTATTCGTCAACTTATCAGTTATTGTGGCGGAGCAGAACAAGTATTTAAAACACCTGTTGCGAAACTGCTTAAAATTCCCAACATCGGGAAAACATTAGCCCAAAATCTTCAAGATAAATCTGTTCTCGACAAAGCTTCAAAAATTATTGAAGAAGCTGAAAAACAGCAAGTAGCATTGTTGTTTTATACCGATAAAAACTATCCCAATCGTTTAAAACAGCTTTATGATGCGCCTGTTTTGTTGTATTATAAAGGCAAAGCCGATTTGAATCATACCAAAACGGTAGCGATAGTGGGTACTCGTCAATCAACAGAGTACGGAAAAAATGTCACCGAAGAAATCATTGAAGATTTAAAACCTTTTAATCCTTTGGTGATAAGTGGTTTGGCTTATGGCATTGATATTATTGCTCATAAAGCTTGTTTAAAAAACGCTGTTCCTACATTGGGCGTAATGGCAAGTGGGATTGATTTGATTTACCCTTATCAGCATAAAAACGTTTCTATTCAAATGCAAGAAACGGGTGGAATCATCACTGAACAAACCTTTGAAACTCAGCCCGACCCAAGATTTTTTCCTCAAAGAAATAGAATCATTGCTGGAATGGCAGATGTTACCATTGTTGTGGAAGCAGCTGCAAAAGGTGGAGCGTTGATTACGGCAGAGTATGCTAATAACTATCATCGAGATGTTTTTGCCGTGCCGGGACAATTAGGGAAATCTTTTTCAGAAGGTTGTAATAAACTGATTAAAGAAAGAAAAGCTGAGATTTATACCAGCATTCAGGATGTAATAGAAACTTTGAATTGGGATTTAGTTGGTCACGAGAAAAACCAAGTAGTCAAACAAACACTTGATTTAAGTGCTTTCACCGAAGAAGAAAGTCAGATTATGGCTTTACTCCATAAAAATCAAGTGATGGAAATTGATGAAATTGCTTGGCAATCGCAAATTCATATTGCTAAGTTATCGTCATTGTTGTTGAATCTGGAATTTCAAGGAGTACTAAAATCTTTACCGGGGAAGAAGTATGCGATTTCTGTGCGGTAATCGGCTTTCGGATGTCAGCTTTCAGTTTTATGAGGAAACAAAAAACCAATCTAATTTTATTCGAGTAGTAAATGTTTTATGAATGATTGTGTGAATTAAAAATTTGAAAATCAGCATTTTAATTCACAATTACTCACTCACAATTCTCAACTCTTATTTAGATTGGCTTTTTATTTACGTTTTTAGTAAATTATACTTTCCATTCAGAAGGATTATGTCTCCATTCTTGTAAAGTAATTAATTGACTTTCAGAAACATAGTTTTTTGCAACAGCTTCTTTAATCAAAGTATCATAATTACTTAAAGTATAAACTTTTAGGTTTTTCTCTGCAAAGTTTTTGTCCGCAATCTCAAAACCATAAGTAAAAATAGAAACCATTCCTAAAACATTTGCGCCAGCTTCACGCAAAGCATCAACTGCTTTCAGTGAACTTCCACCTGTTGAAACTAAATCTTCAATTAAAACTACTTTTTGTCCAGCTTTAATTTTTCCTTCTATTTGGTTCCCCATGCCATGTTTTTTAGGTTCAGGACGAACATAACAGAAAGGAAGGTCTAACCAATCAGCCACTAATGCGCCTTGTGGAATACCAGCAGTTGCTACACCAGCGATAATATCAACATCACTCCAATACGCCTTCACAGCTGATGCAAGCCCATTTTTGATAGCAGTACGCACTTTAGGATACGAAAGCGTGATTCTATTATCACAGTAAATAGGTGAATTCCAGCCTGATGCCCATTTGAAAGGTTGGTCTGGACTAAGTCGAACAGCTTGAACTTCTAGTAACATAGAAGCGACTGTTTCTGCAAGAGTACGTTGTGCCATTTTGGGGTTTTTGTTAAATCTGTGTGCAAAATTAAAAACTCTCAGTAATGTTTCGTAACAAAAGTTTAATTTTACGATGAAATATAAATTTTGATTTTAATTTACGAGCTAATCATTAAGGATCAATCCAACTAAAAATGATAATTTTCATTAACGAAAGACCAATTAAGGTCATAGGGAAAAAGAAAGCCCAAGCACTTACTTCAACAGAATTTGATCACTTGATAGATGCTCAGTTAGAAGCCATTAAAGCCAATAGTTTGCATGGTCATGTTTTGATTATCAATGTACTTTCTCCGACAATTTCTAGGTTATTCTCTCTCTTAAAAAATGAAGAGCTTCCTAATTTACAATCGATAACGTTAGTTTCAGAAAATAAAGATGCAACAGAAACGCAAATCAAATCTCAATACAAAGTGGTTAGAGCCGCTGGTGGAGTAGTGAGAAATGAAGAAGGTAAAGTGTTGATGATGTATCGCCTCAAAAAATGGGATTTGCCCAAAGGCAAACTTGATAAAGGGGAATCATTCAAAGTAGCTGCCGTGCGTGAAGTAGAAGAAGAATGTAACGTAAAAGCTAGATTAGAAGAAAAAATCTGTACCACATACCATACTTATACTTATAAAAACGAAGCCATTTTGAAACAAACAAAATGGTATTCAATGGAATTAGTTGACGACGCTAAAATGAAACCTCAGTTTGAGGAAGATATAGAAAAATTAGAGTGGATGGATAGAAAACAAATCCACATGGCAATGATAAATTCCTATTATTCGATTCGTTATGTATTAAAAAAATACTTTTACGAAGGCGAAGACAAATGAATTTAATCGAAAAAGTCTGCATGGAAATTCAATAAAAATACTTCATGGGTTGCACGGGTGACAGCCGTGTAAAGCCATCTGATAAAATCTTCATTGATATTTTCGTCGGTTAAATAACCTTGTTCTACAAAAACGGCATTCCATTGTCCACCTTGTGATTTATGACAAGTTAGCGCATACGCAAATTTTACTTGAAGTGCATTCAAATAAGGGTCTTTTCTGATTTCCTCATTCCTGATTTTCTTACTGGCAAAATGCTCATAATCTGCTGAAACGGATTCATACAATGCTTTATTTTCATCTTTAGACATCGCTGGTGTATTCGTATAAAGCGTACTTAGCATTACTTTGGCTTCGATGTGTGGATGTTCTTCATAATCTAATAAACGAAGCGTAAGTGTCGCAAACCTAAATCCGTGCATCTCTTCGATGCCTCTGATTTTCATTACTTCCACAAAATCACCATTTGCTAGAAAACCCGCTGGAGAATCTTCGCCCAACCAATGATAATTGTTTCGGACAATCATCAGCAAATCGCCAGCTGACAATTCATCTTCCATCGAAAAAATTTGCTGACGAATGTATCGATTATACTGAACAGCCGTTTTGTTGGAACGAGTCAGAATGATGGTATTTTCTCTGCCAAATTTTCGATAAGCGTAATTCAAACCATCTTCCAGTTTTTCGCCAGTCATTTTAAAGAAATCCTTAAAACCTTTGGTGTTGAAACTGATTTGAGGTTTTTCGTCTTTCAAAATATTTCTTAGATTCGTCGCATTAAACAAAATGCCAGAATCCGCATCTTGACGCATTACTTCTGTCAATTCTTGTTCCATTATTCCCAAATGAAACTGGCTTTCCATATAACCTTTTTCTAAAGCAGGCGACATTAATTTGCCCACAGGAGGTAATTGAGCAGTATCGCCCACAAAAATTACTTTATTGAAATTATAGTCTAATTCAGGATGCGAGAAAATAAATTTCATTAAATCGGTCAATAATCCGGGCGTGCCAAATTCTGCATCATCCGAAATCATCGAGGCTTCATCAATGATAAAAATTGTTTTGGTAGCGTAATTATTCTGTAATTGAAACTCTAAACTCCCAGTATATTGGTTGGCAACTTGTCGATAAATCTTCTTATGAATGGTCAATGCTTTGGTTTTAGAGTAATTACTCATCACCTTCGCCGCTCTACCAGTAGGAGCAAGTAATATAGCTTTGTAGCCAAATTTAGGTAATACCTTCATAATGGTACTCAATACCGTAGTTTTACCAGTACCCGCATAACCTTTTAATAAAAAACACAGCGGACCAAAATCATCTTGATTAGGAATAAACTTATCCATTTTCTGAAACAAGTCAATTTGCCCATTAGTAGGTTCAAAAGGGAACTTTTGGCGTAGTAGGAAGGAAGGGGTTGGTTTTGGATTTTCCAAGTGTTTAGCTATGAAATGAGTGTTGTCAACACAAAAGTAATCAAAGCACTTGATTGAATGAAGAATGAATTTGAAAATCAAACAACAAAAGTCTTCTAACAATATTAAACAAAAAAAGAGTGCTGATTCTCAAGCGTTTTTGCATGGAAATCAGCACTCATAAAATTGTGATTTGAGAATCTTAGAAAATCTTATAGCCTAGAGTCATTTGCCAAAGGTTTCCTTTTTGGCTATAGTTAACACTTTTTGATAAATCAACTACTGAAGAAATATCTGAAAGACTTCCTTCATAACGTAAATCAACAGACAATGAACCAAGATCAATACCAGCGCCAGCTTGATAGCCATAAGAAGCATTTTTGAACGAATCACCAATGTTGCTAGAATAATTTTTCAAGTCGTCACTAATACTGTTTGATACTTTAAAAGATGCTACAGGACCAGCATTTACACGAAGAGGACCAAATTTGTAACCAATCAACAATGGTACATCAAGACTTGTGTAATCAATTTTTACTGTTTCATAATCAGTAGACGAACCACTTTTTAATAGATTCAAGCTTCCTCCTTTTGCCGAGAAAATTAATTCAGGCTGTACAAAAAACGTTTTTCCTAATCGGAAATATACACCACCAACATAACCAGTTTTGGTATCTAAGCTTTGTTTTAAATTCGCTCCAACCGACTGACTTTCGAAATCAGTTTTTAATTGAGAGAAGTTTACACCACCTTTGATACCGAATGAAATTTGTGCAAAAACGCTACTGGTTTTTACAAAAATTAACAGGGCAACGAGTAAAATGATTTTTTTGTGCATAGTAGTAAAATTTATTTTGTTAGCAAGATAACAGTATATCACCGACCTGAAGTATTTTGTTACCCGTTTTTTTTAGCATAATTTAGTAAACGGTATGTATTTTAAGGTTAAACTTGATAATCAACAAGTAATTATAAGTATAGTCCTAATGGAGGATTTTAAAGAAATAAAGTATAGTTCGTTATCATTTGATAATGAGCTTGTTAAATCATAATATGGCAAAAACTAAAACTTCATTTTTCTGTCAAAACTGTGGAAATCAGGCACCTAAATGGTTGGGTAGATGCCCATCGTGTGGTGAATGGAATACTTTTGTAGAAGAAGTTGTACAGAAAGATGAGCCTCAAAAAGGTTCTTGGAAAGTAAGTACTTCCTTAAAAATTGCTGCAAAGCCAAGAGCAATTCAAGAAATTAATTTTCAGGAGCAAGCAAGAATCTTGACGAAAGATGCAGAACTGAATCGAGTATTGGGCGGTGGAATTGTTTTGGGTTCACTAGTACTTATTGGTGGTGAACCAGGTATTGGTAAATCTACTTTGATGTTGCAAATTGCTTTGATGTTGGATACGCACCGAGTATTGTATGTTTCTGGGGAAGAATCTGAACATCAAATCAAGATGCGAGCGGAACGTTTGGAAAACAAAAGTGACAATTGTTTTATCCTGACGGAAACACAAACGCAAAATATTTTTAAGCAAGTAGAGAATTTTGAACCTGATATTTTGATCATTGATTCAATCCAAACGCTTCAATCTTCATTCATTGAAGCGGGAGCAGGAAGTGTTTCTCAAGTAAAGGAATGTGCGGCTGAACTAATGAAATTTGCGAAAGAATCGGGAACGCCAGTTTTTATTATCGGACATATCACTAAAGATGGTTCTTTGGCTGGTCCAAAGGTTTTGGAACACATGGTGGATACCGTTTTGCAATTTGAAGGCGACCGTCACTTGGCGTATAGAATTTTGCGAACCACCAAAAATCGTTTTGGAAGTACTTCTGAATTAGGGATTTATGAAATGTTAAATTCTGGTTTGAGAGAGGTTTCGAATCCTTCCGAAATTTTGATTTCACAAAGAGATGAAGACTTTTCAGGAATTACGATTGGAGCGATGTTAGAGGGCAATCGTCCTTTATTAATCGAAACACAATCTTTGGTTTCTATTGCTACTTACGGTACTCCACAAAGAAGTTCAACGGGTTTTGATGCTAAACGTTTGAATATGTTGTTGGCAGTCTTGGAAAAAAGGGGAGGTTTCAGATTGGGTAACCAAGATGTTTTCTTGAACATTGCAGGCGGTTTAAAAGTAGAAGACCCAGCGATTGATTTGGCAGTTTGTGCTTCCATTGTATCATCTTATGAAGATATTTCTATTCCGAGTACAATATGTTTTGCGGCAGAAGTAGGTTTGGGCGGAGAAATCAGAGCCGTAAATCGAATTGAAAATCGTATTTCAGAAGCTGAGAAATTAGGCTTCAAAGAAATCTGGATTTCAAAATTCAACGCAAAAGGTTTGGATGTGAATAATTATAAAATCAAAGTAAGAATGGCTTCCAGATTGGATGAAGTATTTATGCAGGTTTTGAGGAAGTAATGCTTTTTCCCAAATCTTTTCCCAATTAATAAATTCTTTGCAACGCTCTGTGTATTTTTGTGAAACATTTAATTTTTAATAGCAAACTCAAATTTCAAGTATTATTGTTCAAAGAAAATTTTTGAACTTATGATTTGAAACTTAAATAATCAACATGGCAAGACCTTCTCAAAATCCTAACGATACTTCAAAAGCCACCAAAAAACCTAACGAAACTCCCCTTGCCAAACAGTATAATCAAATAAAAGCTCGCTATCCGGGTGCTTTGTTGTTGTTTAGAGTGGGTGATTTCTACGAGACTTTTGGGGAAGATGCTGTTCGTGCTTCTAAGATTTTGGGAATTACACTTACTCGTAGAAATAACGGTACTGCCGACGACCACTTGGCGGGTTTTCCACACCATTCTTTGGATACTTATTTGCCAAGATTGGTGCGTGCGGGTGAACGTGTAGCAATATGCGACCAACTCGAAGACCCTGCAACTGCTAAAGGAATTGTAAAAAGAGGCGTTACAGAATTAGTTACTCCGGGCGTTTCTTTCAACGATAATGTACTGGATACTAAGCAAAATAATTACTTAGCTTCTATTAGTTTTTCGTCTTTTTCTACAGAAATTATTGGTATTGCTTTCTTGGATATTTCAACGGGTGAATTCCTTTGCTCACAAGGAAGTGCGGCTTATATCGAAAAATTATTACAAAGCTTTTCGCCTTCAGAAGTACTTTTTTGCAAGAAAAATCGACAAGAATTTACGGCTTTGTTCGGTGATAAATTCAATACTTTCGGGATTGACGACTGGGCTTTTACTCGTGATTTTACCTATCCGCTACTTACCAATCATTTCAAAACAAATTCTTTAAAAGGTTTTGGCATTGAAACGTTAGCGGAAGGAATCATCGCTGCGGGTGTAATTATGCACTATTTAGCAGAAACTGAGCATAAAGAAGTAAGTCATATTTCCAGAATCAACCGCTTGGAAGAAGAGAAATATGTCTGGTTGGATAGATTCACGATTCGTAATCTGGAATTAGTAGCCCCGCAACAAGAAGGGGGGATTTCTTTGATTCAAATTCTTGACCAAACTACCACTCCGATGGGGGCAAGATTACTCCGCAAATGGTTGGTTTTGCCTTTGAAAGAAAAGTCTTTGATTCAAGAACGTTTAGAAACTGTTTCGTTTTTCAAAGAAAATACGGAGTTGCGTGAAGCTATAGAACAGCAACTCAAACCCATTGGCGATTTAGAACGATTGATTTCAAAAGTTGCCGTTCGCAGAATTAATCCACGAGAATTAGCTACTTTAAAAAGAGCATTATCACGCATTGAGCCTATCCGAGAATTGTTGATGAATTCTGTACATTCAGAAGATAAATCAGCCTCTGCCAAAGCTACTAATGTGACGATGCTGAAAAAGTATGCCGACCAATTGAATCCTTGTCAGTTTTTATTAGATAAAATTGAAAATGAATTACGTGATGAATCATTGCCCATTGTGACCAACCAAGGTGGAATGATTAAACATGGCGTTGATGAAGATTTAGACAGACTTTTAGGCATTGCTCATACAGGAAAAGACTTTTTATTACAATTACAAAACCGTGAAATTGAACGCACGGGCATTACTTCACTCAAAGTTTCTTTCAATAAAGTATTTGGGTATTATTTAGAAGTAACCAATGCCCATAAAGATAAAGTACCCAATGACTGGATTCGTAAGCAAACTTTAGTGAATGCTGAACGCTACATCACGCCAGAATTGAAAGAATATGAAGAAACTATTCTGGGTGCGGAAGATAAAATTGCGGTGATTGAATTCAGAATTTTTAACGAATTGGTCAATGTTGCGAACGATTACGTCCATCAAATACAGCAAAATGCTAAGATTATTGCGGTGTTGGATGTACTGACCAACTTTGCTAAAATTGCGGAGAAAAATAATTATGCCAAGCCACAAGTGTCTGATAATAAAGAGCTTGAAATTAAAGATGGTCGCCATCCAGTAATTGAACAACAATTGCCTTTGGGCGAAGTTTATGTGCCAAATGATTTGTATTTGGATGATGCTACCCAGCAAATTATTATCATTACAGGTCCAAATATGGCGGGTAAATCTGCTTTATTACGACAAACTGCATTGATAGTTTTAATGGCACAAATCGGTTGTTTTGTACCAGCCAGCGAAGCCAAAATTGGGATAGTCGATAAAGTGTTTACAAGGGTAGGAGCGAGTGATAACCTTTCGAAAGGGGAATCTACTTTTATGGTAGAAATGACCGAAACGGCAAGTATTTTGAACAACCTTTCGGACAGAAGTTTGGTCTTAATGGATGAAATTGGGCGTGGAACAAGTACTTATGATGGTGTTTCGATTGCTTGGGCAATTGCTGAACATTTACATAACCATTCAAATTATCGTCCAAAAACACTTTTTGCAACACATTATCATGAACTGAATGAATTGGCGAATGATTTTCCAAGAATTAAAAATTTCAATGTTTCAGTCAAAGAAATCAACGGTAAGGTGATTTTCATGCGCAAACTAAAAGAAGGCGGTTCAGAGCATAGTTTCGGGATTCATGTAGCCCAATTAGCAGGAATTCCCCAAGCAGTAGTGTATCGTGCCAGTGAAATTTTGGTAGAATTAGAAAAAAATCGTTCAAAAGAACAACATCGCCAAACGATTCGGGAAATGCCAAAACAGAATTTTCAAATGAGTATTTTCGGAGGAGAAAGCAATCCGAAATTTGAGAAAATTGAAAGCCTGTTAAAACATCTCGATATCAATGCCATGTCTCCAATAGAGGCTTTGTTGAAATTAAATGAAGTGAAGAAAATATTAATATAGACATTGCCATCTCGGAGATAGGTTTTTGCATGTTTTTACCGCAAGATTCTATCTCGGAGATGGATTTTTGCATGTTTTTACCGCAAGATTCTATCTCGGAGATGGATTTTTGCATCTTTTTACCGCAATATTCCATCTCAGAGATAGGTTTTTGCGTCTTTTTACCGCAAAGTTTCATCTTAGAGATAGGTTTGATATTTTCAGGAAATCGTTAGTGTTAGTAATTTACCTCCATTAAAAACAATCCTTGTGGCGGAGCCGCACCACCTGCTTTCTGGCGATTTTTTGATTGAATAATCTTTTCAAAATCTTCTACACTAATTTTCCCCATGCCTACTTCAATTAACGTTCCGACGATTGCTCTTACCATTCCTCTCAAAAATCTATTTGATTTAATGTGGAAAACCAATATGCCATTTTCTCTTTCTTCCCATCTTGCTTCCATAATAGTACAATTAAAAGTAAATACTTGTGAATGTAGTTTACTAAAGCTTTCAAAATCAATGTATTTGAAGAAGTACTGACAAGCTTCGTTCATCGCTGTTATATTCAGAACAGGAGTGAATTCATAGCATAAATCTTTTAGGAATGGATTCTTTTTTCTCGAAATATGATATTCATATTTTCTTGAAGTTGCCTCAAAACGAGAATGGTAATCGTCGGCAACAGTGAAAATATTCAAAATAGAAATATCAAAAGGCAACATTTTGTTCATGCGATAAACCGTATTTTCAGGATTAGGAATGGCTTCTTCCAAATCAAAATGTGCTGTTTGGTGTTTTGCATGAACGCCAGTATCTGTTCTACTACTCCCTACGATTTCAACAGGTTTCCTGAGCAAAATAGAAAGTACTTTTTCTATTTCGCCCTGAATAGTACGTGCATTTTCTTGTGCTTGCCAACCGCAATAATTTGTGCCTTTATATGAACAATCTATAAAATATCGCATTTCAATTTTATTACTGAATGAATGATGGTTTTGAAAGAAAAAAGCCAGAGTAATCTGGCTTTTTTTATTGATTAAGAAAATCTATCTCATGTTATGATAAACGTTCTGAACATCATCATCTTCTTCCAAACGCTCGATTAGTTTTTCAACATCAGCCATTTGTTCTTCAGTGAGTTCTTTGGTGTCATTCGGAATTCTTTCGAAATCAGCTCCTTGTAATTCAAACCCTTTTTCTTCTAAAAATTTCTGGATAGCTCCAAATGCAGTGAATTCTCCATAAATGTTTACTTGATTGGTTTCTAAATCCAAGAAGATTTCATCTGCACCGTAATCAATCAATTCTAATTCTAATTCTTCCACATCAATGTCGGCAGTTTTGGCAATTTTGAAAACAGATTTGCGTTCAAAAATGAAATCTAACATGCCTGTAGTACCAACACTTCCACCACATTTAGTGAAATGACTTCTGATATTAGCAATAGAACGATTGGTATTGTCAGTTGTACACTCTACTAACACCGCAACGCCATGAGCAGCATATCCTTCATAAACAATCTCTTTGTAGTCTTCTTGTTCTTTGGATGAAGCTTTTTTGATAGCACGCTCAACATTGTCTTTTGGCATATTCACTGCCTTGGCATTCTGGATAATTGCCCGTAAACGTGAATTTGAATGAGGGTCTGGTCCGCCCGATTTTACTGCAATGACAATATCTTTACCGATTTTGGTAAATGTTTTTGCCATTTGTCCCCATCGCTTAAATTTTCTTGCTTTACGAAATTCAAATGCTCTTCCCATTTCTATTTTTAATTGTGATTGCTACCTTTTCTTTTTGAGTTTGCAAAGTTAGGAATTATTAGGTTTTACGCAAAGGGAGAGTTTGTTTTAGCTTTTGGCTTTACACAAAAAAAGCTCATGAATTTCATGAGCTTTAGAGAATTATATTTTTTAGGTCTTACCAACCATCATCTGCTTTAGGTTTTACATTTGCTGAGGATGATTTTTTTACCACAGGTTTGCTAGCTGTTGGAGCCGTAGCAGTAGCCGCCGCAGTACCTTTTACTTGGCTGTCTAAATCGGTACGACTAAATACTCTGCTTACGATTTTCCATTCTTCACCAAATTTTAACATACTTAGTAAATCAACATATTTGAATTCACCAAAACGTAATTCAACTGTTGCTAAGGCAGAAATACCTATGTATGAATAGGAAATCAATTTTGTTGAACCACCCTTTGTTTGAATGCCACCAGCTGGTGTAGTTGAAATGAATTTAGCAACTGGAATATCTTGCAAAGTACCATTACTTGTATTGACACTTCTCAACAATGCCGTTGGATGAAAGGCAAGATTTAAACGAGCCGCATCGCCTTTCAAAACACCTTCCAAGTAATTATTCACACAAGTTTTGATGGCTTCATCTTCCGACTGGGCTTTCACAGTGAAGGAAAGACACATCAACAAGCAAAAAAAATTGAGTAGTAGTTTCGAGATTTTCATGTTTTTTTAAATTTTCATAAAAGGTTTTTTACCCTCTAAAATTAGCTTTTTTTTATGATTAAACGAGTTTTTAAATAATTATTGTCAAAATTAAACGAAGTAAATTATTCAATTTCTAATTCACCCGGTAAGCCTTCTCCACTCATAAAATACCATGCTTTTTCTGGATATAATATTGATTGTGCCACCTTTACTCTTGCTAAGGCTCTATTTGAAACATTTTGTAAAATAATAATAGATGAATTATCTCGATTATTGTGCATATAATAGTTTTTAAAACCATGCCACCAACCTGTATGGAAAGTTAGCCAAGTACCATCATCCAATAACTGAAGTCTCCAACCAAAACCATAATTTTTAGTCAACAAGTTTTTAAAAGAATGTGCAGGTAAAAAGGCTTCGTTGAGAGTACTCATTTTTACGAGTTTTTCACTGTTCAAAGCCATGTCCCATTTATATAAATCTTCAACGGTTGAATAAATTCCTTTATCACCTACCACACCATCGAGGTGGTCGAAAGGTACTTGCCAAAAACCTCTTCGTCTTGGCGTATAACCAACAGCCGCAGAACTTACTAATTCTGGTTTAGCAGGGTCGTAAACAAAGCTTTTCGACATTCCAGCTGGTGCAAACAAATTTCGCTTGGCATATTCTCTGAAATTCATTCCCGAAAGTTTTTCAACAATATAAGCCAACAAAGCATAGTTTGAATTATTATAGTTGAATCTACTATTTGGATAATAATTAATGCCGGGCTTGTGGCGAGCAAATAAATCAACCACTTGGTTGTTGGTTAGCGCTACTTTTTTATTAATGATTTTATCTAAGCAATACACGTAGTTTGGAATTCCAGAACTATGCGAAAGTAAACTTTTGATGGTAATACTTGGGTCGTAAGGAAAATTGGGAATGTATTTATATACGGGGTCGTCGTAATTTATCAAACCTTTTTCATGTAATTGCATGATGGCAACCGCAGTAAACTGCTTTGAAACAGAGGCTAATTGAAATTGGGTTTGAGTCGTATTAGAATCTTTTTTACTGAAACGTGCATAACCAAAAGCATTTTTATAAATCACTTTGCCATATTGCGAAACCAAAACGGCGCCATTAAAACCATTAACTTTATGAAGTTTCTTGAAAAAAGTATCAAGCTTACTAGCCTTTTTGGCGGCGAGTTTAGGGTCAAATAATTTGGTAATACTATCATTTCTGATAGAAATGTCTGTTGAAGTATTTTTGCCTAATTGTTTTGGCTGATGTGAGCAAGCCAATAAAACGATACCTGAAATTAAGCTACATATAATGATATGTTTTGTGTACTTTAATATTATCACGATGCTGTAAAGGATTATAATCTTAATTGAGTGGTCAATTAATGTAGCAATTTACTGCTGGAATTTGAAAATTGCCAATCTACTCTCTAAATTGAATACTATTTTATCACAATGCTAATAAAACGACGCTGATGTCAAAAAGATATATTATTCAGAATAAAAACTTAGGAACTTCGCCCGGTACGCTCACTTATGTAGGAAAAGAAGTTGATTTTGTAACCAAAATACTTTGGACTAGCTATAATTTTGAAGAATATGAAGTAGCCAAAATACCTACTTTAGATACTTTTAATGTAGAATTAACAGATAATAAAACCTATTGGATGAATGTTGATGGCATTCATGAACCTGCCGTTATTGCTACGATTGGAGATATGTTTACCTTACATCCATTAATGTTGGAGGATATTCTGAATACACAACAGAAACCCAAATTTGAGTATTATAATGACGAACAACTTTTTGTAACGCTTAAAATGATTGAATACAATCCTTATACTCGTGAAGTTGAAATTGAGCATTTAAGTTTTGTCATGGGCGATGGTTATGTGATTTCGTTTCAAGAAGAACGTTCAAAAGATATTTTTGAACCTATTCTGACAAGAATTAAAGCTTCGGCTGGTAAAACTCGAAAAAATGGTGCTGATTATTTACTCTATTCTTTGATTGACTTAGTAGTTGATAATTACTTTTCAGTACTTGACAAGCTTTCAGAGAATATGGAAAGATTGGAAGAGGATATTATTAAAAATCCCAATCCAAAATCATTGAACGAACTTTACAGTATGAAACGTGAGCTTACTTTAATGAGAAGAGCGATTTTCCCTTTGCGTGAAATGTTGGCGAATTTGATTAGGGAAGAAGCTCCATTGATTACTTCTAATACTGGTCTTTATTTAAGAGATGTCCTCGACCACGTGATGCAAGTTGTTGAAACGATTGATTCTTTTCGTGACTTAGGAGCATCGCTGATGGATTTGTATCTTTCACAGGCAAGTAATAAAATGAACAACGTCATGAAAGTATTGACGGTCATTTCGGTGATTTTTATGCCACTCACTTTTGTGGCTGGAATCTATGGAATGAATTTCGATTACATGCCAGAACTACATTGGCAATATGGATACTATGTTGTTTGGGGAGTAATGATATTTCTAGTAATTACGATGCTATTATGGTTTAAACGAAAAAACTGGCTCTGAAAACTAAAAATATTTTTTATTATTTATGGGTTTATTTTTTAGCCATTTTTTAGAAAATAATGCTTTTAAATACTTGGACGAGTGTGAAATTGAGTCATTTTCTTTCAAAAAAGACTCTTTGATATAAAATCTAGGTTTAAATAGAAGTTTGTACTAGTAAAAGTGCAATAAAAAAACTTTAAAATTCAATAAAATAATTTTTTGGCAGAAGTAAGTTTTAAAAATGAGCAATTAGGACTTAAAAATTACAGATTTTGAAAAAATAGCTTTTAAAATATAAATGCTTAAATGAAAAAAATATAAAACCTTAAAAAATAGCCTTTCCGTTATCTTATGAGTAAAACCACTCAGGAGTCTAACCGCTTGGTTTTTAATGACTTTTGTCTGAAATTTGTATTGAAGCATAACAATTTATACTTCGTTCGGTCAAAGAATCATTAAATTTTGTGAATATGGAAAGTGCATTTAATTCAATATTACTTATCTCAGGCCCGCATGGCGTGTATGAGGGAGTGCCGCCATTGGTTATGGCTGGTTTTATCGTAGTAGCTGGAGCATTAATATTTTTAGGTATTTATTTAAGTAAAAAACGCCGTGATTGGTTGCAACATTCAGTGTTGACAAGCGGTGAAGTTGTAGAAGTAAGCAAACGTTATGAACGCAGTGATAAATTAGGACAAAGCCCAATTTTCTTCCCTGTTGTTTCATTCAGTGTAAATGGGAGACAATTCAAAATTGAAGCAGACAAAGGGATGTCAATGCTTAGTCAAGTTGGACAAACCATGCAAGTAAGATATAATCCAGAGAATCCTTATGATTCTGCTTTGGGAGAAAGAAGTATTCCAGGGTTAAATCCATCAGTTTTCTTAATATTAGGAATCGTTTTATTGTGTACTAGTGCAATTTTAATGTTCTAATTTTTTGGGTGATTAACAAAAAGGGGATGAATTTTAAATTCATCCCCTTTTTGTTTGCAAACTTTTGCAATAAATTTCAAAGAATCTCTACATTTTTATTTCTAAAACCAGCCAACAAGCTATCATTCGGGGCTAAACTTGTAATTAAATAGTCTAATCTTGTAAAATCGCAAACTTTATAATTTTCTTCTCGATTAATTTTTTCTTCAATTACACAAGTAACAATTTTTCTAGAAATACTCATCATCTTTTGTTTCAACAATGATTCTTCATAATGCCGAATAGCCAAACCTAATTCTGGATTGATACTGTTTGTTCCCATGAAATAGACATCAGCATGTATATGTTCAAGGTCTTGAACAGTTTTACTTCCCATCGTAATTTGGTAACGTTTATAGAAGGAACCTCCCAACAAAATGATTTCTACCTTAGGATGTTCTGCTAATGCTGTAGCCAAATGTGGATTATTGGTTACAACGGTAAGTTCCATGTTTTTAGGGAGTTGCTCGGCGATATAGAAATTGGTTGTGCCTCCATCCATCAAGATGATTTTATGATTTTCAATCAATTTCATAGCCTTTTTAGCAATGGTCACAAATTCAGTATTGACGATTCCAAGTCCTTTACTTGCTTTGATTGACAAGTACGAATTAGCAATAGCTCCACCATGAACTTTTTTTAGAAGTCCACGATCTTCCAACTCAATGATGTCACGCCGAACGCTGTCGTAAGACACATTTAGTATTTGCCCTAAATCTACTAATGTCACTTTTTTATCAGTACTTAGTTTATCTAAAATTATTTGTTGGCGTTCTTCTTTTAACATAATACCCAATTTGAAGTATAAAAATTAAATTCCTTGAAAATTATTGCAAATATTTGCAATAATTTTTGCTTTTATAATAAAAGTTTGCATAAATTTGTATCACAAGCATTAACCATTTCTTTAAAAAAACATTAACCATTTTTATAACAATCAATTTTTATATCAATCAAACCTGAATAATGAATCAGAAGCATTTTTACTCAAATTGTTTTTGATTGTAATTATGTTTTGAAAGGTTGAAGTTAAAAGTGCAAGGATTATTTCTTGCACTTTTTTATTTATAGCTGATAAAAAATTCGTTTTACTCTTTCGCTTACACTTGTCAATACTTCATAAGGAATAGTGCCAATTTTATGAGCTAAGTCGATGATGGTTAATTCTTTATTGAAAATAATTACTTCGTCACCTTCTTGAACATGAGGTACATCAGTAATATCAATCATGGTCATATCCATACAAACATTGCCAACAACGTTACATTGATGACCATTGATTAATACTTCACCAACACCTCTGCCATATCTTCTATCAAAACCATCGGCATAACCAATTGCAATAGTTGCAATTTTAGTATCTCTTTTTAATTCACCTTTCCTTCCATAACCCACTGTTTCATCCGCTTTGATGTGTTTAATTTGCGAAATAACTGTTTTCAATGTTCCAACAGTTTGCAAATTTACTTGATCCTCAGCTTTTGCGGCTACACCATAAAGTCCAATCCCAAGGCGAACCATATCTAATCTTGCTTCCGGAAAACGAGCAATCCCTGCCGAATTAGCCAAATGGCGAGAAGGAATATAACCAAGAGCTTCCGAAATTTCATTTGCCATTTCAGTAAAAGTATTGACTTGCTTTAAGGTAAAATCATCAAAAGCTTCCTCGTCAGCCGCCGCTAAATGGCTGAAAATTGTCGAAACCCACAAATTCGGATTCGATTGCAAACACAAAAGCAAGTCAGGAAGTGCTTCTTTTTCAAAACCCAAGCGGTGCATTCCTGTGTCAATTTTCAAATGAATTTTCGAACTTAAATTTCTGCTATCAATATAGTCTGAAAATTCTTGCAAAATTCTAAGACTATAAATTTCAGGTTCTAAAGAATAAGCTACTAATTGTTCAAAATCATTTGGAGAGGGGTTCATCACCATAATGGGCAAGTAAACACCGTTTTGTCTGAGTGCCACGCCTTCATCAGTGTAGGCAACAGCCAAGTAGTCAACGCCATGAAATTGAAGCAAATTTGCCACCTCTGTGCTACCAGCACCATAGGCAAAAGCTTTTACCATTACCATCATTTTAATTTGTTGTCCAATTTTATCACGATAGTAATTCAAATTGTTGGTAATGGCATCTAAATTAATTTCAAGAATGGTACCATGTGTTTTTTGGACAAGTCGATTTACGATTTGTTCAAAACCATATTTTCTTGCTCCTTTAACCAGAATCGTACAATTGTGTAATGATTTTATGATTTGACTATCCAAAAAATCTTGTGTGTTTTTGTAAAACAGAATGTTAGTTGCTGTTTTAGCAGAGCTTACAAGAAAATGGCTTTTATTACGAGAAATCACATCGCCAATACCAATGAAATACTCTAAATGTCTTTCTTTAACTAAATGTGCAATTTGTTTATAAAGCTCTTTTTCAGGAATTCCTGTTTCTAGTAAATCACTTAAAATGAGTACTTTTTGTTGTCTTTGCTTTTGTTGACTTAGAAAATTAAGAGCAATCGTCAAACCTGCCAAATCATTATTATAAGTATCATCAATCAAGTAATTTGAATTAATGCCTTGTTTCATTTCAAGCCTCATAGAAACAGGACGAAGTATTTGTAATCTTGCCTGAATTTCGGAAGTACTGTATCCTAAATGCCAAAGTGTAAGCATACAATGAATGGCATTTTCAATAGATGCTTCATCTGTAAACGGAATATCGAAAGATGTCGTAAATTTTTCAGCATTATTAGCTGTAGCTGTTAAATCTAAAAATACTTTGGTATTTTCTGCATCAACTTCCCAATCAGCACGAATACCAGTATTTGCCATTCTTGACCAATTGATGATTTCACAATTTGGATTTTCAATGATAAACTCTGATTTCACAATCTCATCTATTTCAACATAATCAGCACAATAAATAAGTGTTTTGACATGCTTGAATAGTTTGATTTTCTCTTTTATTTTCTGTGAATTGCTAGTAAAAAACTCGCTATGGGCAGTGCCAATATTCGTGAAAATTCCAATTGATGGCTGAACGACTTTTTCCAAATTTTCCATTTCATTGGGTTTGGAAACGCCAACTTCAAAAATTCCAAGATTATGGCTTTCATTAATTTGCCAAACAGAAAGTGGTACTCCAATCTGCGAATTATAACTTTTAGGGCTTTTTACAATTTTGAAACGATTTCCTAACAATTGCGAAAGCCACTCTTTTACAATGGTTTTGCCATTACTTCCAGTGATACTGATAATGGGTAAATTAAAATGTTCACGATGTCTTTGCGCTACTTCTTGCATAGCAGTAATGCTATTATCAACTTGCCAGATTTTTGCATCTTTGAATCTTTTTAATTCACGAAGAATTGCTGGACTAAGCGCATTCGTTTCGACTACAAATTCACGAACTCCTTTTCGGTATAAATCATCTAAAAAAAGATGACCATCATGATGTAGCCCTTTGATGGCAAAGAAAATAGAACGTTGTGGCGATGAAAGCTGACGGCTATCATTCAAAAGATATTGAGCACTTGTGTTGATGGGTAATGACTGAAATTCCACGTTTGTTTTATTTTAATTATCTCAAAGATAAATACAAAAAGGCGATACAATTTTGTATCGCCTTCAAATAATGCAAATGCTTTTTTATTTATTGCAATGCGGCAACACCTGGTAATACTTTGCCTTCCATATATTCTAACAAAGCTCCACCGCCTGTTGATACATAAGAAACTTTATCTCCATAACCAGCATTGTTCACTGCTGAAGCAGAATCTCCACCGCCGATCAATGAGAAAGCTCCGTTTTCTTCAGTTGCTTTTACTACTGAGTCTGCAATGGCATTTGTTCCTTTTGCGAAGTTAGGGAATTCAAAAACACCCATCGGGCCATTCCATAATACCGTTTTAGAAGCTTCAACTACTTTCTTGAAAATTTCAGCTGATTCTGGACCAATGTCTAAACCTTCCCAACCATCAGGAATTTCGCCTTTTGCAGCAATTAATGTGTTAGCGTCGTTTGAGAACTTATCAGCACATAAATTATCAACTGGCATATATACATTTACTCCTTTTTCAGCTGCTTTTGCTAAAATAGTTTTTGCTAATTCTACTTTATCTGGTTCAGAGATTGACTTACCAATTTTTCCACCTTCTGCCAAGACAAAAGTGTAAGTCATACCGCCACCAATAATCAAATTATCAACTTTATCTAAAAGACGTTCGATGATTAAGATTTTATCAGAAACTTTAGAACCTCCCATGATTGCTGTAAATGGACGTTCAGAGTTTTCTAATACTCTTTGAGCATTTTCAATCTCAGCTTGCATTACATAACCACAAATTCTGTCTTCGAAAAACTGACCAATCACTGCTGTTGAAGCATGAGCACGGTGAGCTGTTCCGAAAGCATCATTTACCCAAACATCACCTAACTTAGAAAGCTTTTCAGCGAATTCTACATTTCCTTTTTCTTCTTCTTTGTAAAAACGAAGGTTTTCTAATAATAAAATCTCTCCGCTTTGTAAGCTAGAAGCCAAGTCTGTCGCTGACTGACCGATACAGTCATCTGCAAATTTTACTGGACGACCAAATACAACTGAAAGTGGATTCACAAGGTGTTTTAATGAATACTTTTCAGTTGGTCCATCTTTCGGACGACCCAAGTGAGACATTAAAACTACTGAACCACCATCATTCAAAATTTTAGTGATTGTAGGAATCGTAGCCTTGATACGAGTATCATCAGTAATTTCAAAACGCTCGTTTAAAGGCACATTAAAATCTACTCGGATTAGGGCACGTTTGCCAGCAAAATTGTAAGAATTGACAGTTTTCATGGATAAAGTAAATTATGTATTTTTTGTTTATGGCAAAATAATATTCTGATAATAATAGATATTTCAAAATATTTTATTCTTTTACAAAGAGAATAAGCTTTTTGTGAATTGTTCTTGAATACAATTAGAAGATTATTAACTTAGAAATGAATTCAAGAAACAAATATACATTTTTCATTATCATTCACGAAAAAAGTAAATGATTTGAGTGTTTTTTCTTAGAGAATCATTGAAAGATTATATTTAATATTATTATGTCAATATTCTCCACCGGCACCACCTCCACCAGTACTTCCTCCGCCAAACTTAAGGTTTTCATCGTTCGAATGTAGCTTCGTATTTACAAGTTCTGATAACAAAATGGTATCTAAATTTAACCCTTCATAATTATTATCTGGTGCATAAGTAAAGCCAAATTTAGGTTGTTTTAGCTGATAGATAATAAATGAAGCTGCGGCAATCAACAAAGTCCCGCAAATCAATAAAGCGATTTCTGTAGGAATGATTCCGAAATAATATCGATAAGTAAAGAATGAAAAAGCAGCAGTCAATAAGCCCAATACCAAAAATGTTCTGTCTCGTTTTTTTAATCCAAAGGCAATGTAAGCTATTGGAATTAGTATGGTGAAAAGATAAAATAAAGGAGCTAAACCAATTTGCGGAGCAACCGAAGTAATTACTTTGTTAATCATTGCATTGCCTTCCCGAACGATAAAATAATTCACGCTCAAATAAGCTGAAGCCAAAGTCAGTGTTTTAAAAATATCTAAAGATGTTTCATAATAAAGATAATCTGCTCTTTGTTTTAGTTTTGCTACAAAGTAATAAGCACCTAAAGAAAAAAATAGCATGATAAATGGCAAAAGTGTTTTTCCGACAGAAAATGTGAGTGAAAAATCCACTAAAATAATCACCAACAAAAAGTAAATAACACAGGCTACAAAAACATCTGCATAACGAATATAAGCCACAATAAAGAAAGGTAGTATAAAAGAAAATTCAAGCCAAGCGGGTAAATGTAAAGGTTCTAACTGAACGTAAATGACAGTAACAAATGCTACGATGGCACTGTATAATAAACCGTTATCAATGCCAGATTGAAATATTTTTTTGGTTTTGATAAGAGATTCTAAGAGAAAAACTAAAAATACTCCAAAGGCAAATGCTAAAATGGTTAAACCTGTTCTGGGACTTTCTCGAAAAGTATTTTCAAAAATTAAGTACAATAATGACACACTAAAAATGCAAGCCAAACAAGTAAAAAGAAATAATGCAATTCTGATAAATGGATTCGGCTGGTAAAAATCTAAAGGAAATTGATTTTTGATTTCAATATTTTGTTGTTCAGAAAGTAATCCTTTTTCAAACCAATCTTGGGCTTTACTTTGAAGAAAAGAATTGTCAATCCATTGTTGTTGATATGCTTTCATAGGCGTTTTTAGCGTTTTTTAAGAATTTTCTTCAAATTAAATAGCAAGAATATCACACCTATTCCAGTGGCAACGAAGTAATACGCCGCAAACCAAGCCCTTACTGAACCTGCTGGGAAAATATCAAAAATAGCTTCGGTAAAGGCGATGTAGGCAAAAACAATTCCCGTCAACAAAAAAACATAAGACTGTTTTATTTTGGCATAGAAAAATAAACCGACAGAAATTGCCAGTACAATTAATGTGTACAAATACTTGTGATGCTCACTAAAAACGCCTGCAATTCCTGCAATTAATGCCAAATTACTTCCCAATAAAAGATAAGAAAAGGCAAAATGCTGTTTGAGCTTTCGGAGCTCAGAAAGTAAACCTATTGCCATGTATAAAAGTCCGAGAGCGATTGAAGTAAAAATAAAATAAGGAGCTGTAAAATCGTTCTTAGAAAATACTGCTAATGGAGAAATAGAAACCCCAACCCAAGAAGCAAAAGCCGTTATTGCCATTGAAAGTATGCCACGATGGTCAAAAAAATAAGCAGAAAAGAAAAAAACGATGGCAGGAATAAAAGTAATCAAACCATATTTTTCACCAAATAAATTGTATTGATATTGTAAATAGCCTTCCAAAGTTAAGAAACACAGGCAACCCAATAATAAAGCAAAATCTGCAAATGGATTTACTTGTTCTACAGCATCCCAAGTAAAGTTTTGTTTTTTCCAGCAAGAAAAAGCAAAGCATGCTACCACTAAAAAACTAATGAAAATTACAATCGCTGCATGACCAATTGAATCAAGATTTTGATAGATAACAATTCCCAAACCGCTACTCAAAAGAAAAATACCTAAATAAAGTAAAAGCCTTAATTCATAATGTAGTGAAAATGGTTTTGACTTTTCAAAGTCATTAATCTTTTGTACTTCCTTGGTAGAAATAATGGATTTTGCATGAAATATTTCAAAGACTTTTTGGTCTGTCATACCTAAATAGGATTGTTTATCTTTGTAAATTACGAAAAAAATGATTGAATGGCTCCTGAAAAAATAGAATTGCCTCCTAAATATTACTTGGAGTATTTCCAATACTTGCTGACTTTCGTTCAAAAAAAGTACCAACATATTCTGAACGAAAATGAACAGCAATTCTTGTCTGGCTTTGATGCTTTGACGGAAGACGAAAAATGTCTATTCATCAGATTTGCCAATCGTACAGGTTCTTTTTTTAGAACTGAAAAATTGAAATATGCTGAAATTGAGGATATTCCAGAAGTATTAAATAGTTTAATTAACAAAGGTTTTGTAGAACCTTTATCTAGCAAACATCTTCCGCAAGCGTATGAAGTATTAGATATTTTTAATAAGTCTGAGCTGATTTTTTTAGCAAAAATGCTCAATTTAGAAACCAGAGGAAAAGCTTCCTTGAAAAAAGAAGAAGTACTAGATTGGCTTTTGGAAGTTGGAAACTGGGAAGAAATTCATTTCCTACTCAACGAAAAAGATTTTTCAGCCATTCACGCTGTTCAGCATTCGGTCGTAAAAGTATGTTTTGAAGAAGAAGTACAACTTTTGAAATTTCTATTTTTTGGTACTCGTCACGGCGACATGTCAGAATTTGTAACTCGTGATTTAGGGTTTCAATCTTATGAAAAATACGACGAAGATAAAATGGTGGCGTATTTTCAAACTCGACAAGAAGTTGAGGATAAACTAAAAGTAAGTTTGGCTCGTGAAGATTTCTATTTGATGCAAGAAGCCAAAATTGAATACCTAGAAATCTTTAATTGGTTTATGGATTGGACGGAAACGCATCGTAAAGAACTTACCGAAATCGCCATTCCAACCTTTGAACGCTTTACTTTAAAAGTTGGTGCTTATTTAGAAAAACTCAAAGCGCTGGACGAAGCATTAATTGTATTTCGTTTAACAGAGCAATCGCCTTCAAGAGAAAGACAAGTACGAATTTTAGATAAACTCAAAAACAAAGAAGAAGCCAAAGCACTCTGCGAATTGATTTTGGCAGAGCCACAAAATGCCGACGAACATTTTTTTGCAGAAGATTACCTAAACCGATTGGAAGCGGCTCTTCAAAAAAAGAAATCGAAGAAAGCCATTACACAACATTTACATGGTTCAGAATCCATTACAATTGATTTGATTTGGAAGCGACAAGTAGAAATGGGCGTGATTGATTATTACGAACGACATGGAAAGAAGGCAACTTTTACCGAAAATCATCTTTGGAGAAGCTTATTCGGCTTACTTTTTTGGGATATTATTTTTGATACAGATACTTTAGCCATTCACCATCCTTTACAGCGTTCGCCTTCAGATTTATTCAAACCTACTTTCTTTGAAAAGCGTAAGGAAAGGATGGAAGAACGTCTGTTGATGTTGGAAGATATTGACGCAACTACGATTTATATTCATAATATTTTCTTTGAAAAGTACGGAATAACCAATCCTTTGGTAGATTGGTATGGCGGACTTTTCCCATTGATTCTTACCCTTTTAGAAAAACTTTCTCCTGAACAAATAAGCTTGATTATGCTAGAAATGGCAAGAAATTTAAGAGAAAATGTAAGAGGTTTCCCAGACCTGATGATGTGGTCTGATGGTGAATATTGCTTTGTAGAAGTGAAGTCTCCAACGGATAGTTTATCGAATCAGCAATTGTATTGGCAACGTTTTTTTGAGAAAATTAATGTGCAATCTAAAGTATTAAGAGTGGAGTGGCAGAAGCCAAATTTAGATGAATTTTTATAGATTTTATAAGCAGTTTTACCCATAAAAAACTTCTTTTTTGCACTTTTCTAATAAGTTTTCATCGTCACTATATACCAGGATTCAATAACTTTGATTATTCAAAGAATGTGGATTTAACATTTGGATAATCAAAATATAATCTCTAAATTCATTATAAGAAAAAGCTCAGAAAAGTTATAGACCCTGTTTTAATGAGAGGGTTTATTTGACTAAAACGGAGAGTTCTTTGTTTAGACTTTAATGTTTCTTATTCATTGTTTTTTTGTTGAATTATTTTTTTTGTTTGATTGCAATAAGCGGAAAATTGTTAGAGTAAGTAAAAAAGAATTAGAAACAATAAGGTAAAACAGAGAACTGCTCCATTGAGCAAAAGCTTTATCTGAGAGCTTTCTTTTAAAATTTGTTTAACTTAAACACCGAGTGCGTATGAAATTACAAGTGCATTCAATTCACTTCGATGCTGATATCAAGCTATTGGAGTTTATCCAGTCAAAATTAAACAAGCTGGATACGTTTTATGACCGAATTACTGGAGGTGAAGTATTTCTCAAAGTAGATAAAGGAGATACGAAAAAGGTCAGAAGTAAAATGTTGGAAGTTAAAATTAATTTACCCGGAGGAACGCTTTTCGTAAAAGAACAGGGTAAAACATTTGAAGAAGCAATGGATATTGCCATTGAAGCTTTAAAAATCCAACTTAAAAGATTTAAAGAACGAATACAAGAAAAAGCTAATCCGACTA
The DNA here is from genome assembly GCF_040543805.1 of Arcicella rosea. Taxonomy (NCBI): domain Bacteria; kingdom Pseudomonadati; phylum Bacteroidota; class Cytophagia; order Cytophagales; family Flectobacillaceae; genus Arcicella; species Arcicella rosea. The sequence goes on from NZ_JBEUMS010000004.1 coordinate 160,953, forward strand.
GAAATGTACTGATGTCGATGGCTATGGAAAGTTAATATTTTATTGCAAATTGCTTTGAAAGGGAACTTCATTTGGAGTTCCCTTTTTTATTTGTCTTCGGATAGAGTATAAATTGATTTTTTTAGGCTTGAGATATAAATTAGATAATATTATAAAATGGTTAATAGTAAAAAAAAATAAGGCGCCGATTGACGCCTTATTTTTTTTGTAATATATTCAAAGATTTTTGTAATTAAGCCAAACCAAATTTAGCTTTTACAGCATCCACATAATCTAATTTTTCCCAAGTAAAAAGCTCTACTTCTTTTTCAAAAACAACACCGTCTGGTCCTTTGAATGATTTTATTACAATCTCATTCGTACGTCCCATGTGTCCGTAAGCGGCTGTTTCTGAATAAATTGGGTTACGTAATTTCAAACGTTGTTCAATTGCATATGGACGCATATCGAAGATTTCTTCTACTTTACGAGCAATCTCTCCGTCAGTTAAACCAACTTTGCTAGTGCCATAAGTATTGATGAAAAGTCCGCAAGGTTGAGCAACACCAATTGCATACGAAACTTGTACTAACACCTCATCAGCTAAACCTGCAGCGACTAAGTTTTTCGCTACGTGACGAGTAGCATAAGCTGCCGAACGGTCAACTTTTGAAGGGTCTTTTCCAGAGAATGCACCACCACCATGAGCACCTTTTCCGCCATAAGTATCAACAATAATCTTACGACCTGTCAAACCTGTATCTCCGTGTGGACCACCGATTACAAATTTACCAGTTGGGTTGATGTGATAAGTAATTTCACCGTCAAACAAACCTTGTAGTTCTGGCTTACATTTATCTTTTACTCTTGGAATTACGATATTGATAACATCAGCTTTGATTTTCGCCAACATTGTTTCATCATCAGAGAATTCATCATGCTGTGTTGAAACAACAATGGTATCAATTCTTTGAGGAACGTTATCGTCAGAGTATTCAATCGTTACTTGTGATTTTGCATCTGGACGAAGGTAATTAATCAATTCTGGTTCGCTGTTACGAATCGCAGACATTTCCTTCAAGATTTGGTGAGCCAAATCTAAAGCCAAAGGCATATAGTTGTCAGTTTCTTTGGTGGCATAACCAAACATCATCCCTTGGTCACCAGCACCTTGCGCATTTGCTTTCGATTCGAAATCATCAGCCGTTACTCTGTCAACACCTTGGTTAATATCAGCAGATTGGTCGTGGATAGCAGAAATAATACCACAAGAATTTGCCTCAAACATGTATTCAGATTTAGTATATCCGATTTTACGAATTACATCACGAGCAATCGTTTGTACATCAAGGTAAGTATTTGTTTTTACTTCACCTGCCAATACCACCAAACCAGTGGTTACAAGTGTTTCGCAAGCTACTTTTGAAGATGGATCAAACGCCATGAAGTTATCAATTAATGCGTCTGAGATTTGGTCTGCTACTTTGTCTGGGTGTCCTTCCGATACCGACTCAGAGGTGAAAAGATATGCCATTATGAATATTTTATATTTTGTGAATCAATCAAAGTACAAATTTATCACTAATATTTTTATTTGACAATTTGGCTTATTGAATGCGCTATTTATAGATAAATTATCTTTAAATAAGTATATATTTAAGGATATTAACTATAAAAAAGATTATTCACATAAAATATTAGGAGTAATACTACCATATTTTAATAGAGTTTTGAAAGGATAACTCCTTTTAGTCCTAAAATAAAAGGAAAAGAAGGAACACTCTGCATGATACTAATATCTTTCAAAACGCTGGTGTCTTCATCTAAAAATTTCAATACATCGGCAGGACGATTGTATTGAAATAGCTTTGTAAATATTTCATCCGCAGGCATTCTTTTATGAAGCATCACATTCAAGAGCACACTATCCAAAAGGGCTTTCCAAGTACTTGTTCTGAAATTCCCTTTAAAAGTAAGCGGAATGTTTTTGCTTTTCGCCACTTCCAAATCCTTCACTAATTGTTGTAAAAACCTTTGTGTCCGCTGAAAACTATAACCCGTAGAAGCCTTTACATAACCCCCAGCCGTACCAATTCGGATAACTTTAGGCGAAGGTGAAATTACTTGTGGCTCATCCGACATCGGGATTACGCCTGATTCTATTTCCGTAATTTGATAGTTTTCAATCTTTAAAATCTCTTGAATATATTGTTTTAAAGTATCATTGTACGAAGCTTCGTCGAGTAAATTATCTGAGAAAATAGTAAATTCTATCAAAGCTTTTTTCTCGGAATGTGGCAACACATATACAAATCTACATTCATTTTGTTGTTTAATTCTAAAATCAAAAAGAGTAGGTTCTTCAGGTTTAAAACTTGCTTGAGACGTTTCAATTACCCAGCCTTTAAAGTGTTGCAACATATTATGATACTTCGCCTGATTGAATTTTGATACTGTAATACTATCAAAAACAAAAGCTTTGGCTTTGAAAATACCTTGATTAGTCATCACTGTAGCTTCATCTGCAGTACTTTCAATGTATTCAATCTCAGCTTGCAAGAAATTAATATTCGGATTCTTTTTGAGCTGAGGAATAAGATATTGATAGAAGTCTTCTCCACGAAGCATTTTATAAGAATACTCCTCAATGTTCAGAAATGAAGCAAAATCTTGATGCCCATAAAACCAAAGTCCCTTCCATTTTCTATAAATAATCTCTTCAAAAGGACTATTTCCCTGTTCCCAAAAGCACCAAGTATGGTCATTCGCCTGCTTTACATCACGGTCGATAATTAAGATAGACTCATTTTTCAATAAGCTTTTATTCAAATAAAAAGCCAAAGAAAGCCCCGCCATACCGCCACCAGCAATGATATATTGATAAGTATTTGGAAGATTTTGATTCATGGTAAATATGAAGAAAAGCCAATTTAATGATTTTGTACGAAAACCATTCTACTCAATCAACTTGAAAAGCTAAATCTTGTTTGAAAATTTGTAGCGATGAGCTTATTTATTATTCATCTTGTTTGGTGGAATGGTCATCTAATAAAAGATAAAGCAAAAAAAGACTTGCCAATTTTTTAAAAATTGACAAGTCTAATATTTACAGCTTGCAAGTTCCTTAAATCAGTATTAGGGCTGAAGGTTTGAAATTATCCAATTTTATTTGCTCATTAACTGATAAAAAATTTAGATGTAATTTTCAAGAACAACTTGTAGCGGCAACTCTTGCAGTTGCCGTTTCAGACGAGGCAACCGCAAGGGTTGCCACTACAACAAATCATTTGTTAAATAAGCATTTTGAATACTAATTTAATCCTTCATACAGTAAAAATCAGGACGCTTGATTTCTCAGACGACTTACAAGATTTCTAAATCAGGAAGCTTAATTTCTCGGACGACCTATAAGATTTCTAAATCAGGACGCTTGATTTCTCAGACGACTTGCAAGATTTCTAAATCAGGATGCTTAATTTCTTGGACGACTTACAAAATTTCTAAATCAGGACGCTTAATTTCTTGGACGACTTACAAGATTTCTAAATCAGGACGCTTAATTTCTCGGACGACTTACAAGATTTCTAAATCGGGATGCTTAATTTCTCGAACGACTTACAAGATTTCTAAATCGACTTGCAAACTCCCAAGCCTTTAAAGCTACTTACTTTTTCTTGGAATACGTAATACTAATCCCACTCACTTGCTTATACGCTGGACTACTTGCTCCAAATGCCGCTTTTATATATTTTTTCACATCAATACTAATATAATATAAACCTGTTCCTTCTTCATATAAAACCTTATCCCTCAGAAGTCTAGCATTACTAAGATCAGTATAAATAGCCGAAACGTGTTCGTTGGCACTACTTTGTTGGTTAATTAAATTCTTTACAGTACTTACTTTCAAATCCACTTCATTAGGAGCATAACTAGGCTCGCTTTCTAAAATAGCGACCAACGCTTTTAAATGCTCAACTTGCTGGTTAAAAGATAGTTGTGACGATGAAATTGTTTTAGGAGTTTCACTATTACTACTATCTAAATTGTTGGTTGTTACCTTAGTAGAGCTTGCCCTCTTCCCTTGCAGTTTTCGATTAAATCCTTTTACATCTTTCTTCGTAGCATCTGGGGCATCGGTAGTATCAAAAACATTAATGAGCCGAGTAGATAAAGGTTTATTGTCTTTAAACAACAAAGCCCTTTCATTGATAGCGATATTATAGGCAGTATTTTGTCTAATAATTTCGTCGATTGCATTCTTTGCTTGGCTGTGAACGGTTTCTAAAGAAGGGATTTGAATAGAAGTTTTGCTAGGTTGGTATTGAGTGCCGAATCCTTTGCAGAAATTAATAAGGTTTAGGAAGTTTTTCACGTTCATAACGTGTCCTGTTTCTGATGTTGTAGTCATTTTTGTTGATTTTGGAAAAAGTGAGAAATTAATAATAAGGTAGCTTAGAGCAATCAGCTTTGAGTTCCACAATAGAATACATCTACCTAGCTCTCAGCTAATTAAAATTAATATTTTTTTTCAATTGAAAAGACGAGCACCTCCGTATTTTTATTAAACGGTAATTTTTTGGGTGGAAATTCGCTTGTATCTCCATTACAGGGGGATGATATGTTTGTAGAGAAAGGAAAAGGGGAGAAATGTACGACTCCCAAAGGTTAGAATAGGAGGGATTGGTACAAGAAAATAATAACAAAGACAATATAAGAAGTACGACTAAACTTTAGCATATTTGGGGGGGGAAGTAGTATTTAAAGTAAATAAACTTGGGGAAATGAACATCATAAAACATTGGTTTGGCAAAACTATCTCGTTTCCCGTCCTTGTTGGTATTTGTTCACTAACAACTAGTGCTTAAGCAACGCACCAATTATCAAAACCATATTTTTTGAGTTGTAGGAAAGCCTAAGACTACTTGAAGGATGTAAAGTAAGTTTGCATCTTTAAAATAGTATAAATAGACTTTTCCCAATCCCGAAGGGATGTCAGGATTATAGAAAAGAGCAAGATATTGTTTTTAAAACCCCGAAGGGGTGATATAAATGTGTCGTATCACCCCTTCGGGGTTTTTAGTTTTTTGTTAATGGCTTATCTATAATCCTATCATCCCTTCGGGATTTTGATTTACTCCGTTGTTAGTGTTTCTTTCGCCTTTGTTGGTGTTTCTTCACCAACAACAGGTGTGAGGTGTGTAAGCACCTCACCAATTATCAAAACCATATTTTTGAGTTGTTGTAAAGCCTAAGGCTAATTGGAGCATTTTTAAAATAATGGAAATAGAGCTTTTCCTCAATCCCGAAGGGATGTCAGGATTATAGAAAAGAGCAGATATTGTTTTTAAAACCCCGAAGGGGTGATAGTAAATGTGGGTTTTTAGTTTTTGTTAATGGCTTATCTATAATCCTATCATCCCTTCGAGATTTTGATTTTCGTCATTGTTGTTTGTCACGGGTCACCAAGGCTAATGATACGTGTATAAGCACCGTACCAATTCTCAAAACCATAATTTGAGTTGTATAAAAGCCTAACATTAGTGACAATTATAATGCAGAACCAAGTATCTAACACAATACAAAATATGGATAATTTTAAAGAGGCTCAAGAAGATATGAGAGATGGCTACGGCTATGGCTCAATCGGCATTTTTGTTTCAGGGACAGTTTGGATAACTGCTGGTTTAATGGTGAATTTATATTCATCCCAAAAAGGTATTTGGACCTTAATTATTGGGGGAATGTTCATTTTTCCATTGGCAACATTAATTGAAAAACTAATAGGTATCAAAGGAGGACATCATAAAGATAATCCTCTCGGAAAACTTGCAATGGAAGGAACAATATGGATGATTATGTGTATTCCTTTAGCTTATGGTTTGTCTTTGGTTAAAACAGAATGGTTTTTTCAAGGAATGTTGTTGATAATTGCCGGACGATACTTGACTTTTGCAAGTATTTACGGTTTGCGTATTTATTGGCTTTTGGGAATTGTTTTAGGCTTGGCAGCTTATGGTCTATTTATCATGAAAGCATTAGATTTTGTCTCTGCATTGACAGGCGGTTGCATTGAAATCGTGTTTGGTGTAATTGTTTATGTTTTATATAGAGATAACAAACAAAAGGATTGAGTGTTTCTGCCAATGTTGATGTTTGAGACAGGGTTGATAAGACCAACAAGACCTGTGGTTAAACTGTAATTTTTTCAAAGATAGACGTTAGCAGATATTGCATTTGAACACTCGTCATAGAAATTCAAGCTTTTAAAATTTTATATTTGTGTTATGAACTTAATACAAATTAAGATGACAAATATTCCCTTAAAGAACTTATCAAAAAAGATTTCAGATTTACTTAACGAAGCTCGAAAAAGAGTACTTCAAACGGTAAATCATACCATGGTTTTGACTTATTTTGAAATCGGAAGAATGATTGTTGAGGAAGAACAAAATGGAAAAGAAAGAGCTGATTATGGAAAACAATTGCTATCTGAACTATCTAACAGCTTGAATAAAGAATTTGGAAAAGGTTTCTCGATAACGAATTTACAGCAAATGAGACAATTCTATCTTGTTTATTCAAAACAGCAGACACTGTCTGTTAAATCTGAAAAAGGTCAGACAGAGTTTAACGAATTCAAGCTTAGTTGGTCTCATTATCTAAAACTAATGCGAATTGACGATGAACTTGAAAGAAAATTTTATGAAATTGAAACTTTCAAAAATAATTGGAGCTTAAGGGAATTGGACAGGCAATACAATTCTGCATTATTCACAAGACTTGCATTAAGCAAAAACAAGAGTGAAATTTTAAAACTTGCTGAACAAGGTCAGGTTATAGAAAAACCCCAAGATGCCATCAAAGACCCTTATGTTTTAGAGTTCATCGGGCTTCCAGAACAAAACACTTATTCAGAAAGTGATTTAGAACAAAAGCTTATCGACAAACTTGAACACTTCCTTTTGGAACTTGGAACAGGTTTTACTTTTGTTGCAAGACAAAATAGAATAAGTTTTGATGACAAACATTTCAGAATTGATTTAGTTTTTTACAACCGAATTTTGAGATGTTTTGTACTCATAGACCTGAAATTAGGAGAATTAAAGCATCAAGACATAGGACAAATGCAGATGTATGTTAACTATTACGATAGAAAAGTAAAACTTGAAGACGAAAACAAAACAATCGGAATAATTCTTTGCCAAAACAAAAGTGAAGCAGTGGTTGAGTTCACACTTCCAGAAAACAATACTCAAATTTATGCAAGTAAATATTTGACAGTTTTACCAAGTAAAGAAACGTTAATAAAACTAATCGAAAAGGGCTAAACAGAAAAGTAACATCAGGTAATAAATAAGGTATTGCCAAAATCGGAGCTGAATGGCTTTGACAGATAGATTCTGTTCTTCGATTGAACTTTTGTGCTAAAACACTTTGCCACTAAGCCGTAAAACTTTTAGAGTCAATATTGAAAAACTACAAAACGAGACTAATTTAACAATGAAATACTTTTTCTTGCTGACAATTTTAACGATAATGTCATGTTCGCCTAATATTAGATCAAAAATCACCTCTAAACAATCTTTATTATCTGACAATGAACCTGTTTTGGTTTTTCAGAAAGATGAACCTTTTGACAATAATGGAATAAAAATTGGGACGATTAGGGCTGGGGACTATGGTATGTCAACAAATTGCTCATATAACGAAGTTATCAGAACGCTAATTCAGCTTGCTAAACAGAATGGGGCAAATATTCTAAAAATTACAGAACACAAAACACCTGACTTATGGAGTACTTGTGACAGAATAACTGCACAAATTTATAGAGTTCCTGATTTTAGGAAATATGAAAAAGAAATTGTTTGGTCACCAAATCGCAAACTCACTTGGGATGACTTTAAAGGAAGTCCCAAGCCAATTTCAAATACCAACGTTGCAGCGACATCTTATTGTGGATTCGGGTTTGAAACGAACAGAGTAGCGTTGTTTAAAAAAATAAAAATTTACACCAAAGCAGTTTTTGATTGCAAATTGAGTTGGGTAACACAAGACCAAGTTGGCAGACAAGACTTATTAGAACACGAGCAAACTCATTTTGACTTATGCGAAGTATATTCGAGAATATTAAGAAAAAGAATTGAAGAGAAAAAATTGACAGTTTTCAGTATAGAGAATGAAGGAAATGCTATTTTTAAAGAGGTTTATGATTCCTATTTGAACAGACAAGAACTTTATGAAAAGGAAACGAATTACGGACTTAACAGACAAAAGCAAATTGAGTGGACTAAAAAAGTAGAGAAGGAACTCGCAGAACTTAACACATCTTTGTAAGATAAAATATTTACATAATTATGTAATCCGCCATTGTTGATGTTTGAGACAAGGCTGCTAAAATCAACAATACCTGTAGTAAACTATAGTTTTTCACAGATTGCCATTGGCAGAAATTGTTAACACATAACTAAACATAATATGAAACTACAAAACCTAATACTCACAATTTTAATATCATCCTATTCAACGTTGGCTTACAGTCAAAAAACTTATAAAGGTCTTCCTGTTGTAGAGGCAAATAATGCAAAAATCAAATATTATGTAAACAATATTGAAAACAGTAATTGGACAGTTACACCTAAAGTTGCAGACGATAGCCTTCTAATTAAAACCTACCTTTCTGAAAAAACTAAAATTTTGTTCAAGTTCAAGACAGATATTGATAGTATTAAATTTGAGATTAATCATGATGAAACCAAACGTTTCTATGTTCATTTAAACAAGGAATCTTATGCCTTGACAACTGTAAGAAGACAGAAGATTTTTATTCCAACGTTAAATTATGCTTCAACTAAAAGCAACCCTAAATATAAAATTTTATACACCAACGACAATGAAAAAGGGTATCTTGATTCCTTGAATTCAAAATATCCGATTCCTTTCAAAAATTCAAAAACGCAAATTGATAAAGTTTTGACTATCTTAAATTGGACTCGTAGCCAATGGGAACACAGAGGAGATGTAAGCCCTAAAAAAATGATGCTATCTCAATTTTAGATGAAGTAAAGGAGGGGGGAAGGTTTCCTTGTTTTGCTTATGGATATGTCTTAGCATCACAGTTAAAGGTTTCAGGATTTAAGTCAAGAGTTATATATCTTAAAACCAGTGATATCGCAACGTCAATGCGAGGAGGAGGACACGTTGCGACTGAAGTTTTTATCGATGAATTACAAAAATGGGTTTTTGTTGATGCTCAATTTAACGCCATGCCTTTTCTCAATAATGTTCCTTTGAATGCCGTAGAATTTCAAAATGCTATTAGAACAAATTTTGATAAACTGGAATTTAAAAGTCTGGGGAAAGTTGATAAAATGTCCTACATAAATTTTGTTCAACCTTACCTTTATTATTTTGATTGTTCTTTTGACCAACGTGAAGATGTAATTACAGAGCGAAACAGAGTAAATAACAAACGAAGTTTAATGCTTGTCCCTTTAGCTACTGAAAATCCGACTTTCATGTTGGTATGGAATTCAAAAATTGATTACTGTGAATACACAAACTCAATTGATGATTTTTATGCAAAGCCTAATTAGGCGAAAAGAACTTCTGCCAGAGTATTTATGAAAAGTAGGTGCTAATCGCTGAATGGTGGTATATTAATAAACATTTATATCAGCTGGTGAAATGCTACTTCATGAATGTAAGTAACCAGCTTATGAATATGCAACCAAGAATTGAAACTTTAACCGAACGAAAACTAATTGGCAAGCGACTGACAATGTCATTAACGGATAATCAAACTTTTAAACTTTGGCAATCATTTATGCCAAGACGGAAAGAAATTAAAGGCAACTTGACGGCTGAATTATTTTCTATGCAAGTGTACCCTCAATCGTTTGACTTTGCTTTTTCTAATCTTAATTTGGAATTTGAAAAGTGGGCAGCTATTGAAGTAGCAGACTTTAAGACTGTTCCTGATGAAATGGAAACTTACACATTGACAGGCGGACTTTATGCAGTTTTTGATTATAAAGGGTTAAGCACTGATACTAAAATATTTGAGTATATTTTCGGAACGTGGTTGCCAAATTCAACAAACTATTTACTTGATGACAGACCTCATTTTGAAATATTGGGAGACAAATACAAAAACAATGACCCAAACTCAGAAGAAGAAATTTGGATACCAATCAGACCAAAAGAATAATGCAAGTTTGGCGTTATAGGGCTGAACTGTAAGATTTTAATTTTAGTAATTTGGTGTCATTGGCTTAATTCCATTAGCAATTTCTTTTCTGCAAAGCTTTCAATCCAGCAGGCATATTTATAGAACTGTATCTTCGGATTACTGATGGCATGACTTCATTCATACTATCAGTTTAAAAAACTTTTTATTTTTTTTAAATATTTCTGTAACCTTTCATAATTACTGCAGTTACCAATACAAATTACACAAAATCAACCTTAATTACTTGGATAATCTTTCTGACAACGCACTCATGCTAAAAGTAAAAGCTGGAGACCTCGATAAGATGGGTCTGCTCTTTGAACGATACCATCGTTCATTGTATGGCTTTCTTTTTCACATGACGAATCAGAAGGAAGTAAGCGAGGATATGACTCAGAATGTGTTTTATCGGATGCTTAAATATAGAAATGCGTTTGTGGGCGATGGTGAGTTTAGAACTTGGATGTATCATTTGGCTCGCAATGTGTTGAAAGACCATGCCAAAAAAACTATCAAAAATGGCGCTCAATACGATATAAAAGATTTTGAGGAAAGAATAGGAGGGAGTACACTGGCTGATGAACAATTTGAGAAAGAAGAAGAATTGAACATGCTAGAAAAAGCCCTTGGTAGTTTAAGTACAGAAAACCGTGAATTATTGATTTTAAGTAGGTATCAGGAATTGAGTTATCAGGAAATTGCCAAAATATTGGATACTACCGAAGGGGCAATTAAAGTAAGAGTGCATCGTGCGATGGGTCAATTAAAAAGTATTTATTTTAAAATTAATGTATAAAAAAGGCAAGTCTTATGAAATGTGAATATGATAAAGAGCGACTTACTTATTTGTTGAATAATCCTATCAACGATGTTGAACGTATAGCGTTAGAAGAACACTTAATTGAATGTCCAGCTTGTCAGAAAGAGTTTGAGCAATCTCAAACATTATGGACAATGATGGGCGAGCTTCCAAAGCCTATGCCTTCTGCTAATATGCGTACAGATTTTTATGCGATGTTGGAAGATTATAAAGAAACCGTAGCCGAAAAGAATAATCCGTTGACTAGTATATTGGCGAAATTCAAACAACTTTGGACGATTCAACCTGCATTGCAACTGTCATATAGTTTGATGCTTTTAGTTTTTGGACTCGGTATTGGCTATTTTATCAATCATTCTAGTGTTAAACTAGCCTCTAATCAAGAAATAACGGCTTTGTCGTCTGAAGTTCAGGAAATGAAGAAAATGATGATGATGTCGTTACTAGAAAATCCATCGGCCTCTGAAAGAATGCGTGCTGTGAGTTATTCAGAGGAAATTACAGAAGTAAATACACAGGTAGTAGATGCCTTGTTGATGACACTGAACAACGATGAGAATGTAAATGTTCGCTTGATGACCTTGGAAGCCCTTACCAAATTATCAGATAATGCGAGGGTTCGTGAAGGTTTAGTACAAAGTATTACGAAACAAGATTCTCCGTTGGTACAATCAGCCATTGCTGATGTAATGGTGAAGTTGCAAGAAAAAAAATCAATTAAACCGCTTCAAAAATTGCTTAAACAAGACAATCTCAACGAGATGGTCAAGGACAAAATAAAACAAAGTATTAATCAACTCATTTAAATAAACCTTTACATCATGAAAAGAACATTATTCTCCTTTATAATGGGAGTGGTACTCTCTTGTGCCCAATCGTCAACAAATGCCCAGAAATTTGATGAACATCTTCATAAAGAATTTGAAGTATCGAAGACAACCACTAACATTTTAGCTATTTATAATATCAATGGTTTTGTAAAAGTAGAAGGCTATGCTGGCAATAAAGTAGTAATAGAAGTGGATAAAAATATCTCAGCCCGTGATGAAGATGATGTAGAAACTGGCAAAAAAGAATTCCAGTTGGCATTTGAACAAAAGGGCGATAGTATTATTGCTTACGTGGCTAAACCATTTGATTCTCGCCCCAATCGTAATAACGAACGCAGAAACGACAAGCGTATAGAGTATCATTACAATGTTGAGTTTAAAGTAAAAGTGCCTTATAATATGAACTTGCATATTTCTACCATTAATAATGGATATGTAGACGTAAAGGATGTAGCAGGAGCATTGCATTTACGCAATATCAATGGCGAAATCTCTGTAGCGAATGCCAAAGGACAAAGCAATTTGCATACTATTAATGGCAATATCACCATCAACTACGTGAGCAATCCTCCAGAACCATCATCTTATTATACATTAAATGGCGACATCAAAGTAAGCTATCTCAATGACCTTTCGGCAGACTTACAGTTCAAGAGCATGAATGGACATTTCTATACAGATTTTTCTAATACAGAAGTATTGCCAACACAGGTAGTGAAAAACAAAGAGACTAAGGGAGAAGGGACTGTCTATAAACTAAATAAAACTTCTTCTATCAGAATAGGCTCAGGTGGAAAAGCTTATCGCTTCGAAACTATGAACGGAAGCGTATATATCAAAAAACAATAATAAAGTATTTAAAATAAAAACATATATCATGCAGATGAAAACAATAAAAACAGCAGGATTGCTACTATTATCAATGATGTTGATAAACAAGGCAGTGGCTCAAACAGAATCAAAAGACCAAATTACAGTGCCTTTAACTGACCCAACTAAGCCATATTCGTTAACAGTAAAACTAATCAATGGCTCTATTAAAGTAGCCAGTTATGCGGGTAAAGAGATTTTGATTGAAGCACAAGCTGCTAACGCTAAAAAAGAGGAAAGTAAAACCAATGCAGAAGGCATGAAGCGTATCGTGGCAGATAATGGATTGGAGCTTACTGCGGAGGAAAATAATAACAAAGTAGTAGTACACTCTGATTCATGGAAAAGAGCCGTAAACCTTACGATAAAAGTGCCACAAAATGGAAATTTTAAACTCCATACCATCAATAATGGAGATATTACGGTAGAAAATATCAATGGAGAAATGGAGGTAAACAATGTAAACGGAGCGATAAAACTTTCTAATATTTCAGGCTCTGTAGTGGCTAATACGGTGAATGGCAATATCATTACCATTTTCAAATCAGTAGATGGTAAAGCTCCTATGGCATTTACAACGTTGAATGGAAACGTGGATATTACTTTTCCTGCTACGATTAAAACAAATGTTAAGTTGAAATCAGACAGAGGAGAAATACTAAGCGATTTTGATATTGACATCGATAAAACTCAGCCTAAGACAAATACAGCCAGTGAAAAAGGGATGTATAAAATTAAAATTGAAGACTGGATTTACGGGAAAATCAATGGCGGAGGACCAGAAATCATGATGAAGAATATGCACGGAAATATCTATTTAAGAAAAGCCAAATAAACCTATTTTAACTTATTTATAAAGAATCTGTAGGTTTAAGATTTATTTTAAACTTACAGGTTTTTAACCTCAGCCCAAACCTATTGACCTGTTTTCTCATAATTAAGCCTGATAAAATTGCAACAAATCAGTAAAACCTCTTGTCCTTGTCTCAAACAAAAACCTCAACAAACAACCTAATATGCTATGAAAAAATTACTCGTGCTGATGCTCTTACTATGTATTGCTAGTTTTAGCTTCGCTCAAACGTTTACTATCAACGGAACTGTTAAGAATCAGCAAAATGAAGTAGTTCCTTTTGCTACGATTGCCCTGCATAATGCCAAAGATTCTTTATTGATAAAAGCAGACATTGCCACAGAAGAGGGTATTTTTAAAATGGCTAATATTGCTAAAGGATTGTATTATCTACAAATTAATGCAGTAGGGTTCAAAAGTTTTAGGTCTTCAGACATTGAAGTAATCAATCAAAACATTGATTTACCGTCTTTTACTTTATTAACCTCTGTTCAACAGTTAGAGGAAGTAAAAGTAGTAGCATCCAAACCTTTGATAGAGGTAAAACAAGACAAAATAGTTTTTAATATAGAGAGTAGCATTAATGCGACAGGCTCAAATGCGTTAGAATTATTACAGAAATCTCCAGGAGTACAAGTAGATAAGGATGATAATGTGTTGGTAAAAGGCAAAGCTGGCGTAAGGATTTATATTGATGGAAGACCATCGCAAATGAGTGGGAAAGACCTTGCCTCAACCCTGAGAAGTATGAACTCTGCTGATATTGAGGCCATCGAAATTATCACGAATCCCTCCGCTAAATATGATGCCGCTGGAGACTTAGGCATTATCAATATCCGTTTGAAGAAGAACCGAAAAATTGGAACTAATGGCAATATTAGCCTTGGGGCTAATTTTGGTATTACGCCAAAATATAATAGTTCTTTGAATATTAATCATCGTGATAAAAAGGTTAACCTTTTTGGTTCGTATAGTTATAATCAAGGAGCTTGGCATAATACCACTTTTGATGACCAAATTCTGAACAATACCATTTATAATAAGACGTGGCATGGCTTATGGAAGGATACCTCGCAAAGTGCCAAAGTAGGCGTTGATTATTATATCGATTCAAAAAATACGATAGGCTTTAGTGCCAATGGAAGAATGAGCGACCATAACGGTGGAGGCGAAAGCCAAACGCTGATTGGCAAAAGGTTTAGCTCAGTGCCAGATTCTGTAGTACTTTATTCACAAACATCTAACCCTGAAAAAAACAAGAACCTCAACTTAAATCTAAATTATCGTTTTGCCGATACTACTGGTCATGAACTAAATGTTGATGCCAATTATGGTATTTTTACTTCAAGAGGAATAAATTATCAGCCAAACAGGTATCAGTTTTATTCACCAGAGATTCCCGCCATCGAGCGAAACTATGTTAGTAAAACCCCGACAGATATTACCATCAGTTCTTTTAAAATTGATTATGAACAGCCTTTCCAAAAAGGAAAATTGGGCTATGGTGTAAAATGGTCGGATGTGACATCTGATAATACTTTTGATTTCTTTAATGTCATTAATAATACAGAAGTTAGAGATATTGACCGAAGTAATAGATTTACCTATACCGAAAGAGTATACGCTGGATATATAAATTATAATCTTCAGTTAAATAAAAAGTGGGATTTTCAAGTTGGATTGAGGGCTGAGAATACTAAGTCGTTAGGGAATCTTACCAGTTATAAGCACAACGATTTAGATAGAGTAGATACTACCTACCTAAACTTTTTTCCAAGCGGTACGCTATCTTTCAAGGCATCTGATAATCATTCTTTTAACCTTAATTATAGCCGTAGAATCAATCGCCCGAGTTATCAGAATCTAAACCCTTTTGAATATAGGATTGATGAATTGGTGTATTCAAAAGGAAATCCATTCCTTCGCCCTGAGCTAGCCAATAGTTTTAAATTGACACACGTATATCAATCTAAACTGACAACTTCTTTAGGATATTGGCGAACTAAATTCCCAGTGGTAGGTCTAAGAATTCCTTATGACAGTAGCCGAACCTATTTTATTTCGAGAAACTTAGATTATTCAGAAGGAGTAAGTTTGGATATGTGCATTACGGCTTCTATCACAAAATGGTGGCAAATTTATTTCAATGTGAGTGCCTACCACAATATCTGGAAGGCAAATCTCGAAAACGGATTAGTGATTGATAACAGCACGGCAGCACTTAATTGCAACGGACAGAATACCTTCAAGATAAAAAATAACTGGACGATAGAATTATCGGGCTGGTATAATTCTCCATATCGTAGAATAGATTACAATTCAGGAATGGGGATGATGGATGTAGGCGTACAAAAGAAGTTTTGGAGTGACAACGCCACTTTCAAGGTTTCTTATAGTGACGTACTAGGTACTGCTCGTGGTGGATACCATTCACGATATGCAGGGATTGAAACTAATTTAAGATTTACTTTTGAAGGTCAACAATTGAAATTTAGTTTTAATTATCGATTCGGAAATAAGGAAATCAAAGGAGCGAGAAATCGTAAATCAGGTTCTGAGGATGAAATGAATAGGATTAAGGGAGGGTGATTTTCTATTAGCGGGTGAGTTAAGTCCTGCCGATTACCCACAAGTATATAATTAACTGATAATCAAGGCATAAGAACCTCGCCTCCAACCCCTCTCCTTCAGAGAGGGGAGCTTTAAAAACCAGAGTCTGCTCCCCTTCTCTGAAGGAGAAGGGGCTGGGGGATGAGGTTATTTTAACCCTAATAAAACTTAGGTAAAGGATTCAGTTTTAGATTTTGTCTTTGATGCCAATATGGATAAATAGTTGGTACTTCGCTGGCTTTGTCCAATTTCTTTACTTGTTCTGTGGTCAAGTTCCAACCTACAGCCTCAATGTTTTGAAGGAGTTGTGCTTCATTTCTTGCACCAATGATGATACTCGAAACCGTTGGTCTTTGTAAAACCCAATTAATTGCTACTTGTGCTACGGTTTTGCCCGTTTCTTCGGCTACTTCATATAAAGTATCAATAATATTATAAAATACTTCTTCATTAATTACAGCTTCTGGAATAGGACTTCCGCCTTGTGCTACTCTACTATCTTGTGGCAAAGGCTGATTTCGACGATACTTTCCACCCAATCTTCCAGCCGCCAATGGAGACCAAACAATTCCGCCAACTTTTTGGTCTAAACCCAAAGGCATTAATTCCCATTCGTATTCACGATTGGCCAAAGAGTAATAAACCTGATGTGCTACATATTTATTCCAACCATATTTATCAGCAATAGCTTGGGATTTCATTAAATGCCAACCCGAAAAATTAGAGGCAGCAATATACCTAATTTTGCCACTTTCAATTAAATCATCTAAAGCACGTAAAGTTTCTTCAACTGGTGTGTTTCCATCAAAACCGTGCATGTGATAAAGGTCGATATAATCAGTATTTAGGCGTTTTAAACTTCCTTCCACTTGTTTGATTAATCTAAAACGAGAAGAACCTTGATTGTTTGGACCATCGCCAAAAGTAAAAGTAGCTTTGGTAGAAATTAAAGATTTATCTCTTTTACCAGCCAAAGCTTTTCCCAGAATCTCTTCTGAAAGCCCTTGAGAATAAACATCGGCAGTATCGAAAAAATTTAAACCTGCCTCCAAACAAATATCTACTAAACGAGTAGCTTCTTCTACTTGAGTACTTCCCCAAGCTTTGAAGAAATCATTTCCACCGCCAAATGTAGCAGTACCAAAACTTAGCACGGGCACTTCTAAGCCCGATGCACCTAATTGTCTGTATTCCATTTTAAATAGTTTTAATTTTTATGTCTCAACAAGTAAAGTACTTGATGATAAAATACAAAAAAGACAAAATGGGTTCGTTTGTATAAAAGAATTAGCTGTAAGAAAGGGTAGAAGAGGCTGATTTTCGAAGTCTTTTAAATCAAAACAGCTTCCCGAAAAATTCAGGAAGCTGTCGTTTTTCACCTAACCACTAATATTTATTGTTTTTGAATAATAACTTTCAAAAGACGACTGTTTAATTATCTTTTTGAAAATTTTCTTATTGTATCTTGAAACTCCGCCTTTCTTCTTCGGGCGATGTCTATTTTTTGTTCGTTAATCATAATTACACTTAGTTCCTCTACGGTATTAAAGGCTTTCAAGTACTTTAAATTAATCAGTACTGATCTGCTAATTCTTAAGAAATCGTAAGACTTAAAGAGTTCACAAAATTGTTTTAATGTTTTTGAGAACAAATGTTTTTCTCCGTTTTTGTAATGAACATAAGTATAATTACCTTCACCTTTGCACATCAAGATTTCCTCAATGTAAATTTCTGTTTTTCCTCTTTCTAAATAAATAATTGTTTTTTTTTCTCTATTAAATCTCTTAGGAGAATATAAAAAATTGGTTTGTATTGGTAAGTTCATAGTTGTTTGGTTTGCAAAAATCACCTTGATGAATAGTATTGCATAGTACAAAACAAATGCCTTTGCTATCAATATTTTAGCGTATAAATACCCTATGGGTAAATTAGCGTATTTGTACGTTATGATGAAACTAGCTTTTGGTACTACAATTTGTTAGTCGCAAAAGCATTTAAAAATGGTAACAAAAAAAGTAGAAATAATTTTATGGGTTTGAAGACACACGAATAATCCTTAATTTTGTAGCAAAACAAGATTTGCGATTTTCTTGCAAATCATATTACAACGACTATGCTTTCAGAACAAGAAGTACTTCGCCGACAAAAGCGAGAAGAATTGATGAAGTTGGGAATTGACCCTTATCCAGCTGAACTATACGAAATCAATGTAACTACTGAAGATATTCAGCAGCATTACGAAAACAATAAGATTGATTATAAAAACATCTCGATTGCAGGTAGATTAATGTCTTTCCGTATTATGGGAAGTGCATCATTTGCAGAACTACAAGATGCTTCTGGTCGTATTCAATTATATTTTCGTAGAGATGACCTTTGCCCTGGCGAAGACAAAACACTTTATAATACTGTATTCAAAAAGTTATTGGATATTGGCGACATCATTGGTGTGAAAGGTTATGTATTTACTACTCAAACGGGTGAAATTTCTATTCACGTTACTGAATTCAAGATTCTTAATAAATCTTTACGTCCGTTACCAGTTGTAAAACGTGATGAAGATGGCAATGTATTTGATGGCTTAACTGACCCTGAAACTCGTTACCGTCAGCGTTATGTTGATTTGATTGTTAATCCAGATGTTAAAAAAATATTTTTGAAGCGTTCAAGAATTGTAACGACGATGCGTTCAATTTTTGATGATAAAGGTTGGTTAGAAGTAGAAACACCAATTCTTCAACCTATTCATGGTGGTGCTTCTGCTCGTCCTTTCAAAACACATCATAATACATTGGATATGCCTTTATATATGCGTATTGCCAATGAATTGTATTTAAAACGCCTTATTGTTGGTGGTTTTGATGGTGTTTATGAATTCGGGAAAATGTTCCGTAACGAAGGAATGGACAGAACTCATAATCCAGAATTTACTTCATTGGAATTCTATGTAGCTTATAAAGACTACAATTGGATGATGGGAATCACGGAAGAAATTTTCGAAAAAGTTGCTTTGGCTACCAATGGACAAACGAAAGTAAAAGTTGGTGAAAACGAAATCGAATTTGCTGGACCATTTACTCGTTTGACGATTGCGGAGGCAATTGAAAAATATACTGGTGTTAATGTGGAAGGCATGGACGAAGTAACACTTCGTGAACATTGCAAATCATGGGGAATTGAAGTGGATGCTTCGATGGGAACAGGTAAATTAATTGACGAAATTTTCGGAGAAAAAGTAGAAGGCAATTTGATTCAACCAACTTTCATTATTGACTATCCAGTTGAAATGTCGCCTTTGACTAAAAAGCACCGTAGCAAACCGGGTTTAGTTGAACGTTTTGAATTATTTGTAAATGGTAAAGAAATTGCCAATGCTTATTCAGAATTAAATGACCCAATCGACCAACGTGAGCGTTTTGAAGAGCAGCTCAAATTAGCAGAAAGAGGTGATGATGAAGCGATGGTGATGGATGAAGATTTTCTTCGTTCTTTAGAATATGGTATGCCACCAACAGCAGGTATTGGTATTGGTATCGACCGTCTAACGATGTTGATGACTAACCAAACAACGATTCAAGAAGTATTATTCTTCCCGCAGATGCGTCCAGAAAAGAAAGCTGAACTTTCTACCAATGAAGAATATGAGGCAATCGGTGTTCCAACAGATTGGATTCCAGTACTTCAAAAAATGGGCTTTATGACGATTACTGCTTTGAAAGAAGCCAATCCGAATAAAGTATTTAATGATTTGGGCGGAATGCGCAAAAAACTCAAATTAGATATTACAATTCCTGCTAAGGACGATGTTCTTAAATGGTTTGAATAAACAATAGAAAACGGCTACTTCAATTGAGGTAGCCGTTTTTGTTTACTCACATTTTTCATCCGTGCTTTTCTCTAATGCTTAATGACAATTTTATAATCGTAATTTTTCAAAATCGGCTATTTTGTCATGTATGAAATTTAAAAAATAAAAAATAGCGGACAAAATGGCGCAATTTATTGGCTGGTATAAGATTTGAAATAAAAGGGATGTCTATTAATTAAAAATGGATAATTCATTTTAAACATCAAATCAAAAAACATTTAAACATAATAAAGCCATGAAACTTGTAAGATTCAACAACCCAGCATTCCAATTTTTCAATGAAGATTTCAACAACGTTTTAAAAAATCTAGACACTATGTATCCGTCAAAACAAAATCATCAATTAGCTTTCAATAATATTCCAGCAGTGAATGTAAAAGAAGTAGAAGGTTCTTTCCAGATTGAAGTAGCTGCTCCGGGTTTGAAAAAAGAAGATTTTAAATTAAGTCTTCACGAAAACCGCTTGAGTATTTCAACCCAAAAAGAAGAATCTAGTGAAGAAAAAACAGAAAAATATACTCGTCAAGAATTTAATTATTCTTCTTTCCAAAGAACATTCAATTTGCCAAAATCAGTAGATGGAGAAAAAATTGAAGCTACTTACAATGATGGTATTTTGAATATTAATTTACCTAAAAAAGAAGAAATCAAGCCAGCAGTAAAAGAAATTGCAGTAGCTTAAATAGTTGTGAGATTTGAGCAATGAGCTTTGAGAATAAATTTAAAAATATTGAGTTTTAAGAGAAAGTTTGATGCGTTTAAACTCATTATTTTGAAGATAAGACTTGAAAACTCAAAGCTCATCGCTCAAGGCTTAAAACTCATCGCTATTTTTCTTAAAAATTGTTAAAAAGCCCTACAGCGATGCACCTTAAAAAAAGTTTTTGCGTTAAATTAGCAGATGTGAATGAAAGACCGAAAGATTTATTCAATCTTTAACTGTTTTGTAAAATTTAACAAAATATCACAACCATGGAAATTAAAAATAATGTTAAAAACCTAGCTATAGCCGGAGTATTGAGTAGTGCTACTACGCTTGGAGCCTATAAGCTATTTTTAGAAAAATCATCATCAGATTCTCTGTTTACTAATACGCCTTCAGCTTTCACTAGAATGGTTTCGAATGCTGGTGCAGTACCAGCGGGAGCGCCGGGAGAATTTACCTTTGCTGCCGAAAAAGCAACACCTGCTGTAGTGCATATTAAAACAAAAATGACTCGTAATGTGAGCCGTCAAATGATGGATCCATTTGAGGATTTCTTTGGAGGTTTTGGCGGAGGCGGTCGTCGTCAACAACAAGAACCACAGGAAGCTTCAGGTTCAGGAGTAATTATTAGTTCAGACGGTTATATTGTTACGAACAACCACGTAGTACAAGATGCCGATGAAGTATCTGTAATTTTAAACGATAAGCGTGAATTAAAAGCAAAAGTAATCAGTACTGACCCTGCTACTGATATTGCGGTGATTCAAGTGAAAAGTAATAATTTGCCATTCTTAACTTTCGGTGATTCGGATGGTATTAGAGTAGGAGAGTGGGTATTGGCAGTAGGTAATCCATTTAATTTAGAATCGACAGTTACGGCTGGTATCGTTTCAGCGAAAGGACGTCAAAATATCATTGATCGTGATAAAGATGTAAATCCACTAGAATCATTTATTCAAACTGATGCTGCTGTAAATCCGGGTAACTCTGGTGGTGCTTTAGTAAACTTGAAAGGTGAATTAATTGGTATTAATACTGCAATTTATAGCCGTACAGGTCAATTTGCAGGTTATTCATTTGCTGTTCCTGTAAGCATTGTTAAAAAAGTAGCCGCAGATTTAATTAAATACGGAAACGTTCAACGTGGATATTTAGGAATCAATATTGCGGAAGTAAATGCCAAATTGGTTGAGGAAAAAGATTTGAAAGTAAGTGATGGCGTTTATGTAGGCGGTTTCCCAACTACAGGTGGAAGTTCGGCTCAATCAGCAGGTTTGAAAGTAAATGACGTCATTGTGAAAATCGACGGTATTGAAACGAAATCAATGTCAAAATTGATGGAGTTGGTTGGTCGCAAGCGTCCGGGTGAAACCGTAGTTGTTACAGTAAATCGTGATGGTTCTCTGAAAGATTTCAATGTAGTATTGAAAAACAAAGATGGAAATACGAACATTGTAAAAGGAGAAGTGGCTGGAAATGCTGTTAAAAGTGATTTCCTTGGAGCGAAACTTTCTAATTTAACAGATGGGGAAAAATCTAAATTCAAAGTAAGCGGTGGTGCTAAAATCACAGAAGTTGATCCTGAAGGACGTTTAGGTTACCAAGGTTTAGATAAAGGATTTATCATTACTAAAATTGATGATAAAGCTGTAGTTGATGCTAAAGAAGTAGCAGACATATTAGCCAACCGTAAAGGTAGAGTTAGACTTGAAGGTATTGATGTGGACGGTACTCGTGTACTTATGGTACTTTAGTCATTCTTGAATTCTATAAAAAAAACCTGTGAGGCTTAGCTTTACAGGTTTTTTTATGGTTTTAGTCAAGTCTTTTGATTGCTTCAGAAAGTTTTTTTGCCCAAAGTGGGTAAGCTGCTTGTTTCAAATGAATGCCATCTAAAGAATATTGATTTTTTAATGATTCTTTTTCAGACAGAACTTGATTGGCATCCACATAAACCAGTTGGTTTTGCAGACAAAAACTTGTTAGTTGTTGATTCAAAATCGTTATTTGTTGATTAATTTCAGGGAAATTGGTATAAATAACCGCATTAATAATGGGCTTAATTTGTTGTTTTTGAAGTATATGAATCATTTTGGTATAATTCTCAAAAACTCTTTGTTCAGGAACACCAGCCAATAAATCATTTACTCCACCTTCTATTACACATATTTTAGGTTTTATTTTCGGGCTTAGAACTTCTACATTTTTTAGAATATACAAAGTGATCGCCCCACCGTAAGCTAAGTTTGTAATGTCATTTCTTTCCAAAAGTAAAGCCCAATTTTCTTGTGCTAGTAAAGAATCGCCCACCAATAAAATATTATTTGAAGTTGGCGGAAATAAATATTGATGTAGCTTTTCTTTGAACTTAAAAGCTAAAGTTCCGCCCGTAAGAATAAGGATTACATTTAATATTAAAGAAAAAGTAAGTAATCTTTTTTGCATTATAAAAGGTTGTTAATTTCAAAAGAATCAGCATCTAAATAAGCTGGAAACTGTTCTCTGAATTCTGCTAAACTCTTTTTGTTGAGTACTTGTGTTTCCACAATTTCACTATCTGATTGATAAAAAAGATGATTTCCTTTGAAATCAATTATGGTTGAATTTCCTGAGTAAACTAAATCCATTCCATCTTTTCCCACACGATTTACTCCTACGACAAAGCTTTGATTTTCGATGGCTCGTGCTTGTAAAAGTGTATCCCAAACTTTTGAGCGTACTGCTGGCCAATTGGCTACATAAATCAATAAATCGTAAGCTTGATTTACATTTCTTGACCAAACAGGAAAACGTAAATCATAACAAATTAGCGGACAAATTTTCCAACCTTTCAATTCCACAATTAATTGTTGTGTGCCACCAGTAAAGTAATGATGTTCGCCACCCATTCTGAATAAATGTCGTTTATCGTATTGCTCAAAACTTCCATCTGGTCGCATCCAAATTAATCGGTTAAAATACTTTTCACCTTCTTTGGCAATAAAACTTCCAGTGACAACAGCATTTGTTTGTGCAGCTTGCTGTTTCATCCATTTTTGTACGAAAAAATTCATCGGTTCACCTACCTGTTCAACATTCATTGTAAAGCCAGAATTAAACATTTCTGGTAAAACAATCAAGTCGGTTGGCGTAGAAATCATCGCAATTTTTTCTTCCAATATTGCCAAATTAGCAGTTGAATTTTCCCAATATAAATCAGTTTGGATGAGTGTTACGGAAAGGTCTTGCATACAATTAAAATTGTTTAAGAAAGGAAAATAAGGAAAGCTATTTTTCAAAAATACTCATTTTATGTGGCTCAATCAAGTTTTGATTTCGTAGAATATGTTTGATTTAAAAGGAAACTGAAAACTTAACTAACAAAACAAGATACATTCATGAAGAAAAACATTTATCTTTTATGAAGCATAAAAAACAATTTTAAAAAAATGAAAAGAATACTTATCCTCTCATTATTAACGATTTGCGTAGGGATATTTGGCTTCAAAAATATTGAAGAGCATCCAACTTTAGAAATAGGTTCACCAGCTCCTAATTTCAATTTAAAAGCTACTGATGGCAAAATGTATTCTCTGAATTCTTTTGCTAAAGCCAAAGTGTTGGTCGTGGTATTTACTTGTAATCATTGTCCGACGGCGCAAGCTTACGAAGAACGCATCAAGAAATTGGTGACGGAATATAAAACTAAAGGAGTACAAATAATTGCGATTTCGCCAAACGACCCAGTAAGTGTCCGTTTGGATGAAATGGGTTACACCGATTTGGGAGATAGTTTCAACGACATGAAAGTAAGAGCCAAAGAACATCAATTTAATTTTCCGTATTTGTATGATGGTGATACCGAAGAAGCTTCTAAAAAGTTTGGACCAGTTGCCACGCCACATGTTTTTATATTCGACCAAAAAAGAATTTTGAGATATTCAGGCAGAATTGATGATGTAGAAAAACCAACGGGTACTCCTAAAAATCATGATACCAGAAATGCGATTGAAGACTTATTAGCCAATAAAACTGTAGCAATAAGTAAAACAAAAACATTTGGTTGTTCGGTAAAATGGGGTGGAAAGAGAGAATTAGCGGCTCAAGAAAAAATAGATTGGGCAAAAGAGCCAGTAAGTTTAGAAGCCATTGATGAAGAAGGAATAAAGAATTTATTGAAAAATAATTCTGGGAAATTACGTTTAATCAATGTTTGGGCTACTTGGTGCGGACCTTGCGTAGCAGAATTGCCAGATTTTATGACGATAAATAGAATGTACCGCCTAAGAGATTTTGAATTAGTAACGATTTCAGCAGATAAACCTGATAAAAAAGACAAAGCTTTGGCTACTTTAAAAAGGTTACAAGCTTCGACCAAAAACTATATTTTTAATTCAGACGATGCGTATAAATTGATTGAATTAATCGACCCAAAATGGCAAGGAGCTTTGCCTTATACTCTTTTGGTTGAACCAAATGGTAAAATTGTTTATCAAAAACAAGGAACGATTAATCCGCAAGAAATGAAGAGAATCATTGTAGATAATCCTTCTGTTGGTAGAGTTTATTAGCAAGTGCATTTTTAAAGAAATATTAAAATAGCGATTAAAACGGGCTTGAATGGCTGTTTTAGTCGCTATTTGTTTTGTAAAGATTTTCGCAATATGTCATTTTGTTTGCATGATTGGTCAAGGACGATTTCGGGGCTTTCCGACAACTTTGTATCATCATTAAACAACAAAAAACATGAAATCGGAAATCTTAGTTTTAGGCTCAACAGGAAGCATCGGTTATGCTTTTACCGAAAATTTACTTAGCAAAAATATTCCAGTAACCATTATTGTCCGTGATGTAGCGAAAGCGAAAAACCTTTTTCAAAGCTTCAATCATGTAGAAATTATCAAAGGAGATGCTCAAGATTTGAATCTTTTGAAACAAGTAGCCGCCGACAAAAAGTATATTTTTCATGGTATCAATTATCCATACAATGAATGGTTTGGTAATATGGATGTGGTAACCAATAAGATTATCGAAGCGGCAAGCTTGAATAAAGCCATGATTGTTTTTCCGGGAAATGTTTATAATTATGGCAATACGCCTTTGATTAAAGAAGATTCTCCAGAAAATCCATGTACTCGAAAAGGAGCTTTGCGAGTAGCCATTGAAAAAACGTTGAGAGATGCAGCTGACGCTGGTAAATGTAAAGTGCTCAATGTTTGTTTGCCAGATTTTTGGGGACCAAATGTGCTAAATTATGGTATTAAACCAATTTTTATGAATGCTTTGAATGGCGAAGCACTTCCTTATATGGTTCGTCAAGATATTCCACATCAGTTGGTTTTTACCAAAGATGCTGCTGAAATAATGGTAAGATTGATGCAAAGAGGTGTTCAAAAATCGTATGAAAATTATAATTATGGCGGACAAGTACATCCAACGATGAAAGGCTTATTAAACAGAATTTCAAGATTGGCGAATGCTCCAGAAAAAATAAAACTTCACCCAAAATGGTTATTTTCAGTATTGGGAATTTTTATGCCCATAATGAAAGAAGTAAAAGAAATGCTTTATCTTTTTGAAGGAACAGTACTTTTAGATGATAATAAAGTAAGAAGTATTTTCCCTGATTTCAAAGAAACGCCTTTGGATGAAGCGATTACAGAAACTTTGAATTGGTTTAGAGAGAATCAGTTATAAGCTTTGAGCAATAAGCTTTGAGTTTTTACTCATGCCACGACTTCAAGTCATGGCATGAGTATATTACACAAATAATATTAACAAATTTTAGATAAAACATTTTGAACATGAAAAATATTTTAAAATTAGAAGAATTGGCTGAGTTTATATTGGGGATATTGATTTTCAGTCGTTTAGAGTTTGCTTGGTGGTATTTTCCTGCTTTACTTTTATTGCCAGATTTAGGAATGCTTGGGTATTTGGTGAATCCCAAAATAGGAGCGTGGCTGTACAATTTTGTGCATCATAAGGCTTTAGGAATTGCTATTTTAGCATTAGGTTTTTATGAACAAAATCAAGGTATTTTATTGTTGGGAACAATCCTTTTTGCTCATTCAGCTTTTGACAGAATGATGGGCTATGGACTAAAGTATGAAGATAGTTTTGAAAATACGCATTTGGGAAGGATAGGTAAAGCAGCAAAATAGCTTTCAGCTTTTAGAGAGTAATTTTATTTCAATATTAAAATCCGAAATCCGACCGCCGAAATCCTCCTATGCTACCATTTTAGGATTTTTACGATAAACATTAGGCGTATGTCCTGTCCATTTTTTGAAAGAACGAGAAAAAACACTTGGTTCAGAATAACCCAATAAATAGGCAATATCTGTTGTACTTAAATGTGATTCTTGTAAGTGTTGAAGGGCTAAATTCTTACGAATTTCATCAAGGAGTTGCTGAAAAGTGACTCCTTCTTCTTTCAATTTCATTTGTAAAGAACGTAAACCAATTCCCAAACTTCTTGAAACATTAAAAAGTGAGGGTTCTTCGCCTTTTAAGCCATCTAAAATTTCTTTTTTTACTTTTTCTTTGAATGAATTATCTTGTTTCAAACCATCCAGAATACTTCTTGCGTGTTTATCAAACAAATGAAAAAGACTGGAGTTTGCATTGATTATGGGTAGATGGAAGTACTTTTTTTCAAAAACCATTCCCGTAAAATTACTTTCAAAAATAACTTCTTGCGTTTGAAAAACTCGCTGATATTCAGATGAATCGGAGTATGTTGGATAATTGAAATGAACAGATTTTAGTGGTAAATCTTTACCAATCATCCCTTTCATGGCAGCGTGGTAAATAGACAATTCCGACTCAAAAGCATAGTGTGGATACAACATTTCATCACTTAGTTGAGAAAGCGTTACATAAACTAAACCATCTTGGATAAAAACACTTGTTTTTGAACCATCACAAACAATATCTTGATACTGACAAAGTTTTTCTAAAGCTTTATCTAAAGTAGGGCAGTGCATCATCACATAAGCTAAAATCCCGACTGCAATGGTGTTGATAGATTCGCCAAGATGAAGCGCCAAATGTTTGTCGCCTGTCATTTCTACGGCTTCTTTCCAAAGTATTTGTACTTTTTTGATGGGCAAACGGGCGTCTGGGTCTTGTAGCATTTCTGGACTTAAACCAACTTTTTCGCACAAAGTATTAAAGTCTGCCCCTTTTTGTTGAGCAGCATATAAAATCAGATTGAAAGAGGCTACAGAGAGGGAATTGTTTTTCATGGTTGGAGGATTTTTAGCTATGAGCTATGAGCTATGAGCGGTGAGCTTTGAGCTTTTTTATTTTCCATAATTTTAATTGGAATATTTCTCATTAAGGATTCTAAAAAAGTTCAAAACTTATGAGCGATGAATATTATAGAATCCTTAATTTCAATAGAAATGTTACTTGTCAAAGTATAAAAAAGCTCAAAGCTCACGGCTTACTGCTCATAGCTCACAGCTAAAAAACTTACTTTATATAACGCCAATCTTCATTTCCTTTTAGGGCAAGCAAAGATTCATAAATCAAGTTAATAACTGCTTGTACATCGTCTTTTGAAACAGTTTCAACAGTCGTGTGCATATATTTCAATGGCAAGGAAATCAAAGCAGACGCAACACCTTCAGTAGCATAAGCAAACGAATCGGTATCAGTACCCGTAGAGCGAGAAACCGCCTGACGCTGAATTTTGATTTCTTTAGATTCAGCTACGTCAATGATAAAATCACGTAAATTGTTTTGCACCGCTGGACCATAACAGATCACAGGACCAGAACCACATTTCAAATCACCTTGCTCTTTTTTATTGTACATTGGTGATTGAGTATCGTGAGTAACGTCAGTTATGATAGCAACATCTGGTTTCAAACGTCTTACAATCATTTCAGCACCACGCAAACCGATTTCTTCTTGTACTGCATTTACAACATACAAAGTAAAAGGTAATTCAACGTTGTTTTCTTTCAACATTCTGGCTACTTCGGCAATCATAAAACCACCCATGCGGTTATCCAAAGCACGACCTACAAAGTAACGATTGTTCAATTCTGTAAGTCCATCTTCAAAAGTAACGACTGTTCCAACATGAACGCCCATTTCTTCTACTTCCTTTTTGTTGGCAGCACCCAAATCAATAAAAATGTCATTGACAGTAGGAGCTTTGTCTTTTGCCAAATCACGCACGTGAATGGCAGGGTAACCAAATACTCCTTTTACAATTCCTTTTTTCGTGTGCAAATTACAACGCATAGAAGGAGCAATCACTGCATCAGAACCACCATTTCTTCTTACGAAAATATAGCCGTTATCGTCGATATAATTCACAAACCAAGAAATTTCGTCGGCATGAGCTTCGATAACTACTTTGTAAGATTGTGCTAAAGAAGCATTTTTAGGTTTAATAACACCAACTGCTGTGCCGTACACGTCAATGATGGTTTCGTCGATATAGGGCTTGATATAATCTAACCAAATTTGTTGTCCAGAAGCTTCAAAGCCAGTTGGCGAAGCATTGTTGAGGTATTCGTAGAGGAATGTTTTTGCGTTTTCAGTCATAATCCAATTATTAAAAATCTAAATGTCATTTTTACAAAAATACAAAACCCCAAAGGTTTTTAAAGCCTTTGGGGATAAAAATCAGTTTTTGATTAAGTATTCTGGAAAAAGAAAAGCTCATTGCTCACAGCTCAAGGCTTAAAGCTCACAACTACAAAGGAATATTCCCATGTTTCTTTCTCGGTAAATTCGCTACTTTATTTTCCAACATTTTAAAAGCACGGATTAATTTCTGACGAGTTTCTGAAGGCTGAATTACTTCATCAATATAACCTCGATGTGCCGCACGGTATGGATTCGCAAATTTTTCGGTATAATCATCTACTTTTTCCTGTAGTTTTTCAACTGGACTTTCAGCTTCTGAAATTTCTCTTTTGAAAATAATTTCTGCTGCTCCTTTTGCACCCATAACCGCAATTTCTGCTGTTGGCCAAGCATAATTCATATCTGCTCCAATATGTTTTGAATTCATTACATCATAAGCTCCGCCGTATGCTTTACGAGTAATTACGGTAATTCTTGGTACGGTTGCTTCGCAGAAAGCATATAATAATTTTGCTCCGTGTGTAATAATGCCACCCCATTCTTGGTTTGTGCCGGGCATAAAACCGGGAACGTCTTCCAATACCAACAAAGGAATATTAAAACAATCGCAGAAACGAACAAATCTTGCAGCCTTCTGGCTTGCCTGAATATCCAAAACTCCTGCCATCACCGCTGGTTGATTAGCAACAATGCCAATACTTCTGCCTGCCAAACGTGCAAAACCAACTACAATATTTTCTGCGTAATTTTGATGTACTTCAAAAAAAGAATCGGCATCAGTAATGTGTTCAATTACTTCTTTAATATCATAAGGCTGATTGGGGTTTTCTGGAATGATACTATCCAATGCTTTTCGTCCTTCATCACCAAATTCATAAGGTAGAGAAGGTGCTTGGTCTTCGCAGTTTTGAGGTACGAAGGATAATATTTTCTTGATATTATTGATACAAGTAACTTCGTTGGCACATGAAAAATGCGTAACTCCAGATTTAGTAGAGTGCGTAGAAGCACCGCCTAATTCTTCAGAAGTAACAACTTCGTGTGTAACGGTTCTTACTACATTTGGTCCTGTTACAAACATGTAGGAAGTATTTTCAACCATTAAAACGAAGTCAGTAATAGCTGGAGAATACACTGCACCACCCGCACAAGGTCCCATAATGGCAGAAATTTGTGGAATTACACCTGAAGCCAAAGTGTTTTTATAGAAAATATCTGCATAACCAGCCAATGAAGTAACGCCTTCTTGAATTCTTGCTCCGCCAGAATCATTCAGACCAATAATTGGTGCGCCATTTTTCATGGCTAAATCCATGATTTTACAAATTTTTTCAGCGTGACTTTCAGATAAAGCCCCACCAAAAACAGTAAAATCTTGCGCAAAAACATAAACTAATCGTCCGTTTACGGTTCCATAGCCTGTAATGACTCCATCACCTAAATAATATTCTTTATCTAGACCAAAGTCTTTACAGCGGTGCATGACGAATTTTCCAATTTCTTCAAAGCTACCTTCATCTAGCAATAGAGTTATTCTTTCACGAGCAGTTAACTTTCCTTTTTTGTGTTGAACTTCAATGCGTTTTTCTCCACCACCCAATAAAGCTTCTGTATTTTTTTTTGCTAATTCATCAAATTTTGCTTGATTGCCACCTGTATTCATTTTCGATGATTTTGTTCTAAATGGTTCTGTTTGAATTCTTATCAAAGATATAATTCAAGAATCAAATACCTGCAAAAATGATATAGTTTCTTGATTTTGTATATTTTTTGATTTTGCCGATTTTAGGGTTAAAATATCGAAGTCTATTCATTAAAAATACTTGATGATAAAGAACGAGAAATAAATGGAATAAATTAGATTGATTTGGAGTCTTGAATCGTTTTCTACAAAATGTCTTTTTTTAAAAGTATTGTATGCTCAAATTAAACTAATTTTGGGTTTGAAAGACAAAATCAATTCATTCAGCATGACTAAAAAATACTATTGGATTTTTTTTACGATATTTTTTCTACAAATCGCAAAGCAAGGGTTTTGTCAAATTGGTGGTAACGGAAGTTTTAGCTTCTTAAATATTCCTAGCAATCCTATTCAGCTAGCTTTGGGTGGTGTTAATGTTTCTCGTTCAGAAAAAGATGTTAATGTGCTTTTTCAAAATCCTGCACTTTTAGATAGTAGTTTACACAACCTTTTAGCGGTAAATTATACTCCTTATTTCTCTGGAATTAATTATGCTACAGCGGCTTATGCCAGAAAATTCAAAGAAAATATTATTGCTTTGGGTGTTCAATCTATTAACTATGGAAACTTTCAATTGACGGACGCTTCAGGAAATATACTTGGACAATTTGCAGCAAATGATGTAGCAATGACTTTGTCGAGTTCTCGTACTCAAGGAAATATAACATTTGGTGGAAGTTTGAAATTTGCATCCTCAGTCATAGAAAGTTATTCAGCGGTAGCCTTACTTATGGATTTTGGTGCTATATTTAAGCATCCAACGCAAGCTTTAACGCTTGGTTTAACGGTGAAAAATGTAGGAGTCGCACTAAAATCTTATACTCCTTTTGATAAAACCGATTTACCTTTTGATGTACAAGCTGGTATAAGCTTTAAACCTAAATACATGCCAGTGCGTTTTTCTTTTACGGCTCATCATTTGTATCAGTATGATATTTCATATTTAGATAAAAGTATCATCAAAAAAGATTTGAATGGTAATGTTATCGAAAACAAAATAAGTCCTGTGGATAATTTTGCAAGACATTTCGTCATCGGTGCAGAGCTTTTATTGAGTAAAAACTTTCATGCCTTAATTGGTTATAATCATTTAAGAAGTGCAGAATTAAGCCAACAAAATGTTAGTGGTTTCTCTGGATTTTCGCTTGGTTTTTTGATTCATACTAAATTATTTAATTTTTCTTACGGGTATTCAGGATATAATACTGCGGGAAATTTGAATAGTTTTGGTTTAGTTTGTGATTTAAACAGAATAATAAAATAAAAATTTACTGACCTAGCAAAATTGTGTTCACGCAAATTTGTGGAACGTTTAAAAGATGGCAAATTTAGATTCATTAACTCCTAAACAAATTGTCGCTGAACTCGACAAATACATTATTGGGCAGAAAGATGCCAAGAAAAATGTAGCAATTGCACTTCGAAATCGTTGGAGACGAATGAATGCTCCAGAAGAAATGCAAAAGGAAATTACACCCAATAATATCTTAATGATTGGTTCTACTGGTGTTGGGAAAACCGAAATTGCTCGCAGATTGGCTAAATTAGCAGATGCTCCATTTACAAAAGTGGAGGCTTCTAAATTTACAGAAGTGGGTTATGTTGGGCGAGATGTAGAATCAATGGTTAGAGATTTGGTAGAATCTTCAGTGCATTTGGTACAAATAGCCAAGAAAGAAGAAGTAAAAGATAAGGCTTCGGAAATCGTTGAGGAAATTATTGTGGAAGCACTTGTTCCATCTATGGGAAAGACTGGTAAAAAGAAAAAACAGGAAAAAATCGGTTTTGAAAATGAAGTGCCAGAATCTGACGAAGAACTCAACCAAAGAACCAGAGAACTTTTCCGTGAAAAATTAAGAAGAGGTGAATTAGAAAGCCGTAAGATTGATATTGCCGTTAGAAGTACCAATTCTCCGAACATTGGTGTGATGGGTGGCCCAATAGATGAAATGTCGATGATGAATATTTCTGAAATGATAGGCGGAATGTTACCTAAAAAAGAGAAAAAACGCAAAATGACGATCGCTGATGCTCGTAAAGTTTTGTTGGAAGAAGAGTCAGCAAAGCTGATTGACATGGATGAAGTAAAAGAGGAGGCAATCAGAAAAGCGGAGAATTTAGGAATTATTTTTATTGATGAAATTGATAAAATAGCCTCTTCAAGAAGTGGAGGTGGTGGACCAGATGTAAGTCGTGAAGGAGTACAAAGAGATATGCTTCCGATTGTTGAGGGTTCAACAGTAAATACAAAATATGGTGTGATTAATACCGACCATGTTTTGTTTATTGCAGCAGGTGCTTTCCATGTTTCAAAACCAAGCGATTTGATTCCTGAATTGCAAGGGCGTTTTCCAATCAGAGTAGAGTTGCAAAGCTTGAAAGAAGAAGATTTTTATAGAATTTTGAAAGAGCCAAGAAGTGCGCTTACAAAACAATATATATCATTGTTACAATCTGAAGGCGTAGAATTATCGTTTGAAGATGACGCTCTAGCAGAAATTGCTAGAATTGCTTTCGCTGTCAATTCAGAAGTCGAAAACATTGGAGCTAGACGTTTGCAAACAGTGATGTCACATTTATTAAATGATATTATGTTTGATATTCCTGATGTAATTATGCCAAACGAAAAAATAATTATTGGAAAAGATTTAGTTATTGAACGTTTGGGTGGAATGGTTAAGAACAGAGATTTAAGTCAATATATATTATAAAACAGCATAAGTCAGTCATCAAAAAGAGCTTCTCGAAAATTTTCGAGAAGCTCTTTTTGATGACAAACATTTAGAAAATCAGGGCTAATTACTTACCTCTCTCGTTATAGATGTTTTGTAATTTGATAGCTACAACTGTTGAAGCTCCCATTAGAACGATAAAGAAAGCCCAAGTTAATACTGTTCCAGACATTTTTATATGATTTTGAAGGTTCAATTATTCTATTTAATCTTGCCACAAAGGTAAGTAAGAATTGTTAAAAATGGATTAATAGGAATTAATTCTTTGGTTAATTTCCTATACAAAATGATTTTAGAGATTTATAAAACGCCTTTAGTTGAAGGCAGAATATCTAAATCTTTGATTTCTCTTTTCGTTGCCATTTTGATAGCTTTTGCAAAAGCTTTAAAAATCGCTTCGATTTTATGATGTTCGTTATCCGCTTCTGCTTTAATATTTAGATTACATTTGGCAGTATCTGTAAACGATTTGAAGAAATGGAAAAACATTTCGGTTGGCATTTCTCCAATTTTCTCACGAGAGAATTTTGCATCCCAAACCATCCAATTTCTACCAGAGAAATCAATCGCAGCATGAACCAAGGCTTCGTCCATTGGTAATAAATAAAAACCATAACGAGTAATTCCTTTTTTATCACCCAAAGCTTTTAAATATGCTTCGCCCAAAGCTAAAGCAGTATCTTCAATTGTGTGATGCTCGTCGATATGCAAATCTCCATTTACTTTGATGGTCAAATCAGCGCCAGAATGTTTAGCCAATTGGTCTAACATGTGGTCGAAAAAACCTAAACCAGTATCAATATTTGATTTTCCTTTTCCATCTAAATTCACAGTTACCCAAATTTGTGTTTCTTTGGTAATGCGCTCTATACTTCCGATGCGTTCTGGTAAACGAAGGAATTGGTAAATTTCATCCCAATCTTTTGAATCCAAAGCAATGGCATCCGCTAGTTGTTGGTCTTCAGGTTTATTATCACCCAAATAAATTGCTTTTGCACCTAAGTTTATGGCTAATTGAACGTCGGTAAGTCTATCGCCCAATACAAACGAGTTTTTTAAATCATAAACCGAAGTATCGAAATATTTTTCCAACATTCCTGTTCTTGGCTTACGAGTAGGAGCGTTTTCATGTTCGAAAGTACGGTCGATGTGTACTTCGGCAAAATGAATATTTTCATTTGTCAAAGTTTCCATCATTTTGTTGTGTGCTGGCCAAAAAGTGTTTTCAGGAAAAGAGTCTGTTCCTAATCCGTCCTGATTCGTTACCATCACTAATTCAAAGTCTGATTCTTCCGCAATTTTGCGAAGATTTGAAATCGCTTTTGGAAGGAATGCTAATTTTTCAAGTGAATCTACTTGGAAATCTATCGGAGGTTCAGCGATAATAGTACCATCACGGTCAATAAACAATATTTTTTTCATGGAATATAACATGATTATAAAATCATGAATTTGAAATGGGAACTACAAAATTAGTACTACATTCCTAGAGTTTTATCACTTTTATCAAATTTGCTTGATGTTTATTCTTTTGAATGTCTAATTTTTAAGTAAAAATTCCGTTTTAACTGCAAAATGAGGAATTTGTTCAAAAAAGAAATAGATGAAAATTGAGTACAAATTCTCAGCGAAGATTTGTTCTTGTAAATATTTTGAGTGTTTTTTTGAGAATTAGGTTGTAATTTTGACTTAACATTAAAAGATTTTAAAAACAAAGAGTATGAATTTATTTGGAGAACTTAGAGAGCTGCTAGCAGGAGATATTTCATTCAAAATAGCCAACATAACAGGAGAAAAAGAAGAGAAAGTAAAAGTGGCAATTGATGGATTAATCCCTACTTTGGTTGGAGGTTTGATGAAGAGAGTCTCTAACGAAGCAGGCGCAACAACCTTAATGAATGTTATTCAGAGAGGTAAACATGATGGAAGCATTAGTGAAAAATTACAAGATTATTTAAGAGATAAAGAAAGTTTTACACCACTTTTTGAACAAGGAAGTGCTTTGGTTAGTCAGGTTTTGCCAGACAAAAAAAGCTCAATTGCAACCTTAATTTCACAATTTGCAAGTATTAGAAACTCCTCTGCTACCTCAATAATGGCAGTAGTTGCACCAGTTGTGGTTGGGAAATTAGGTAAATTGGTAATAAGCCAAGGTTTGGATAAAATTCATTTAGCCAATTATTTACTTGATCAAAAAATACATTTAATTGATGAAACACCTGATGCACTTCAGCCAAAAATGATAGATACGCTTGGCATTGCAATTTTCATGAGTCAGGAAATTAAGCCAATTCAGTTTGCTCCAGCTGCGCCTATCAAGTCTGTTGCTGTCAATAATACTGTAGCACCAAAGCCTGAAAAAGAGTCAAAAATGACTTATTCGACTAAAAACTACGAAAGCGAATCAAGTGGTGGTTTGGGAAGTATTCCGAAATGGTTTTTACCATCAGTATTAATTGTAGCAGTTATTGCAGGTTTAGGATATTTTGCTTTTACTTATGATTGGAAAAGTTTAAGTACTTCATCCGACAGCATGGTAGATTCATCTGAAATGGAAGAAGTAACTGGAGCAGTTATTGATACTAATAGTTTAGCAAAGGACTCTTCAACTGCAAAAGTGGATACAACAGCTTTAAAAGCGGAAGAAAAAACAATAGCTGTAAATTTACCAAACGGGCAAAAAATAGATTTAACCAATGGCTCTTTTACTTATAATTTTGCTAGATATTTGGCAGATTCTTCTGCTACAGTAAACCGAGTTTTTACTTTTGATAACATTGGTTTTGAAGGAAATACTGGTGCATTAACAGCAGGTTCTGATAAAACAGTGATTGATTTAGCAAAAATCATGTCGGCTTATCCAAAATCACAAATTAAGCTGACAGCCTATATTGATAACATGGGCGATTCACTTCAAAGTAAACGATTAGGCTCAAGACGTGCAGCGGCTATCAGAAATATATTAATAGGAAATGGTATTAATGCGATTAGAATAGACTTTATGGGTATTGTTTTAAGAAATGCAAGCAATAAAGGAGTAGAGTTAAAAGTGGTTAAGAAATAAAAATTAAGAGGCTAATGTTTTTAAACATTAGCCTCTTAATTTTTAACGATAAGCCAAACGATTGGCTTTCCAATTACTATTTTCTATAGTCGTGGAATTAGCAATGGTGCTATTATTGGTCTTTTTATTAGTCATCAAGAAGTTTGCTAAAGCTGCTGCTAACATTTCCTCTTCAGCATCAGGTAATTCGTCCAATAATTCTGGAGAGTAATACAAACTGATAAATCTTGTATCAAAATTTCCAGACAAAAAAGCTTCGTGTTGCATCACAAATTTACAAAAAGGTAAAGTTGTTTGAATACCTGAAATTTTGAATTCATCAATTGCTCTAATCATTTTAACAATTGCTTCCTCTCTATTTTTGCCATAAGTAATCAATTTTGCAATCATAGGGTCATAGAAAATCGGAATAGCCATTCCTTGCTCAAAACCATCATCTACTCTTACTCCATTCCCTTCTGGTCGAATATAAGTATTCAAAGTACCAACATCTGGTAGGAAATTATTTCTTGGATCTTCAGCACATACTCTTATTTCTATTGCATGTCCTTGAATATGAATATCTTCTTGTTTAAAAGAAATACTTTCTCCTTCAGCAATTCTAATCATTTCTTTAACCAAGTCGATTCCCGTGATGAGTTCAGTAACAGGATGTTCAACTTGTAAACGAGTATTCATTTCTAGGAAATAAAAATCTAAATGTTCATCTACGATAAACTCAACAGTACCTGCGCCATAATAATTACAAGCTTTTGCTACATCAACAGCACAACGACCCATAGCTTCACGAATTTCAGGCGTTAAAACAGCAGAAGGAGCTTCTTCAACAACTTTTTGATGACGGCGTTGGATGGAACATTCTCTTTCAAATAAATGTACAACATTTCCATGTTGGTCGCCTAATACTTGTATTTCGATGTGTTTGGGTGCAGTAATATATTTTTCAATAAAAACAGCTCCATTTCCGAAAGAAGTAATAGCTTCAGAAACAGCTCTGTCCATTTGTTCATCAAAATCTTCTTCTTTTTCAACCACACGCATCCCTTTTCCACCACCACCTCCAGAAGCTTTAATCAATACTGGATAACCAATTTCTAAAGATTTTTCTTTAGCGATGCTTCTGTCGGTTACTGCATCTGGCGTGCCGGGAACCATAGGAATATTGTATTTCGCTACAGTATGTTTAGACGTTAGTTTATCGCCCATCAATTCAATACTTTCTGGAGAAGGACCAATGAAAATCAATCCTGCTTCTATTACTTTTTTACAAAAAGCAGCATTTTCAGAAAGAAAACCATAACCAGGATGAATGGCATCAACATTCAATTTTTGACAAATCTCAATGATTTTATCACCTAAAAGATAAGATTGATGAGAAGGAGGAGGACCGATACAAATGGCTTCATCAGCAAAACGGACATGAGGAGAATTTCTATCTGCTTCAGAGAAAATAGCTACCGTTTGAATATTTAACTCTCTGGCTGTACGCATGATACGCAAGGCTATTTCTCCACGATTGGCGATAAGAATTTTATTGATTTTTGACATATAATATCCTATGCTGTTTTTATGATTTTGTTTAAACAAAGGTAAACTACATTATTAAATGTATAGATTTTTTTTAATTTTTTCTGGTAAATATGATATATTTATTAATAAAGTACTTGTGCTCAATGATTGTTGAATTATATTTATACGTCATCTTAATAATATTTAAAAATAATGCTAGATTATTTTGTGTATTTATGGTACTATTCGTTGGTAATTTATTTTTTGGTATAAATTTTGATATTTAAATTTGTTGTCAACTAAGTTGAAAAATGTATTTATCATTTTTCTTGTATATTTTAATAAATACAATTTTTGGACTTTTTTGATAAACCGTTTTTTTATGAGGTGTAAAATAGACTAACGATTTATGGTTGTTTAAATAAGAATTTACCTGCATGCTGAATTGAATAGTTTCTTCTTAATAGCTATTTAATTATTTCAAATGCTTGTAAACCTATAATTTATAGCAGATTGATTTTTGTTAGTTTTTTTACTTCTAAAGAAAATTAAATTAATTTTGTAGTAAATATGTTTCTAAAACTATTAAAATTTTAAAGTGATTTTACCAAGAAATTAAATAAGGGTAAAAAAGCCTTAAAAGTTAACATACATTAATCATTAATTACTAAACACAACAACACTTAAACGAATGCTCTATAAAAAGTTTAGGGCGAAAATTAAAATGAGAACAAAATTTTTATCAATTGTACTTGGATTAGCAGTTATTGTAGCATCTTGTACTTCAGAACTGATTGTTGATGGAACAAAAACGAATGACATTAATAGTCTAGTAGTTCCTGCTGGTTTTGATTGGAAAACATCAAGAGATGTAAATTTCAACATTTCTATCAGTGACATCCGTTTCAAAAGTGCACTTCATGTTGTATCTGTTTATGGTGCTGATCCAACTACTGGTGCAGTTGCTCTTTCAAAAGGTGCCGCATCAATATCTTCTCCTTTTTTAACGAAGATTTCAATACCATCTTCTGTCAAAGAAGTTTATTTTGTTAAAACAGCTCCAGATGGAACTAAAATAACACAAAAAGTGGCGCTTACTGCTTCTTCTAGTCTTACTGTATCATTAGGAACAGTTTCTTCGGGAAGATTTGGTGTTTCTTCGGATTCAGAGAAGTATGTAACGGCAGCTTCATCTGAAACAAGCCCTGATTGTAGCACTGGATGTGATATTTCGGTAAGTAGTGGAACAACAATTGACCTTAATAATAGCACAGGTTCAAAAACATATTGTTTAACAGGGAGTGATTATACAGTAAACTTCAATCCAAATACTTTGAATGGTGGTACTCTTCGTATTTGTGGTACTAACATTACACTTAATAATTTGAATTTTAATTCTGGTGCTAAATACACCGTAATTATTACTTCAAAAGGTTCGGCTAATTTCAGTAATGTTAACTGGAATTCAGCAGATGTAACTGTGAAAAACTTCGGTACTTTAAATTCTTCAGGTAATCTTATTGTTGGAGGTACTTTTTATAATTACGGAGTTGTAAATGCTAATGCTGAATTACAATCTCGTTCAGGTTCAAATATTATAAACGAAGGTCAGATTATTGTTAAAGGTTCTTCTCCATTAGATGGTGCAATGACTAACAATGCTGAGATTACATTTAATGGCGAAGTTAGATTGAATTCTTCTGGTCAGACGGTAACAAATAATGGTAAAATGACTGCTGTAGGTAATTTTATTATTAATAGCTCAACCACATTGACAAACAATAGCTATATGACTGCTAATAGTATGCAGATAAATAGTTCTGGTATTTTGAATAACAAATGTCAATTAATTATCAAAACTGATTTGGGTGTTGATAAAACAATTAATAATGATAGTTATATTTCAGTTGGAGGTAGTACTCGTATTAATGGGTCTGGTGTTGTTAATTTATTCAACGGAGCTTTATTAGTAACTAATTCTCTATCTACTTACGACGGTAAAATTACTGGTACAGGGAGCAATTATTCATTATTCAAGGTATTAACTACTGCAGGTGGTAATATCAACAATGGTGGTGGACAAAAACTTACAGGTACTGTTCAATTCTCAGAGCCAAGCGATGCTCTTAAAGCAAGTTTCTTAGATGGAACAGCTCAGAAAACTAAAGATGGAGGTATTTACATCGCAAAAACTGCATGTAATGAAGGAAATGGTACAGAACCTGTAGCAAGTAATGATTCAGATAAAGATGGTATCATTGATAGTGAAGATGCTTTCCCTAATGATGCTTCTAAAGCATTTATAAATTCTTCTGCTCCATCTACAGTAGCATTTGAAGACCAATGGCCAAATAAAGGAGATTATGATTTGAATGACGTTGTTCTTTCGTACAGATATCAGATTATTACTAATTCGTCTAATATTGTAGCACAAGTAAAAGCTACTTATACTTTACATGCTACAGGTGGATCAATTCAAAATGGTGCTGGTGTTCAGTTTAACATTCCAGCTGGAAAGGCAACTAACTTTACATCAAATACAGGTGGAAGCTTAGAAGCTGGACAAGATAGTGTTGTAGTAATTCTATTCAAGAATAGCATAGGGGAATTAGCTGCTTGGAATACAATTGCTGGTCAAAGCCCAGTTGCATCTAAATCTTATTCAT
The DNA here is from genome assembly GCF_040543805.1 of Arcicella rosea. NCBI lineage: Bacteria > Pseudomonadati > Bacteroidota > Cytophagia > Cytophagales > Flectobacillaceae > Arcicella > Arcicella rosea. Next base: position 202,021 of record NZ_JBEUMS010000004.1, read on the forward strand.
TTAGTTTTGATGTTGTTGGTGGACCATCTTTAGGTGCATTTGGTGTGGGTTCTTATAATCCATTTATTTGGAATAATTCAAATGGTACAAGAGGTAAAGAAACACATTTACTTGGTAAAAATCCAACTAAGTTAGTTGATAAATCATTCTTCGGAACAATAGATGATTCTTCATTGACAACAGCACTTTACAGTACAAGTACAAGACTACCTTGGGGGATTGAAGTATCAACTGAAAACTTTAAATATCCAAGTGAATTGAAAAATATCACACAAACGTATTTCAAATTCGCAGATTGGGCTACATCAGGAGGTAAATCAAGTGTAGATTGGTATTCAAATGTTTCAGAAGGATATAGAAATAATGCTAATATTTTTAATCCTTAATTGATTTAGGGTTATTATAAAAAGAGCTTCGAGAGTATTCTCGAAGCTCTTTTTGTTATATGGTTGCTTTTTTACTCTTCTTCAAAATCTTCTCTATTAAACAAAGCTCTGAAAGTTTCAGACATGGCGATTAAGTCATGCACTTTGTTTTTGGCTAATTTCAATACTCTTGTTTCTTGGCAATTTTGGATTCTTTTATCAAAATGATTCCACAGATGAATCATATCGTTCATATTTTCTGCGAAACGATCAATGATAAAGCGTTCAAATTTTGGTTTTTCTCCTTCTGCTAAATATAAAATGACGTGAAAGCTTTCACCCACAAAAAACCATGATAGCTGACTTCTACTAAAGTCTTTTATCATGGCATTGTTATCAACCAAGAAGTCAATTATATCCACTTCGTTGCTTACATCGTATAAGTTTTGCGAGTTTTTCATATCATTATTGTATTTTTTTAAGAAAATAGACTCTAAAAATTTTACAAAAATTTGACTACTCTAAACATTAGCTGTAATGAATATAATAATAACAATCGATATTTTACTTCAAAATGAATAAGTTCTTGAAATATTACTAGAAAATATCAATGAATTGTTGAATACAAATGAAATAGCACTTAATGTTGGCACATTTTTGCAGAAAGAAAATAATACCTTAACTTTGTGATTATTTAAAGATTATAAAATGTTTTTCTCTTGAAATATATAATATTATTTAGACAGCGAAATATTTTGTAATTGAATTCAAAGAAAATGTTTTTAGTTTTCCTTGAAGACATATTTAGTTTTAATCATTAAACACAAAAAAAAGTGGATATTTTCGATAAAGTCAGCAAAGGTCTGGGACCTATCGGTGCCCATGCTCATTATTCTCATCACTACTTTACTTTTCCTAAATTAACAGGAGAGTTAGGGCCAAGAATGACCTTCATGGGTAAAGAAATGTTAAACTGGTCATTAAACAATTACCTAGGTTTAGCGAATCATCCTGAAGTGCGTGAAGCTGATAATAAAGGGACTCAAGATTATGGTTTGGCTTATCCGATGGGAGCTAGAATGATGTCAGGTAATTCAGATTTACATGAAGAATTTGAAGCTCAATTAGCTGAATTTGTTGGAAAAGAAGATGCCTTTTTATTGAACTTTGGTTACCAAGGAGTAATGTCAGTAATTGAGTGTATTTGCGACCGTAACGATATTATTGTTTATGACGCTGAAGCTCACGCATGTTTGATTGATGGTATTCGTTTACACAAAGCTAAAATGGGTGATTATTATAAGTTTAATCACAACGACATGGATTCTTTGCGTAAAAATTTAGAAAGAGCTACCAAAAAAGTTGCTGAAACAGGCGGAGGTATTTTAGTAATTACCGAAGGTGTTTTCGGAATGTCTGGTAAAGTAGGTTCTTTAGATGAAATTGTGAAAATGAAAGAAGATTTCAATTTCAGAATTTTAGTGGATGATGCACACGGATTTGGAACTATGGGACCAAACGGTCGTGGAGTACATGAAGAATTGAATTGTATTGATGGAATAGATTTATACTTCTCTACTTTTGCAAAATCAATGGCATCAATTGGTGCTTTTATTGCAGCAAGCAAAGAAATCGTAATGTTCTTGAAATATAACATGCGTTCACAAATTTATGCAAAAGCATTACCAATGCCTTTTGTTGTAGGTGGAATGAAACGTTTGGAATTAATCAAAAAACACCCAGAATTACGTGAGAAATTATGGGAAAATGTAAGAGCTATCCAAACAGGATTTAAAGCAAAAGGATTTGATGTTGGTGAAACTACTTCACCAGTAACGCCAATCTTCTTACATGGTGATTATGAACTTTCGCACGTTACTGCACTTGTACGTGATATGCGTGAAAATATGGGTGTATTTTGCTCAATCGTAACATATCCAGTTGTTCCTAAAGGACAAATTATGTTGAGAATTATTCCTACAGCTTCACATACTTTGGAAGATGTAGCTTATACCTTAGATTGTTTCGAAAAAGTACAGCAACGCTTACAAGACGGTACTTATCGCAGAATTGCTGAAGAATTTTTAGCTCAGCAAGCAGAATTAGCATAATTTATATAGGTTTTTGACTTATTTCGCTTAAAATTTGTTGCTTGGATTTGTAAGATGTAATAAAATAGCTATATTTCGGACACAAAAAATGCGTCTCAACGCTATTAAAGGCTTTTTCAACCAATTATCAACTTAAATCCAGTTTCTATTATGAACAGATTTGCAGAAGTGAAGGACTTAATTTTGTCCTTAGAAGGAGATTTCGAGAAATTTTATGACAAAGGCAATCAAGCTGCTGGTACTCGAGTTAGAGGTGGTATGCAAGAATTGAAAACTTTAGCTCAAGAAATCCGTACAGAAGTTCAAGAGATAAAAAACAATGCAGCGAAATAATGCTAAATAGTTAAGATTTTATAAAAAGGCTCAAAGTATTTTGAGCCTTTTTATTTTTTAGACTAAAACTCTTCTTTGTTCATTATCGTAGCTGAACCTTCAGTAGTTTTCTTCCCAGTTTGAACATCAAAAATCTCAGTTGAAATTTCGGCAGTATGTTTATCAGCATTGATTGATGTTACAGTAAATACTGCTTCATATTCATTATTCACAAACATTGGGCGTTTATAGTCTGAAACCTGTTTTAGATAAACACTTCCGAAACCTGGAAATTCTGTTCCCATAATTTTAGAAAAAACACTTGAAGCCAATGCTCCGTGAATAATCGGACGCTTAAATGCAGTAGTTGCTGCAAATTCAGCATCAAGATGAAGAGGGTTATTATCTCCAGATACTTTTGCAAATAAAATTACATCTTCTTGTGTGAAAGAAAACTTATGACGGTAAACAGTTCCGAGTTGAATCATTGTATAATTAATCTTTGTGATTTGACTTTAATAGCTACAAAATTACGACAAATCCTTCCGAATATTAAATGTTCTGTTAATCAATAGGTAATCACGAATAAAAATAGATACTAAAAACCATCTTAATAGTATCTATCTTTTAAGCTTATTGCTTACAGCGTTATTATGATGAATGATCAGCTACAATTACCCATTGTCCTTTTATTTTTCGCCAAAGTAAAGTATAATGCCCGCCAATATCTCCTTTTTCAGGACGAGTTAAATGCCATTTGCCAACAACAAAGCAAGCATCTTTGGCAATGAAATTGACTTTGATAATATCAAATTTCAAAGTGCCCATTGTGTCTTTGTCTGGATAGTTTTTCCGATAACTGTCCAAAGTTCCTTGGTAACCATATTTTACGCCACTTTTGCCAATGTACATCAGTGAATCTGAAACCCAATAGCCATTCATGAACTTTTCAACGTCGCCGCTGTTCCATGCTTTGGTCTGAGTATCCAAAATATTCAGAATTATTTGTCTGTCTTTGCCCGTTTGAGCGAACACATTCAATGAGAAGAATGTTAATGAAAGCAAGAGTAATTTTTTCATCCCTTAATTTTTATGTAAATTTGAATATATATTTAATTCTTATCCAAATATAAGAATATGTTTAAATACTCTTGATGAAGAGTTTGCTGCTTATGAAATTCAAAGAGTTTTACGAAAAATACAAAGATTATTATTTAGTTGACGGAATGATGTACTTGTCGTTCGTAATTATGATAATATTGATGTTTATCTTTTTTAGCTGATATGGTTTGGTTTGTGATGAATCCTAAGTCGGGAACTACTACACCCGCACAAAAAAATAAAATTACTAGTCTGGTCGGAAAACAAGCAAATGCTAAATTGTTTTTTACGGAATATAGTGGACATGCCACAGAGATTGCCCAACAAGCAGTTAGAGAAGGTATTGTTAAAATTATTGCAGTTGGCGGAGACGGAACAGTAAATGAAGTAGCACGTGGTTTAGTAGGTTCAGAAACAGCCTTAGGAATTGTTCCGATTGGTTCAGGAAATGGTTTGGCCAGACATCTGAAAATTCCTTTAAAAATTGATAAAGCCATTCAGTTTGCACTTTCTTCTAATGTATCATCTATAGATGTCTGTTTTTTGAATGAGATTCCATTTTTTTGTACAGCAGGAGTAGGGTTTGATGCTTTTGTAGCCAATGAATTTGCTCAGCAAGATTCAAGAGGCTTGAAGACTTATGCAAAAATGTCTTTAAAATCATTCAGAACTTACAAACCAGAATCGTATCATCTTGAATCTCAACAAAGTGTTGAAATCAAAAATGCGTTTTCTATTACTTTTGCCAATGCTACGCAATATGGTAATAATGCTATGATTTCGCCAAAGTCAAAAATCGATGATGGTTTAATCGAGATGGTAGTATTGAAGCCTTTTCCATTTGGTGCTGCTCCGATTATTGGAGTTCGTTTGTTTAGAGGAACGTTACCAAATTCAAGGTATATCGAAACAGCATCTGATACAGCATTTATTTTGAAAGCTGAAGAAGATTTATTGATACATTACGATGGAGAACCTTTACAATTATCAACGAATGTTTTGAAAATTACCTTGAAACCCAAAGCTTTAAAAGTAATTGGTTATGTCTAAAAATAAAAAAATACCATTAGGAGTAGTTTACTCTACCAATCCAGATTTTGATTATGCTTTTGAAAATGATGGAGAAGTAACAACATTAGAACCCAACAAACAGAACTTGAAAGTTCAATTAGATAAAAAAGCTCGTGCTGGAAAGCAAGTGACGCTTATTTCTGGCTTTGTTGGTAGCAACGATGATTTAGAAATTTTGTCGAAAAAACTAAAAAATCTTTGTGGTTGTGGCGGTTCAGCTAAAGATGGAGAGATTTTAATTCAAGGAGATTTTAGAGAGAAAATTTTAACTTTCTTAATTACAGCAGCTTATAAAGCTAAAAAGGTGGGAGGATGATTAATTGTTATGAATTTTAAATGTTTTTTATACTCTATAAGTTTTAAGCTGAAATATAATAATTTAAAATTCATAACTCATAATTTTATTAACCTTCCATCAAATCTTTTAAAATTTTCTGGGCAGCAATAGAAATTACTGTTCCCGGACCAAAAACACCTGAAACACCTGCATCGTACAAAAATTGATAATCTTGTGCAGGAATTACTCCACCAGCAATTACCATAATATCTTCTCGACCATATTTTTTAAGTTCTTCAATTAATTGAGGAATTAATGTTTTATGTCCAGCTGCTAAACTTGAAGCTCCCACTACATGCACATCATTCTCAACGGCTTGTTTGGCTACTTCTTCAGGCGTTTGGAAAAGCGGCGTAATATCTACATCAAAACCTAAATCGGCAAAACTTGTTGCAATTACTTTTGCGCCACGGTCATGACCATCCTGACCCATTTTAGCGACCATTATTCTTGGTCGTCTTCCTTCGAGATTAGCAAATTCATTTGCCATTTCTCGGGCAATTCTGAAATTTTCGTCGTCTGTCACTTCTGCTGAATATACTCCTGAAATGGAGCGGATTATGGCTTTATGTCTGGTAAATACTACTTCCAAAGCATCTGAAATTTCACCCAAAGTAGCTCTTAATCTTGCTGCTTCAACAGCCAATTGAAGTAAATTACCTTCACCAGTTTCAGCTGATAGAGTCAATTTTTCTAAAGCGTCTTGAACTGCAATCTTATTTCTGCTTGCTTTAATGTTATTTAATCTTTCAATTTGAGAAAGTCTCACCGCTTGATTATCAACATCTCTTACTTCTAATTCAGTTTCTGTATCAATTTTAAAACGATTTACACCTACGATAATATCTTTCCCAGAATCGATTCTAGCTTGTTTTCTAGCGGCAGCTTCTTCGATTCTCATTTTTGGTAAACCAGTTTCAATGGCTTTTGCCATTCCGCCCAACTCTTCTACTTCTTCAATAAGTTTCCAAGCTTTTTTGGCTAATTCTTGCGTCAAATATTCAACATAATATGAACCACCCCAAGGGTCAATTACTTTGGTAATATTGGTTTCATGCTGAATATATAATTGTGTATTACGGGCAATTCTGGCAGAAAAGTCTGTTGGTAAAGCAATTGCTTCATCTAAAGAATTGGTATGCAAACTTTGGGTATGTCCTAAAGTTGCTGCCATTGCTTCTATACAAGTACGAGTAACGTTATTGAAGGGATCTTGTTCAGTAAGCGACCAGCCAGAAGTTTGACAATGCGTTCTAAGCATCAAGGATTTATCGTTTTTAGGATTAAATTTCTTAACGATTTTCGCCCATAATAATCTTCCAGCACGCATTTTTGCAATTTCCATGAAGTGATTCATTCCAATTGCCCAGAAAAACGATAACCTTGGAGCAAAATTATCAATATCCAAACCTGCTTGAATTCCTGTTCTTAAATATTCTAATCCGTCGGCTAAGGTGTAGGCTAATTCTAAATCTGCGGTTGCTCCAGCCTCTTGCATGTGGTAACCAGAAATAGAAATAGAATTGAATTTAGGCATATTTTCAGCTGTATAAGCAAAAATATCAGCAATGATTCTCATAGAAGGAATTGGCGGATAGATATAAGTATTCCGAACCATAAATTCCTTTAAAATATCATTTTGGATTGTTCCTGATAATTTTTCAGGCGATACTCCTTGTTCTTCAGCCGCAACAATGTAAAATGCCATAATGGGCAAAACAGCGCCATTCATTGTCATCGAAACGGACATTTCATCCAATGGAATCTGGTCGAAAAGTATTTTCATATCTTCAACAGAATCAATCGCTACTCCAGCTTTTCCAACATCACCAGTTACTCTTGGATGGTCGGAATCATAACCTCTATGTGTTGCTAAATCAAAAGCGACAGATAATCCTTTTTGCCCAGCAGCTAAGTTTTTACGATAAAAAGCATTTGATTCTTCAGCCGTAGAAAATCCAGCATATTGACGAATTGTCCAAGGTTGTTGTGTGTACATCGTGGCATAAGGACCTCTCAGAAAAGGAGATAAGCCAGCTCCAAAACCAAGATGTTCTGCTTCTTTTATATCATCAAAAGCAAAGTAAGGTTTTACAGAAATTCCTTCTGGTGAACGCCAGTTTTGTTTAGCAGAAGAGGTTTTGCTTTCTTCTTCTTTACTTGCTTTCGTTAGTTTTATATTGGATATATTCGGTCTCATGGCATGGCTCTTTTACATTTCAAAACTTTCAGATAAACGCAAGTTTGGTAATAATTCCCAATCAGAATGTGCTACAGAAGTACTTTCAAGGATTTTAATGAATGGTTTTTCATCTAATCTGAATTTATTTACACCAACCATAATATATTTATTTGCCTGTAAATCGTCCTGTTTTTTGATGTTTTCAGCACTTATTTTTTCTTGAATAAAACCCTTTTTGAAGGCTTCCATTATTCCTCCTAAAGATTCTACTTCTTCTAATATTTTTAAAGATTCTTCCGCAATTTCAAACGTCAATTTTTCGATAAAGTAACTACCTGCCGAGGGGTCGCTTACTTTATCGAAATAGCTTTCTTCTTTTAAAATGATAGAAATATTTCTGGCGATACGTTGTCCAAAATCATCTGTATTTTCATCATTTTTATCGAAAGAAAGAATACTTATAGAATCACAACCACCAATGATTGCAGACATTGCTTCGGTAGTAGTTCTCAATAAATTGCTGTGTGGCGTAATCGCTGAATGATAATATGAAGACGTTTGGCAATGAAACGAAGTAGTATTTGTCAAAGAAATACCAAATCCATAAGCCTCCAAAAGTATTTTTTTCCAGAGAAATTTTAAGGCTCTTAGTTTTGCAATTTCAGCAAAATAATTGGTGCCAATTGAAATAGAAAATTCAATATTTTTAAGAATGTCTTTTACTTCTATTCCTTCTTGACTCAATTTATCAATCGTTTCAATGGCTTGTGCTAATACAAAGGCTAATTCTTGAGCCACATTTGCTCCAGCATTATGGAAGTGATGGCTTGAAAAATGGAGTGCTTTGAATTGAGGTGAATTTTGTACTTTTCTAATAAGTTCGGCAGTATCTTTCCAATGGTTTTTATCCCAATTTCCAGTGTTCATCCATCTTCCAAAGGCATCGTTAATGATTCCTCCTTTCCACTGATAAGTTGCGAACTTTTGTAACTCATTTACCAAATCTAAAGCTTGATTTTCCACTTTAAAAAAAAAGGGTGTATCAGATAGTTTGAAATTGTGCAACAATTTCTTAATTTCAACATTAGAAAGTAACACGTCGCTTAAGTCAATCAGAAAAGAATCAACACCCTGTCTTAATAGTTTGAAAATCAATGAATTAGTCTCTTTTTCTGATGAATATCTAACAATTTCTCGATAGTTCCAATTAGAGTTAACTCTTTGGTTTTGAGCTTGTTGTATGTTTTTTGTAGATTGAAAATCAATCTCTTCAGAAGCATAGTATGGTTCAATCTGGATATTCTTGTCAATATTCCAGACCATCATTTCGTCGAAGTTTTTACCTTTTAATTCTTTGACGGCCTGTTGTTTCCATTGCTCTTTTGTATGAGAATGAAATTCATTAAAAAGTTGATTCGCCATAATCGTATTTTCTGAAATATTTAACTTTTCAAAGTTAGTCAAATTTATGAATTTAGACTTTTCAAAACAAAAAAACAAGGAAAGTTACCAAATAGGCTTATCTTGTTGGATTATCCCAAGAAAAATGCTGGTATATTATTTTTTAAATTATTTTAATTGAGAATGAAACGAAATTGATTTTTCTCTCCAAGAAAATTCACTATTTTTGCCATCCTTTTGGGGAAATGAAATATAGATTTTCAGCTAAATAGCTAATCGTTTGAAAATCAAATATTTAGTAAAAGTGCTTTTCTTGAGCCGCCAATATAGATTATAACATGCATTCAACATCTCAACTTCAAGCAAGGCAAGTTTGGTCAAAGTGCCTTGAGATTATACATAACGATATCAACGAACAAAGTTTTAAAACTTGGTTTGAACCTATCATACCCCTGAATGTAAGTAATCAAACTCTTTCTATACAGGTGCCAAGCCAATTTTTTTATGAATGGCTTGAGGAAAACTATATCCATGTACTTCGTAAAGCAATTGATTTTACTTTAGGAAAAAATGGAATGCTAGAATACTCAATTATAGTTGATAAAGGAGATAAGAAAAACCCACCGATAACTTATAATATCCCAAACCAAAAATCATCTGTTCCTGTAACAGCTCAACAACGTAAACCAGAACCAACTTTGTACGAAAGTCCATTTCAATTAAAAGATTTGGATTCTTTAGATTTGGATTCTTATTTAAACGCACATTACACCTTCGATAATTTTGTAGAAGGAGATTGTAACCGTTTGGGGCGTTCTGCGGGTTTAGCGGTAGCACAAAGACCAGGTGTTACTTCATTCAACCCATTGATGATTTACGGAAGTGTAGGTTTAGGAAAAACGCACTTGATTCAAGCAATCGGGAATTATATCAAAAATACGCAAACCAATAAGTTTGTTTTATATGTTACTTCCGAAAAATTCTGTAATCAATTTATCAACGCTATCAAAAATAATACACTACAGGCATTTACTAATTTTTATATGCAAGTAGATTGTTTAATTATTGATGATGTGCAGTTTTTAGCAGGAAAAGAAAAAACGCAAGAATCATTCTTCCATATTTTTAACCACTTGCATCAATCAGGAAAGCAAATTATTATGTCGTCTGATAGAGCGCCAAGAGAATTGGCTGGTATGCAAGATCGTTTACTTTCACGTTTTAAATGGGGTTTAACGGCAGATGTACAGCAACCAGATTTTGAAACAAGAATTGCGATTTTACAGAAGAAACTTCAAGCTGACGGTATTTATATTGAAGATAAAGTAATTGAATATTTAGCACACAGTATCGATACCAACGTTCGTGAAATGGAAGGAGTAATTGTGTCTTTGATGGCGCATGCTTCTTTGAATCGCAAGGAAATAGATATGGATTTAGCTAGAACTACTTTGAAAAATATTGTAGTTGATAACGAAAAAGAAGTAACGGTTGATTCTATTTTAGATGCAGTAACAAGCCATTTTGATGTAAATATGTCGGATTTGAAAAGTAAAAGTCGTAAGAAAGAAACGGTTTTCCCTCGTCAAATTGCGATGTATTTAATGAAAGAATTTACCAATTTACCTTTAAAATCGATTGGGTACCATTTTGGTGGGAGAGACCACAGTACGGTAATTCATGCAGTACAAACAATCAGTATCATGCTTGAAACCGACAAAGAAGTAGAAAAAACAATGCAGAAATTATATAAATATTTTAACAGAGTAAGAGTTAAAAATTAGAAAAAATAACGAAAAAGCCCGAAGAAAATGTAAAGATTCTTCGGGCTTTTTTTGTTAGATTACCTTGTATAATAGCAGTCAAATCGTATTTTTGTTCTACAATTCAGCTCTTCAACTTCAATCTTATGAAAAAAAATATACTCTTGACTTTATTATTAATCAGTTCGTTTTATAGCAATTCTTTGGCAGATGATGTTAATCCCATTGAATTGATGCCTTTGAAACATAAAAATTTGATGTTAGATAACCCGAAAGGAAAGCTGAAAATCAAATTTGTGATGAATGATTTCAAATCATCTGGTGATACGACTAAACCCAAAAGTCTTTTTGCAAAAATTAAAAATGTTGTAAATTCTTTGCTAGATGCTTCCGATAATCCACCATTTAAATTACAAGTGGTTCGAGAAAAGAAAAACTAAAAGCGTTGAGATTTTAAATCTCAACGCTTTTAGTTTTTATGATAAGGCAAATTTAATTGCTCCTGTAATACTCAGAATTGTAAAGAATGAAATGATGTAAAGGAAAAACAGAATGAAGGATTTAAAGATAGTTTTGAATAATCGCTGACGATAAACCACTTTCAAGGCTACAATAAAATAAACAATAAAACCTAACATGGTAGCAGCTAAAGCTTCTTTCCAGTATCCAAAAAATACGCCTCCACCTACAAAAATAACAATCATTAAAAATAACACACTGTGAATGTGAATAGAAAAAATAAGATGTTCATAATAATAGCGAGTATGTCCTTCTAAAATATTAGGAACATATTGATACCTTCTGGTTTTTCTGAAACGAATAAGGTAAAGGAAATAATCCCATAGGTAACGCAAAATTCTAAAAGGATAAGTGAAAAAACTATGCGAACGTTTGCTATAAAGAAACTTCAAAAGAATTGCTACAATCGGCATTAAAATGAACATCATCAATGAGAATACTCCAATTCCAAAATGAGTAATCTCTTGAATTGCTGTTTCAGCATCTTCTTCAAAAGCTAATTCATAATGTGTTACATTTCTTAAAAAACCTCTTTCTAATGCAAGAAAACCCATGAAATTTGTACTTGCTCTTCCAGTTTTTTTTCTGTGAGTAATTAGACTATCTAATTCAGTATCAGACATTTTTAAGATTCTCTGTTTATACGCTTTATTCTCGACACTTCCATCACTTCCTTTTATGGTAATAATAGTATCCTGAAAATATTGTACTTTCAGCAAAGCATTGTTTTTTAAGGAATGAAGTCTTAATACATACTTTAACTGGCTTTTTGTACCAATCGTTTCTGTAAAATACTCACTCATTTCGTTACTGACATCACTCAATTCTACCGTATTTACAGTATCTAAAACGATTTGCTTTTGAATGGCAATTAACCTTTGTCGTTGTTGATGTTCGGGTAGCTTTTCTATTAGTGTTCTTAAAGTATCGTCATTTTGGATGTTCATTTCATCCAAAATTTCATCAGCATCAATATTGACGAAATCTATCCAGCTATTTGTTTTCTTTTGTAAATCTTTTGTTTGTTCATTCAGATTCTCTAAATCTTTAATATCACTTTTAACATCATTTAACTCGTATTCAGCCTTATATAAGCCATTGGTATCGCTTGATGATTTTATTTCCTTCAAGGCTTTCTTAGCGTTCTTTAGTCTTTTTTGATTTTCTTTTTCTGCCTTACTTTTTGATTCAGAAACGCCATCAACCACACCATCAAAAAAGCCATTTTGTCCTTTTTCAATAGCAGTATCAATCATAAAGCCTAAGAGTAAGAAAAAAAGAAAAGACGCCAGAAAATAAAGGCGAATAGGAGGGACATAGCGCCCACGGCGACCTTCCAGAAAGTCTTTCGTGATTTTGCCAGGATACAAAAAAATAGCACGAAGGGTATTATATAATTTGGTGTCGAGATGGGTGAAGCCTTCAACTACTTCAAAAATTAAGTGACCAACTGGTACTTTTAAATCATGATTTTCTTGCCCACAATTCGGACAAAAATTATCTTCAGGTTTTAAGATTGTGTGGCAGTTATGACAAATTTCTACTTTTCTGCGTTTTTTGTGTTCAGACATTCCAATGGTTAGTGTTAAATAATGAAGTGCGATTTAGAATTTCCATTGAAAGTAATAAAAAAAAGGAGAAAATCAGCTGATTTTCTCCTTTTTAATGCAAAACAATGACTGTTTTGGCTAAAAAATGAAATTTATTCTAATTCGCCATCATCAGCGATATTAGGCTCACTTGTATCAAGTAATGCTTTTTCGTCGCCTTTGATTTTCTCCTTGATTTTATTTTCAAGTTCTTCTAATAAATCTGGATTATCTTTTAGCATTTCTTTTACGCCGTCACGTCCTTGTCCTAAACGGTTAGTACCATAGCTAAACCATGAACCTGATTTTTTCACAACTTCCATATCAACGGCTAAATCAAGTACTTCACCAGCTTTAGAAATTCCTTCGCCATACATGATGTCGAATTCAACGACCTTGAATGGAGGAGCAACTTTGTTTTTAACAACTTTTACACGAGTACGGTTACCAATTACGTTGTCTCCGTCTTTAATTTGACCAATTCTACGAATATCCAAACGAACAGAAGCATAGAATTTCAAGGCATTACCACCCGTTGTTGTTTCTGGACTACCAAACATTACGCCGATTTTATCACGCAATTGGTTGATAAAAATACAGCAACAGCCAGTTCTATTAATAACACCTGTCAATTTACGCAAAGCCTGCGACATCAAACGAGCTTGAAGACCCATTTTAGAATCGCCCATATCGCCTTCTAGTTCTGCCTTTGGAACAAGAGCCGCCACAGAGTCAATTACACAAATATCAATCGCACCTGATGAAATCAATTGTTCAGCAATTTCCAAAGCTTGCTCACCACTATCAGGTTGTGAAATCAATAAATTCGCAGTATCGATACCTAGTTTTTCAGCATAACCTTTATCAAAAGCATGTTCAGCATCAATAAAAGCGGCCAAGCCACCTGCTTTTTGTGCTTCTGCAATGCAGTGCATTGTTAAAGTAGTTTTACCAGAAGATTCTGGTCCGTAGATTTCAATGACTCTTCCACGAGGTACTCCACCTACACCAAGTGCTAAATCTAGCCCTAATGAACCTGTTGAAATCACGGGAACGTCAAGTACTTTACTATCCGACAAGCGCATTACTGTACCTTTTCCGTATGCTTTGTCTAATTTTTCAAGCGTTGTTTGTAATGCTTTTAATTTTTCGTTGGCAGGATTTGTTGCCTCCGCTTGTTGTTTTGCCATGTTGGATTTTTAGGTTAAATTTTGGTTTTAATTCGGGGAATCAAGCTGAGTTATTGAAATTTTGTTGAGAAACAATTAGCAATAGGGAATCAAAGCCAGTTTTTTTCTGTCATTGATTAGTAGAACTCAATACCCGAATTCAAAATTTTTAATGGTGAAATTACCAAATTTTCAGCAATTTAAAGTACTTTGCTTACAAATGTTCAGACGATTTTTTCAAATAAACCTAGCCCTCTTTTTGTTTACTGCTCAGTATAGCTTTGCTCAGTTAAACAATACTCATCTGGAAACTTTCCAGCACATCGATTCCACCAAAAACCAACAGCTTTATTTTCAATTCGATAGCTTTAGTTTTTTGAAAAATAATGAATACTTCGGAAAAATTGCCGATGGATTTACTCTTTTTGGGAATCAATTTTCTCCAAAGTTTATTTATCAGCCAGCACCTAATGTAAGTATTGAAGCTGGAGTTTATGCTTGGAAAGATTTCGGAAATGATAAGTTCACAAGTGTACAACCAATTTTTACTATCAAAGTTCAAAAAGATTCTTCGCAGTTTTTGTTTGGAAATTTAGATGGTCAGTTGAATCATCATTTGATAGAACCAATGATGAATTTTGAAAGAGTAATCTTAAATCGCCAAGAATTTGGACTTCAATACACCAAACGTACCTCAAAAACCTTTTTTGATAGTTGGATTGATTGGCAACAAATGATTTATAAAGGTTCTGATTTTCAAGAAAAAATCTTTGCTGGTTTTTCTTGGAACAAACGCTTGATTCAACATAAAAATTTCACGCTTTCTTTGCCAGTTCAATTGACTTTATTGCATCATGGCGGACAAATAACGAGTTCAAAAGATACCAATCAAGTAGTTACTTATACCAATGTAGCGCTTGGAGTAGAGGCTGAATTGAAAACCAATGGTTTTATTCAAAGTATCAAAACTCAAAATTATTGGTTGGGTTATCGTCAAAATTCGGGCTACAATCCATATTTTTCAGAAGGTTCAGGTATTTATTTGAATTTATTGGCTGAAACAAAAGTGATGAATTTGATGCTGAGTTACTGGAAATCAAGTGGATATACTTCAGAAATGGGTGGAGATTTGTACCAATCGGTTGGAAGAGTTTACCGAAATCCGAATCAATTAGAAAAAGAGCGTAAATTGTTATTCTTTAGATTTATGAAAGACTGGAAACTGATTGATAATTTATGGCTTACTTTTAGATTTGAACCTTATTTAGATTTGAATAATCACTCTTTTGAACATTCCGAAGGTTTATTTTTAACTTATTGTAAAGGATTTAGACTTAAGTGATTGAGATTCAATTAAATTATTCAATAAATTTGTACAATTCATTAAACAAATAGGAAACATGAAAAAGTTAGTACTGGTTTTGTCATTAATGGTAGCTGCATTTTCAATCAATGCACAAAGTAAATTCGGACAAGAAATAAACGAAGAAGGTGCAATTCCTACAACTGAATTATTGAAAAAAGCAGATGGAAAAGAAGAAATTACGGCTAAGGTTTCGGGCGTTGTTGAATCAGTTTGCCAAGTAAAAGGTTGCTGGATGAAAGTAAAACTAGACGACGGACAAACGATGCGTGTTACTTTCAAAGATTATGGTTTTTTTGTACCAAAAGACATCGCAGGTAAAACGGTAGTTATCGACGGAACGGCGAAAGTAAAAACCACATCAGTAGCTGATTTAAAACATTATGCAGAAGATGCAGGCAAAAGCAAAGAAGAAATTGCCAAAATCAAAAAGCCAGAAAAAGCTTTGGGTTTTGTAGCTAATGGTGTAATTGTAAAATAAATCCCATGAAAAAGGCTAAGAAATTTAAAATTCTTAGCCTTTTTTCTTTTGATGATTTTGCTTAAAATCTCAAGATAAAATGTTGTTTAGGTTGATTTTTTCTAAAAAAAACCAAACCAATAAAGAATAAATCTATCGTTATCATCACGCTTGGATGTGCTTTAATATATTGCCAAGCTTCCTGCATTTCTTCCGACCAATGAATATCATCGAATATAAATAATGATGATTCGCTTGCTCTGCTTAAGCACATTTCAAAATACTTCACCGTTGGCTCATAACGATGGTTGGCATCAAAAAAAGCGAAGTCAATCGTTTCAGTTTTGGCAATTTGTGTTGCCAATGTTTCATCTAAATTTCCTACTACAATTTCTATATTATTGGCAGATAATTCGTCAAAATTTTCTTGAGCAATTTTTGCTGTTATCGGGCAACCTTCAAAAGTAATCACTTTAGCATTTTGCAAAGCCTTAGCTTCGTACAATGTGGTAATTCCGAGAGAAGTCCCTAAATCAAAAATTACTTTAGGTTCAAAATGTTGAATAAGTCTGAAAAGTAATTTGCCAAATTTTGAAGGCTTTTCGGCACTTTTAGCAATTTGTTTGATTTGCCTTGAATTGGATGAATGAATCTTTGAACCTGCTCCAAAATCTGTAATTTCTATTACTTTATCGTTTTTCAGCAATCTTTTTCGCAAAGCTTCAATGCTTTTGAAATGTGGAGATTGAAAACTTTTTGCAAGAATAATTTTAGTATAAAGTTGAAAAACAAAAGGCGAATGAATTGCGTGTTCGTTTTTGGAAGCAAGTAAATATTGAAAATATCTTTTAATCAAAATATGATTTTATTTTGTGAATGAGCAACAATAGCAAAGTAAGAAAAAACAATAAGAAATATTGAACTGAATATTTCTTGTGCGTAAGCAATTTTTCGAAATTCCGCTGTTTGAGCGGAGCGAGTTTCGGAATTTCTTGATTTTCTTTTGTTACTTTTCTTGTATCAATACAAGAAAAGTAAGGTCTTTGGAAAATGAAGTATTATATTTTTAAATGTAAATCAAACTCCTAAATATTCATTTAATTCATCCTAAAAGGAGCAACCATCGTAAAATCTGGAATAACAACATTGAAAAACTTACCATCAAAAATACGTTCCATCTGATAAGTCCCCGCCATTTTACCAAGCGAAGTATTCAAATTACAACCGCTAGTATATTCGTAGGTTTGTCCAGGTTCTAAAGTTGGTTGCTGACCAACTACACCTTCGCCTTCAACTTCACGCACCAAACCATTAGCATCATGGATATACCAATGACGACGCAATAATTTCACCGTATAATCGCTTCCATTATGAATTTTGATATGATATGAAAAAACAAAATTTCCTTGAAATGGATTAGAATATTCAGGTTGAAAGTGGGTCAAAACGCTTACCTTTACACCATTTGTGATAGCTGAGACCATTTTTTTAATTAGTTTTTTACAATATATTTTAGCGAAAATTACATTACATTGTCTGAAAAATCAACGTAATTGATAAATTTATTAAAACCCATTGAAGAATGAACGTAAAAATTGAAGATTCTTGGAAAGAAAGATTGAGTCCAGAATTTGAAAAACCTTATTTTAAAACCTTAGTTGACTTTGTTAAAAACGAATATACCGCTGGAACGGTATATCCACCCGGAAAACTAATTTTTAACGCTTTTGATAAATGTCCTTTTAATGAGACTAAAGTAGTGATTCTTGGGCAAGACCCTTATCATGGAGCTGGGCAAGCGATGGGACTTTCCTTTTCTGTAAACGATGGAATTTCTGCGCCACCTTCGTTAATCAATATTTTTAAAGAAATTAAAGATGATTTAGGTATCCCGATTCCAAAATCTGGCAATTTAGAACGTTGGGCAAACCAAGGCGTATTATTATTAAATGCCACTTTAACAGTTAGAGCTTCTGAGGCTGGTTCACACCAGAAAAAAGGGTGGGAAACTTTTACCGATGCTGTAATTAAATGTATTTCGGAAGAGAAAGAAGGAGTAGTTTTTATGCTTTGGGGAAAGTACGCTCAGGACAAAGGAGCGGTAATTAATGCCTCAAAACACTTAGTTTTGAAATCTAAACATCCTTCGCCAATGGCTGCTAATTCGGGCGGTTGGTTTGGAAATCATCATTTTTCAAAAGCTAATGAATATTTAGTACGTAAAGGACTTGCAGGTATTCAATGGTAAAAAAACTCAAATCTTCTATGAAAAAATTACTTTTAATTGCAACGCTTTTAGTTAGTCAGTTTTGTTTCGCACAGAAGCGATTTGAAAATGAAATAAAAGCTTTTGAAAAAAGCGATTCACTTTCAATGCCAGCACCCAAACAGATTTTGTTAGTAGGAAGCTCATCCCTTCGATTGTGGGCTACTTATAAAGAAGATTTAGCAGGATATTCTGTCATTAACAGAGGTTTTGGTGGTTCTGTTATGAGTGATGCTAATGAGTATTTCGAAAGAATTGTCTCTAAATATCAGCCTAAATACATTTTAGTATATGAAGGCGACAATGATATTGCATCGGGTAAAAGCCCAGAAACAGTATTCGAAGATTTTAAAATTTTTGTCGAAAAAGTAAAGAAACAAATACCAAAAGCTACTGTGGCTTATATTGCTATTCGTCCAAGTATTGCAAGGGTGAAAATCGTAGAGCAACAAAGAAAGGCAAATCAATTGATTGAAGCGTATTGTAAATCAGAAAAAAAACTTCATTTCATTGATATTCAAAAGCATTTTTATTTACCCAATGGAGAATTAATGCAAGATATTTTTGTGGCGGATAAATTACATTTGAATCAAAAAGGGTATCAGATTTGGACAGCAGCCATCAGAAAATATTTGGCAAAACACGTGAAGTAAACCTATGAAAAAAATCTTTTCAGTACTTCTTATTTTATGTTATTCATTCACTTTCGCTCAGGAAACAACTATTTCGGGCAAAGTAGAAAATATTGGAAAGGGTGATACACTGATTTTGGTGTATGACCCTTTGCTATTAGGAGTAAACCCCTCGATTCAGCAACTGGTTTTGAACTCTGAAAATCAATTTCAATGTAAGCTGAATGTACAGAGTCAAGCAATTGTTGAACTCAAATTCAAAGAGCAAAGTACATTACTCTTTGTTGCGAAAGGAAATCAAATTTCCTTAGCATTTGATGCTAAAGATTTCGAGAAAAGCTTGAAAATAAAAGGGGAGAATGCTTTAGAAAATGATTTTTTAGTAAAGTTTTATCAGACATTTAAAGCGGATTTCACGTCGTCGTTAATGTTGAAAAAAGTAAATAGTATGTCTATTGATGTACTTGAAATGGATTTGTTTGAAGCTAAAAAAGCACAATCAGATTATTACAAGTCATTTCCAGAACAAAGGAAATTTTCGGAAGTATTCAAAAAATATGTAGAAAATCAAATTCGTTGGAATTATTGGTCATACATTTTAGCTTATCCGATTATCAGAGGAAACGCCAATCAAGCCCAAACACAGGTAATATCTCTTCCTAATTCTGTTTTAGAAACCTTGGACGAAAAAAAGATTCAGGATGAATCAGCTTTACTTTCGTCTTCGTACCGCAATTTCCTGATTCATTACATTACTTATTTCAATTCAAAAGCGCATGGCTTTGTGAAATATGCGGATGTCAATAAGGCAATGGAAGATAAACATCTTTTTGCCAGAGAACATTTGCCAACCAAAGCGTATCAATATTACTTGGCTTATTTGTTGGATACTCAGTGCCAGTTTTGTTTGCCTTCTGTGGTAAGAAATACTTTTTCGGCTTTAAGTGCCACGCCTAATTCAGAAGCATATACCAATTTGGTTAAAGCGAAATGTGGCGAGATAATGAGTAAAAATGATGAAGTCATCAAAGCAAAAGAGGAGGACGGTAAATGGTTTAAAGCGATTACTCCTGATGGAAAAGAATTGTCTTTAGCAAGCTTGAAAGGCAAAGTTGTTTATCTTGATTTTTGGGCTTCGTGGTGTGGTCCTTGTCGAAAAGAGTTTCCGTTTTCTAAGCTTTTACAAGAAAAATTAAGCGAGAAACAAAGAAAAGAAGTCGTGTTTTTATACATTTCTATTGATGAAGAGGAGGAGAATTGGCGAAAAGGAATGAAAGATTTGCAAATAGAAAACCAAAAAAATGTTCATTCAAAAGGTGGTTGGGAATCTGGCGCAGCTAAATTCTTCAAGTTAGAGTCTATTCCAAGATATATGTTGATGGACAAAAAAGGAAATATCGTTGACAGCAACGCCAAACGCCCAAGCGACCCTAAAATTTTGTCTGATATTTTGAGACTAATTGGAGAGTAGGTTGAATGCTTCTTCTCAATAGGATTGTATTTCTAGCATATTTTAAAATTCACTAATTTAAAGGAGTGTTTAGAGGAATACATTTTATCATTTATATTTGTAGAATTATTTGCCCACATCTATATATAAAGCATATTTAGATTTTTACATTTGTCGGATAGCAATAGGTAGTACACATTTTAATAAGTTAGCAGTATCTCTAACACCTACTTCTTTATCAGGCTCTTCTAATTCATATCCTAATATAGTAATGGAGTATTACACTCTTCCAAAAATTCTTTTTACTTTATTTAGGCTTATAGGTTTACATTAAATTGTTACAGATTGTAACAATTCAACCATTAATTAGTAGCTTAACGACACACCACTAGTAATCATATTAAATCATATATACTTAGAATGAAAAAGTTTTTTACCTTAATTTTATTGTTGTCAGTATTCTCTACTCATGCACAGCGTATTTACAATACTGTTTTCGAACAACTTCCTGAAGATTACCAGCTTTATCCTCGAAATGAAAAAAATGAATCTTATGTCTCCATCAATGGATATGTAGATGTTCCAGGTTGGCGTGCTTTTTCTGTAGAAATTTTTCGGGAGGATGTGAAAATAGGTTATCAAAAATCTGAAATTACCTATGTTGATGCTAAGGGTAAATTCAAATTCAACCCAATAACAATTAAGGCTGAACTAGCAGAATACAGTTTTAGAATATTTGCTATTAGTTCAAAAGGCGATTCTGGTGAAGTGGTACATCGTAAACATGTAGTTTCTGGAGATGCCTATGTTATTGGCGGGCAGTCTAACGCTGTGGCTTTATTTAATGATGGTGTTCAGCCTTATTATAACAGATTTGCTCGTACCTATGGTGCAAGTTATCCTTATGAAGAAACTATTAATTGGCGAGTATCTGAGTATGGAAATTATAGAGTAGGACAAATGGGAGGAGGCCTTCAGAAAAGAATTATTGAAAAATATAAAATTCCAGTATGTGTCATTAACCGTGCAGTAGGAGGTATCAATTTAGGTGCTAGTTTAATTAGAAATCCTTATAATGTTGGAGATTTATCTAATGTTTATGGTCAAACTTACTACATGGTAAAAAATGCTGGTTTATTGAATGGCGGAGTAAAAGCTTTTATCTGGAGACAAGGTGAAAATGAATCTTCTGGAGGGTCTCTTTATTGGGGAGAACTGTTTAATAAATTATATAACTATTGGCATGAAGACTTTCCTGATATTCATAAATATTATATTTTTCAAGTAGGTTTAATTGCTTGGCCTGAAAAACACGCTGGAGCATTAAGAGACTACCAAAGACGTGCAAAAAACATTTATAACGATGTTGATAATATCACTGTAATTGGAAATAGGGGCTATGATGGAATTCATTATGATACTTCTGGGCATACACAAACAGTAAATGAATTGTTTAGAATGATTGACCGTGACCTCTACGGAGGAAAATATAATGAGAATGTAAATTCTCCTAATATACAAAGAGCCTACTTTTCAAAACCAGATAGAAAAGAACTCGTCCTTGAATTTGAACAAGACCAACAGATGGTTTGGGTAGAAGATACCGTTTTGATTGATAAACAAGGAAATGCAGTAAAACAGTATATGAAAAATATGTTTTACTTTAACGAGAATAGTGAAAATACACTTGTTACTTCTGGTAAAGCTGTTAATAATAAGATTATTCTAAGCTTAAATGCCCCTGCTCCGAAAGATAAGTTCAATTATCTCCCATCTTTTCATGATGACCAAATCTTTCAACAATTTGGAGGACCATTCTTAACAAATAGAATTGGGATGAGAGCTTTTTCATTTGACCAAGTGGCAATTGAAGAATATACTGCGCCACTATTAACCCCAGAAATTACAATTAATCCGCTTGCTTTTAATCAACTTAAGATTTCTTGGAAGAGTGTTCCCAAAACGCAAAAATATATATTAGAAGCTAAGAGGGCAGATGAGGATACCTTTAAAGAAATAGCAATCTTAGAGGCTGGACAAACAGAGTTTTTGCATACTCAATTATCACAAAATACAACCTATGAATATCGTTTGAAGGCTTTAGGTGATAAAACAGAATCTGAATATGGGTTACAGGTAGCTTTAACACCTACAATTTTAGCAACAGAAAGTGATATTCAACGTGAGGTAGTTATATTCCCAAATCCAAGTGTGAATAAAGAAGCAGTTATCAGATTTCAAAAACCAATGACCGGGAAAATAAGTATTCTAACTATAAACGGTTCACTGCTTTATGAAGAAGATATTAAAAATGTGTATGAATTAAGTCTTCCTGTTCGTAATTATCCACAAGGTACTTATTTGATTAATATCAAAAATGAACAAAAAACAACCGTTAGAAAATTAATGATTGAAAACTAAAGCTAGATTAGGCAATCTTATTACTGATAGGATTCATTCTTGATTTTGGTAAAACTCTTTATAATAAAACCTCCTTGTTTATTTTGTGAATCATAAGAAACACAAAAACAGGTGGTTTTATTATTTCAAGAGGAGTCTCCAAGATTCTCCGATACACTGTCTATATTCTCGTAGCGGAAGCTCTAATACTCCGAGCAAGTGCCTATATTCTCGAAGCGGAAGCTCTAATACTAAATGCGGAAGCCTATATTCTCCTAGCGGATGCTCTAATACTAAATGCGGAAGCCTATATTCTCGAAGCGGATGCTCTAATACTAAATGCGGGAGCCTATATTCTCGAAGCGGATGCTCTAATACTAAATGCGGGAGCCTATATTCTCCAAGCGGGTGCTCTAATACTCTTCTATAAGTTTGCTATCAGCGAAGCTGTAATTATCCGAATAATATTATATCTTTAAAATAAGTTGGAAAGAGAGTAAATACAATATAAAATCAGATTTTGTATGCTAAAGAAACATTCAATTCTCATTGGAATCATTATTTCAATATCATTGCTAGTGATTGCTACATTGTATTATCCGGGTGGCTCACAATTTGATAAAAATGCTATTGGCTATGACTGGAAAAATAATTTTATCAGTAATCTTTTCGGAGAGAAGGCGGTGAATGGTGCAGATAATCCATCTCGTTTTTGGGCTGTTGGAGGAATGATTTTTCTTGCTGCAAGTTTTGCCACTTTCTTCATAGGATTCTCCAAGAGGATACCAGCAAAAGGTGCGGCAAATGTTATAAAATACTTTGGGGCTATCGGTATGATATTTACTTTTTTAATAGCTACTCCCTTGCATGATATCATGATTACCATCGCAAGTACAATGTTTCTGCTAAGTTTATTTTACATTACTGTCTTTGTATTCAAAACAAGGCTACATCTTTTCAAATTCCTTTGCACTGTATTCCTTCTTGATTTTTATGGCACATTATTCCTTTTTGGCTCTGGTTATTTTTGGGAGTTTTTACCGATAATGCAGAAAATTTTGTTCGCCCTTAGCATTGGTTTAATGCTTGGCTTAGAATATTTTACCAAAAAAGAAGATTTTCAACACATAAAATTGGGTAAATAAATTTAGTAAGTTATAGCCGAAGGGCTTATCAAGAAGGATTTTGCTCAAAGGTTAATTATTGCGATTGTATTAGGAAACTGACAAGGTTTGGTTAAACTGAAAATAACCCAAAATGCTTAGTTCATTGCCATTGTATAGGGCAATGTTTAGGGCATATTCTTTTGTTCCTTGTCCCACTAAAAAGTCTGAGCAATACCAAAAATCTTTTTCAACATATTGACAAATAAGTGGATTGAAGCTTTCTGGAGCAATCGTTTTTACATCCGAAAAGAATTGTAGATTCAGCGATTTACTTGAAATAGCACTAGCTGTAAGTTGGTTGATTTGATAAAGAATAACTGGATTGTCATAATTAGAGGTTTCTGAAAAAGTAAAGAAATTTACTTCTACTGCTACACTTTTTGAGGAACGAATGTTGATACTTTTACCTGAAAATCCTCTAATTGCTTCGCTACTTTGTCCAGATTTTACAAAATAGATATACGAATTAGGTATCTTCGTTGGGTTTAAAGGGTCTTTACTCGGATTCAGAAAATCCTTTATTAACTGTTCTGTGAATACTATAATAGTAATATTGACGACCGAATTCATGATGATATGATTTGAAGGAATGAATATAAACTAGATAGATTCTCTAAATAATTAGCTGATTTATAAGAGGTAAAATGGAAAGGACTTCATTGCTATTCAAACAGTATGTCGAAGCAATCAATTACTTTCATTCATCAATTGCTTCGACAATGTCAATTAAATTACAGCTTATACAGCAGTAATTTGTGGGTCCCAAGAGAAGTATCCGAAAATACTTAAATCAGAATTATACACTGCAAAGCGTAACCCATAATTTTCAGTACCTTTTTTGTTTACTGTGTTTTGAGCAAACCAAAAGTTTTGAGTTGGATTCGGGCTTTGCAATACCAATGGATTGAAGCTTGCTGGGCCAACGGTTACTACATCGGGGAATTGTTGTAATTCAAAATTAGGATTTGTGAAAACATCATCACCACCATATTTAAACAGGTTATACAAAATGACAGGACTGTCATAGTTGTTGTATTCAGAAACAGCGTAAAAACGGACTACATCTCCCTGAATTGCAGTAAAGCTAAGGTCACCTGTTCCTTGTCCATTAATATTTGTTCCATCTGCTACTACCATGTATTGATAGGTATGGTCGATACCCGTAGGATTGTTTTGGTCTGTACTTGGACTAGTGAAGGTTTTCATTAATCGAGTGGTATCAATGATGATGTTAACATTGATGATTTTGTTCTTTGACATGGTTATAAAAGTTTTGAGATTGTTCCTACTCGTATGGCTTTTCAGAATGCGCCCTCATAGTAAATGCTTCTATAAGTAAGCCCGTTTATTTAAGTGGTAGCTGAACTCCACTCATCAGAAATTTTTGATGTACAAAGTTGGCTCTAAACACAGCGCCGTAAAAGATGATAAATAGCCCTTTTTACAATCGGTTATTTATACCTGATTTGCTAAAAAGTACAGGTATAAATACCTGTTTTTAAGTTCTGATTGCTTATTCTTAGTAGTTTCTATCTATGCTTTAATTATTATTGTGTCGCATTAAACATGATACTATTTAGCAGGCCTGCGAAATAAAAGATTGTTGTATTAAACCTTTAATAACAAAAAATAACCATGAAAAGTATAAGCTTAAAAATCGCTGCAATTTTGTGCGTAATGACCATGATTGCCTGTAACAATTCAAAAGATGAAGCGTTGAATGAAGGTCGCCCAGCACCTGTACCACTAGATTCCTTACTTGTACCCAAAGGCAAAGCCATGGTGAATATTGCTTATTTCGATTCTATCAGTAGTAAGAAATTATCAGATATTCCCATTAAGGCATATACTATTAGGTCTCAAGAATTATTAATTGCGATGGGTTTAGATTCATCATTAATCAGTAAAGCCATTTATAATAACATCCGTGTTTATTTAGCCTATCAGCCAAGTGGCGAAAAGCAAGGAACTCCCGGTTATAAATTATATATTGTACCTGTGGTTGGTGCTAATTTAGATGCTTATCCTCCGATTGGCGGAAAAGATGTAATGCTTGATAAGAATGGAAAAGGAATTAAGCCAGAGCTTTTAGGTAATTATGCAGATGGCGACCAATACGTATTAGATTTAAACACACCATGCCCAAATACTTGTGCCATTAATGGAGACCTTTTAACGAAGAAAATTAGTCATTGAGAATGAATATAGCCAAGATAATATTACTGTTATCGGATTTGCCGGTACTGTTAACACTAATATATACCATTGTTTGCTTTAAAAAGTTGAATAAAGCATTACGAGTATTTGCATACTTTATATTTTTTTCAAGCTTTATACAATTGTTTTCTTTGGTGTTTTGGCTATATCGAATGAACAACTTGCCTTTGCTTCATCTGTACGTGCCAGTTGGCTTTGTGCTATTGGCTTGGTTTTATAGAACCATCTTAGGCGATTTTATTAATAAGAGAATAATATGGTTTACGGCCATATTATTCTCTGTTTTCAGTATCATTAATTCACTAACACTCCAAAATATTTTTACCTTCAATTCAAATGCTTTAACGGTTGAATCTATTCTGATTATCATCCTCGCACTTTTCTCTTTTATGGTTTTCTTAAATGATATCGTTAAGCAAAATGCTTATAATGATATCATCAGTCTTAACTGGATAAATTCAGGATTATTTATTTATCACACTTCCAATTTGTTGATATTCTATTTTGGTGCTACTATTGTAAGTAAGTTTTCAGTGGACACCAATCTTTATACATGGATACTGCATGCTTTTTTCTCTATTATCATGTATTGTTGCTTTTTTATTAGCTTATGGAAACGGTCACGCAGTTGAGTATTGTTGAAACCATATTACCTATGACGGTTATTGTGTTTATAATAGCGATAGGTGTGGTACTTTTGAATCAGCATTTTCACAAAAATTTATTTGAACAGAAGCTTAAACAAGAATCCTTAAAAATACTTTATCGAAACGAGTTACTCCGTTCTAGCATACTTATTCAAGAAGAGGAGCGCAAAAGAATTGCTCAAGATTTGCACGATGAATTAGGCGCAGTACTTTCTATTATGCGTATGCACTTGATAGTATTAGAAAAACAAATTACGAATGATAATACCAATATGCTGGCTGGCGTTGAAAACGTTCGTCAATTGTCAGAATCTGCACTGAGTAGTATTCGTAGTATTAGTCATCAGCTAATGCCACCGCAATTAGAGAAGTTTGGCTTGATAAAAACCTTAGAATCTGTTACGAATCAAATCAATAAAACAGGCAAAATACAGATTCATTTAACTACCTCTTGCGACGATACACCTATCCTTACTTGGGCAATCAGTTTAGGCTATTACAGAATAATAATGGAATTAATTAACAACACCATTAAACATGCTAATGCTACAGCGATTGATTTAAATATATTATGTAATACTTTTGACATAAAATGTACATACAGCGATAATGGTTGCGGTATTAACACAGAAAATAGCTCTGCTGGCTTAGGACTCAAAAGTATTGAAGGTAGAGTAACAGCCCTAAACGGAACATTAAAATGGGGCAATAACGAAAAAGAAAATGGTTTTTATACCTTTATTGAAATACCAATTGACAATACAACCCTTAATAACCCATAACAATTATTTTATCAATTTTCAGGAAAGAACATTATCTAAACAAATGTTATTATGGAAGAAAAAATAAGAGTTGGGTTAGTGGAGGATCAAGTACTTTTTAGAGAGGGAATGAAAGGGATTCTCAATCATGCCAGCAACAATAAATTTGAAGTAGTCTTTGAATGTGGAGATGGCTACTCAGTAATTGATAGGTTAAAAGATAGTCAATCCATTCCCGATGTCATGTTGGTGGATATTTCCTTACCAGCCAGACCCGACAAAAAAGAATTTAGCGGTTTGGATGTCACCAATGTCCTGTTAACGACTTTCCCCAATGTACGAATTTTGATACTGTCTGTTCATGAAGATGAAAACTTTATAACAGACCTAATCGAACATGGAGCCCACGGCTATTTGGTAAAAGATAGCGACCCTCAAGAAGTATTCGATGCTATCCAATCAGTTTATAGCAAAGGCTCTTATATTAACGAACGCACTTTGAAGGCAATTCAAAGTAGAATGGGCAAAAAAGTAAAGAGCAAGAAAATGAATATTGCCATCACCAAAAGAGAAGAAGAAATCCTACAACTTGTTTGCCAACAATATACTGCCGAAGAAATTGCAGAAAAACTTTATATCAGCGTAAAAACTGTAAATGGACATAGAAATAATTTACTTCAAAAAACAGGTTCTAGAAATGTTACTGGTTTAGTATTATATGCCATTAAAAACAGTATTTTCTCTTTGATTTGAGATAAATAGCAGGCTCTATCTTGCGACTCTGATGAAATTTTCTTTACGGTTTTTGTCAGTTTTATACGGGAAATTGCGTGGAAAAAACCGCAAAAAAGACAGATTGAGCTATCTCAGAGATAGCTCAATCTATGAAAAAGATAGGCTATCATATCTCTGAGATGGGTTGGTGCTTCTTTTAAATAGATTGGGCTGTGAGAAAGATGAATTGGCTTAGCGGGAAAATTGCTATTGGTTTCTGAGAGCTAATACTAGTCGTAGATTATACTCAATGTCGTCAATTGCCGAAAGCCTACGACCAGTGTTAACCTCCAATATTGACCAATTATTTATTACTTCATAAAGCTCCGTTTTTTACTCTTATCAATTTGCCGTTTAATTCATCAGAAAGTATATATAATTTACCCATAGGACTTTGTATCACTTTCCTTATTCTTAGTCGGTCGTTGACAAATAGTTCTTCTGTACTTTTTATCGTTTCGTTTTCAATAGTTAACCGCCATAAACTACCCTTTGATAATCCGCCAATTAGTAAATTATGGTTCCAAGCAGCAAATTCCTGACCCAAATAAATGTGCAGACCTGTGGGGGCTACTGTTTGTAACCATGACCAAACTGGCTCTGTGTAAGTATTCCCGAGAATGGGTTTTGGTGCAAATTCTGCAAAACGATATTTACCTGTTGTTTTCATAGGCCAACCATAATTGGCTCCTGCCTTTAGCACATTTATTTCATCTCCTTGATGTGTACCATGTTCGCTAAACCATATTTTATTGGTGTTGCTTTCAAGTGTCAAGCCTTGAGCTGCTCTTATACCTATAGCGTATAATCCGTGAATGGCTTTATCTCCAAAATAAGGATTATCCTTTGGTATTGTTCCATCAGAATTTATTCGGTAGATTTTACCTCTTTTATCTTCAATATTTTGAGCGATTGGTATAGCAGGTTCATCTTTTTCGGTAAATAGTCGTTCGCCAATGGTAAAATATAGTTTACCATCATTACCAAAAAGCATCCCACCACCATAATGTACCCGCTCATAGGTATATGGTTCTGCTACAAAAAGTACCTTAATCTGTTGTAATGATTCATTTTCGAGTACTGCCCTTATAATTTTGGCAGTTCTTCCTTTTGTTGCAGCTTTGGCTGCATAAGACAGGTAAATAAATTTATTTGTCTTAAAATCAGGGTCGAGCAACACTTCAAATTTGCCAGTGTTATCTCCAAAACCACCAAGACTATCTTCTAAGTCTGTAGGAAAGCCTTGAATTTTGGTCTTTTCTTTATTTAATAAATTTACTTTTATCAAATCACCTTCTTTCTCTGAAATCAAAACTTCATCTTCTGATATAAAAGCGATGCTCCAAGGTCGTTTAAGTCCTTCTAAAATTGTTTCTTTTTCTAACCGAATGGCATTTACGTCAAAGGTTTTATGGGGTGTTCGGGTAGATACTTTATCGGCAATAAACCATCCCTCATTAGTTTTCATGAGGTTGAAATAGTCGGTGAACAAATCTTTTGCAGTGCTAATTTCAATTTTTGCACTGCCCATATTATTGGTAATATCTATGCTAACTATACGGGTGCTTAGGTTTGCTGGTCTTGCATGAGGTTTGAATAAACCGAGGTATTGATTTTTTGTAAATTCGGTAAATTTTCCATTACTATAATTTTTCAGATGACACGAAGTGTGCATTGCTTTACTCACTTTAGTGGTATCGCCTGTTGCCCATCCATCAAAATATTGTTGTATCGTATTTTCTATCAATTGCCTTTCGGTGGGGCTGTTTTGGGAAAATGCTGAAAAAAAACTGGCAGTTAAACAGATAAATAAGACTACTTTTTCCATCTTTAAAAGGATTTTTTGATTAACAAAATGAAACCATTTCATTTCGGTTCTCAAAAATGCAATAGACTTTTAAGATGATGGTATGATAGTCTAAATTCAGTAGTACGGTTTTATAAATCTGGAGTATTCGACTGTTGATAAGCACTGGGAGTCATCCCTTTAATTTTTTTGAAAGTAGCGAAAAAAGTTGATTTAGCGTTAAATCCTACTTCATCGCCAATAGCATCTATCGTTAAATTTGTATTTTCTGATAATATCTTACAGGCTTCGTTGATTCGATATTCATTCACAAAAAGGGTGAAATTCTTCTCAATATTATCATTTAAAAGTTGAGATAATTGATGACCCGAAATATTGATTTCCTTGGCAAGGTCATTAATTTTTAGATTTGGATTTTTAAAGAGTTCCTTCTCTGTCATCACTTTTCTTAGGTTGCTTATTATTAGCTGAGCATCCTCATTATTTAGTTTTTTATCAGCATATTTTTGTGAAGAGAAAGACGACAGGTCGTTTGTTTTTTTGCGGTAAAGTAATGTAAATACTACAAAATAAATGATAATTGAAAAATACACAGCCCCATTAATATAACTGCCTTTAGTAATGTTTAAAATTGCCCAAACGTAAGATATAAAAAGTATTATTACCGCTGTACAAATGGTCAGTATCCATTTTTCAAAAGGCTTTAAACTTTCTTTTCGAGTGATTTTTTTCAGAAGTGGGATTAATAAAAAGACAGAAAAAGCAATGTAAATACCCCATTGTAGATATATAATAGGAACAATGTAGTGTCCCCATAGCTTAGGAAAACCTTGATATGGGTAAACAGCACCTATTACTATAATTATGCAAAACCAAGAGATTATTTGCCATAGCCAAGATTTTGGTAAATTTTTAATTTGGCTGATTTCTGATTTTATGAAGAAGTATAAAAATGGACCTATGAAAAAACAGGCAGTCAATCCAAACTGTAGATATATTTTAGGTAAACTGTAATCAAAGAAATACGCAACCGATTTTCCTATCCTGATGCTCAATACCATTAACAAAGCACCCAAAAAATAATTAGACAAATATTTTTTGGATGAAAAAAATATATAATAAATACCTATAATGAGCCCATTAAATGCTCCCAAGGTACTAAAAAAGAATAAAACTTTATCACCAAAACTCATTGTTCGTTTTTTGTTTTATAAGGCAAAAATTATCTTTCAGGATGGTTGATTTGCTTTAATAAAAGCTAAAAGCAAAGAGTTATTTTAGACGTTTACCTTCTTAATTGCTAATTCCCAAGCTTTTCAAGAACTCTAATCTGTAATTTCCGCCGATGGGGATTTCTGTTTTACCAATAAATACTCTATTTCCTTCAACATGGCTTATTTTGGACTTGTTTATCACAAATGACCGATGAAGTCTTAGGAAATTTTGATTAGACAATAATGCTAAAAAATCACTAAACGTCATGACTGGGAAAATAGTCTGGTTTTCGGAAACAATTAGTACATTATTTCCTTTGGCCTCAGCATAAAGCAAAGTGCCAAAATCCACTTTGTGTATTTTTCCATCAGCTTTGATAAAAGTAAAATCTTCTACGGTTTCTTCTATCAATTTTACAGAGGGCTGTTTTAATAGCGCTAATTTTTCTTTGACTTTATCAACTGCAATAATAAATCTGTCTAAAGAAAAAGGTTTGAGTAAATAATCTATTGCTGAAAGGTCAAAAGCATCAAGTGCGAATTCCTTATAAGCCGTGGTAAATATTACAGACGGCGGATTTTTGAGTGTTTTTAAAAATGCTATCCCATCCAAAACTGGCATATTAATATCCAAAAAAAGTAAATCTACCGTTTGACTTTCTAATACTTTCTTAGCCACAAAAACATTTTCACAACTCGCCAATAACTCAATTTCAGGCAAATGGGAGCAGTATTTTTCTATAATTTGTCTGGCTATAGGTTCATCATCTACAATGAGACAGGTTATTTTATTTTCCATTTATCCTGAGTTTTACTTCGTAATTAGTTGTAGTCTCATTGATTTCCAAATCATACTCACCTTTATATATTAAATCCAACCTTTTTCTTACATTGTCTAGTCCAAATCCACTATGTTTTTGTTTGTCATTGTACAAATTATTATGAGAGTTTACTACCGAAAATAGTATTGAATTCCCCCATATTTTTAGGCTTATTTCTATATTTATCACATTATCCAGACTGTTTTTGGAGTGTTTGAAAGCATTTTCTACAAAAACAATCAAAAGCATAGGTGCTATTTTGAAAGATTTTTGAGGGTTGATATTTTCAAAATCTGTTTTCAAGTTGAGGCGTTCTCCTAAACGTATTTTTTCAAAATCAATGTAGTTCTTTATATAGTTAATTTCTTCTGGTAGTGGCACCAAAATATCTTTGGCATCGTATACTGAATACCTCAACAAATCGGATAGTTTCAACAACAAATCAGGTATTTTTTGATGGTCAATTAATGATAAACCATACAGGTTATTCAAGGTATTAAACAAAAAATGTGGACTTAGTTGAGACTGAAGAAGCTGTAATTCGGATTGACTATGCAAAACTGTTGAGTTTGCGAGGTATAATGTATATTCAGTACGCATACGTATCAGTTTTATGAGTATGCCAATCAATACACTTATAACAAAATAGATAACCAATGCTATAGCGACAACTAAGAATTCTTGATGAGTGATAAGGGTGTCTATAATGGGCATTAAAGATACTATCAGGGCGAAAGTCAATCCAATCAGTACAATAAACACCAAATTGCTAATATGCTTTCTTTGCCATAAACTAGCCAAAAAACGGCCTACAAATACACCTATCAACAACAAAATAGTTGATATTAAAGCTATCTCGTCGTCATTATTCTTGAAAAAAATATCCGCAAATGCCATAAAGGTCGTAAACAGAAGTATAGCAGCTATACAAGAAAGCCCTAAATAATTACCGATTTTAACGGCTTCTTTGCCAAATACTTTTTCTAAAATGCTCATTTTATTTTTTTCTGCAAAATTGAATAGCCTCAATTATAATAAAAACTATTGATTTCACACCCCATTATTTGACTGACGAAATCGC
This sequence comes from Arcicella rosea, assembly GCF_040543805.1. Taxonomy (NCBI): domain Bacteria; kingdom Pseudomonadati; phylum Bacteroidota; class Cytophagia; order Cytophagales; family Flectobacillaceae; genus Arcicella; species Arcicella rosea. The sequence goes on from NZ_JBEUMS010000004.1 coordinate 235,000, forward strand.
ATTTAAATATGTTAAAACCTTTGTCAGTCCTTTTCCCGTGTTTGTCACTTCAAAATTGATTTCTGTCAGACTTGTTTTCAGGGCTATCTAAGGAAAACAAACTTTGTCAAAAAAACAATTATGAAAAAACTATTTCTGTTACTAATCCTATCAGGTCAAATATTGGCCCAAAATAAAAGTATAGTCGGGAGTGTCAAAGATACTCAAAATGAATCGGTGATTGGTGCTAGTGTCAAACTTATGAACAGTATCGACTCAAGTTTTGTGAAAGGAGAAATTACTGATATAAATGGGAATTTCCTTTTTCAAAATCTATCCAATGGCAGTTATTTTTTAGAAATCACTTCAATGAGTTTTTTAAAATATACAAGTGTAAAGAAAACATTGAACGAACAACAAACCAAAGTCGAGTTGCCCGTTATCATCCTTTTGCCTGCCAAGAGTACCACCTTAAACGAGGTAGTAGTTAGTGCTAAAAAACCGCTAATTGAGCAGGAAATCGACAAAACGATTGTAAATGTAGGAACGATGATATCGGCAGCGTCCAGTAATACCCTTGAAGTTTTGGAAAAAACACCTGGTATATCAGTGGACGCTCAGGGAAATATTAACCTGTATGGGAAAAGTGGAGCTATGGTTTTGATTGATGGCCGCAGTACTTACATGAGCGGGACAGACTTGATAGCTTATCTTAAATCTTTACCAGGCGGTTTATTAGATAAACTCGAACTGATGGATAATCCACCTGCAAAATATGATGCCGGAGGGTCTTCTATCATCAATATTATTTTAAAGAAGAACAAAGCAAGAGGTTTGACTGGTAACCTATCTTCGGGCATGTCGATGGGGCAAAAACTGAGAGTCAACAACAGTGTAAATTTTAATCTTAATCGCCAGAAAATCAATTGGTTTTGGGGAATAGACCAGAGCTTAGACCAAGATTACACACAAGAAACTTCACAAAGGACCATTTTTAATGATGAAAAAATAAGCATTGCCAATATTCAATCGAAAAACTATAGCGATTATAAATCTAATACCCTCAGTGGAAGATTTGGAGCTGATTTTACTTTGAGTGAAAAAACTATTTTGGGCATGCAGTTTTTTTTACAAAATAGACCCCGTTCAGATGATGCAAGCTATATCAATACGACAGCCACTCAAGCATTCAAAGGCAATAATAGTGGTACTAATAATTGGAACTCAAAGTCTGCCAATGTAAACTTTAACCATAAATTCAATAGTAAAGGACATGAGTTATCTGGGGATTTGAACATATTAAACTATCAATCTGGAGGCTTACGAAACTTTAATAGAGTAACTGAAAATGTACTTTTTGACAATAAATTATCCAGCAATATTAATATCTATAATTTCAAAACAGACTATTCACTGCCATTGGGCAAAGGAGCTAATTTGGAAAGTGGACTAAAAGCGAGTTTTGTAAAAAATGATAATGATGCACTTTTTCGGGATGAGTTCTCCGCAATTATTTACAGCAGGAGTAACCACTTTATATATCATGAAAATATAAATGCAGGTTATATAAATATCAGAAAATCAATCAATAAAAAGTTGAGTTTACAGCTTGGCTTTAGAGCAGAAAATACCAATATCTTGGGAGAATTGTTAGCAAATGAAAGCATTCAATATCAGAAATTTAATCAAAATTTCACCAACCTATTTCCCAGTGTATTTTTAAGTTATAGCTTAGACAGTTTAAAAAATCATAACCTTAGTTTTAATTTCACAAGGAGAGTAAATAGGCCTAATTATCAGCAATTTAATCCATTTCTAAACTATGTTGATGCCTACAATTATACTCAAGGTAATCCAGATTTACAGCCCTTTTATTTGAATTTGGTGCGTTTTAAGTATCAATATAAATCTATTTACACACTAGGTTTTGGCTACGATGGTGCGGATGGAATTCTTGGTGAAGTTACTATCAGAGAAGGTGAAACATTTATCCGAAAGCCATTTAATACGGGCATTGGCAACAGAATATTTATTAATCACAATTTAACACTACAACCTACCAAATGGCTAAGTTCAACATTGTATTTTCAAGTGGCTCGATTCGACATTAAAAGCAACATTAACGGAGAAACCAATCATACAGTATTTTTTACTGGAAGAGTATCTACCAACCAACAAATTAGTTTTGGGAAGGGCTGGTCAAGTGAACTTACTGCTCAGTACAAAACCGAAGAAAGAATCTATCCTACGATAGTATTAGATCGGGTATCTGTTTACTATTCGATGCAAAAAAAGATTTTGAAAGACAAAGGAGCGATAAAATTGAATATCAACGATATTTTTCATTCAGATACTTATCGAGAAAGAGTAGAAAACTTTCAGAATATTTATCAAAATAGGGTCAATATAAACGATACTCAGCGAATTGGCTTGGCATTCAGCTATAGATTTGGCAACGAAAAATATGCCCATAAACGCCGAAATAGAGATAATTCTGCAACCGAAGAGACAGAGAGAGTACAATAAGTTGTGAGGAATTCAGTTCCCCACTTTGATACTGATGGTAGGAGAGCCTAAGACCACTATTGGCTTTTTTTTTAATTAAAGAGATTCAATCCATATATATTCTTTATTATCTGTCATATCTATATATTCCTTTATTGCAGGGTATTTTTTTTTAATGTGAAGTCGCCAGTTGTTTTCTCGGATTAATACTTTTTCTTTTAATACTTTCATTACTCTTCCATCAAGCATATCAAAAACAAAATATTTGTCATCCTCAATAATTGAAATAATCAGTTTTGCTAGTTCTCTATTTGTTCGTAAGTCTCCATAAATACTTAAAATAGTCATTATAAAGGGGAATAATATTATTAATATGCTGTTCAAAAGTTCATCATCTTGATATCTCCAAAAAAAGAAAATAATCCAAGCTAAATAAAATAGAGGTCCCAAATAAAACCAGATAATATTTTGTTTCCTTAAATTTTTTAATACTTTAAGTATCTCAATTTGAAGTTCTTTTTTTTGCATCTTTTCGGTATAATATTCTGAATGATCTCGCATTATCTACGCTATTCGATTTGTTCTGTAAGGGCAAATCAAATGACTGATAAAAACGTTCTATGAACGTTTAGTGAATTAAATAAAATCTTTTTATCAAAACTTCCACTTGTCTTTCAGAACAAGTGGAATAGCATTAATAGCAAAAGACACAAGAATAAAGATTTTGTTCTTGTGTCTTTAGTCTTACATCTCTACTACAAATTCTCCTCTAAAACCGCCGTCTTAACATTATCATCCGAATGCCTATCTATCAGCTTATTAATTGGGTCAATTCCAGCTTTTTTAGGTTTTTCTTTTACGATGATTTTGAAGGTATTGTCTTTCTTAGATACTTTGTATTTTTGAATATAAAGCAATTTGTCTTTACCATCCTTGTCTTCACCATATACACCAACGTCAATCCAATCGTTTAGGGTAATAGGTTTTTCGTTACCAGAACTATCAGCTCTGAATTTCTCAGAAATAGCTTTAATACTTACTTCATACGTTTTGTTTGGCAATGCTTTGTATGATACTTTATCTGTTTTGTTTTCATACAAGGTTATTGTTTCAAACATATCATGAATGATGTATTTTAATGAATCTGGTGTTTCAGCTTTGAAAAACTTTAACAAATCCTGACTAGTAGGGTAGCGTTTGTATTTTCCATCCGAACTTGGATATTTCCAATCAGCCAAGAAATCGTGCAAAGCTTTGTTTACTTTATCTTCACCGATATAATCTTGCAAAGCAAACATTGCCAATGAACCTTTGTTGTAATGAATATATCCCTGACTTTCTACCAACGCTAAAGGTTGTTCTTTTTTACTTTCTCTTGCACGACCAGTCAGATATTTATCCAGTTCATACTTTAAGAATTTTTGCATTAATTCGGGTTTAATGGCGTGTTTCATTACCATCAAAGCAGAGTATTGTGCTTGTGTTTCCGAAAGCATGGCATTACCTTTTACTCTGGCTTCTGCTACTTGGTGTCCCCACCATTGATGTCCCAATTCATGAGCCGTAACATAAAATGGCATATCTAAATCTTTCTCTGGGTCGTTGATTTTCTGGATAAACCCTATTCCTTCTGAAAATGGAACGGTATTGGCAAACGACTGCGCAAAAGAAGCATAGCGTGGAAATTCCATGATTCTCATTTGGCGGTATTGATAAGGAGCGAAGTTTTTATCAAAATAATCAAACGACGATTTCATGGAGGAAATCATCTTTTCGAGGTTATACTCATGTCCTTTATTATAGTAAATTTCCAAGTTTACATTCTTCCATTTATCACGTTTAATTTCGTATTTAGCCGAAATGATTGAATAGAAATTGACCATCGGAACATCCATTTTATAATGGAAATATTTACGATTTTGCTTTTCCCAAGTTTTCTGTAAATAACCAGGAGCAATGGCGGTTTGGTCTTTACTCGTACCAATTACCATCTCAAAACGAATATAATCTGAATCATCACCAAACAAACTTTGTGATAGCCCGATTGGATTATTCTGTTCCATCATTCTTTCTTTTTCAGGCAATTTGTACTTTTTACGAGTATCGTCATCACCAATTTCAAAGTCTTCGCTATAACCTAAAGAAGGGAAATAATTATTGTTGAAGAACGTACCGTTATATACTACATTTGTGTTTGAGCCGTTTGCTACAAAACCTTTGGTTTCAAATTTAGTTTTGAAACTCATCTTCACAGAATCGCCGATGGCTAAAGGTTTACTTAATTGATAAATCGTAAAACCGAATTTATCATAAGCTTTTTTTACTTTAGCACCGCCTTCAAATTTCAGATATTCAAGCTTCATATTATGCAAAATGTCATTCTGAATAAGAATGTCATTTAATACCTTTTTCGTTTTATTCTTTAACCAAAAATAACCTTCGGCAGTAAAATCACGTTCTTCTGGATATACTTCTACTTTCAGGTTTACATCTACAATTCTTGGTTGTGGAGCATTATCGAATTGCTTTTTTAAGGTTTTTTCGTAATCGACTTGTAGTTTTTCTTCATCTTCTTTGGTGGTGTATCTATTCAGTTTATTCGTATTATAATACACATAAAAACCAGTAGAAATAAAGACGACTAAAGTACTGATTGCCAAAGTAAGAATCGGTTTACTTAAACGAAGTTGACCGATTTTTAACCTAGTTTTCATTAAAGATTCTGTTCCTCTTACACTCAATAAAACCGATGAAATAAAAAGAATGCCTACAAAAGCCAGCCAATAGAGTTTCATCCAAGAAAACGACGATACGAAATGTCCATATTTGTTCATGTCAGAATAACTGCCCAAGCTACCGCTGTTGAAAGAGAACAATGGATGTTCGATACCAGCGCCACTCATGAACATATTAATGATAAAGAACACGAACATCAAAGCAAAACCCACTAATTTGTTGTTAGCGATGGTCTGAATGAAAAATGAGAGTAATGTAAATGCTACTAAAAAGATAAGTTCATCGGTAAAAAGTGTTTCGAAATAAAGTGGTAATTCAAAGTTGAAATAACCATGCGCTATTTGAACGGATACTCCAAAGAAAATCAAACCTAACAATAAAGCAACATAAATAAAGATTAATCCTATGAATTTGGAGAGTAATCCAACCCAATCAGGTACTGGCAAAGCATCTATGATAAGATTGATATTGACCGTTCTTTCTCGCCAAATTAATTCACCAGAGTAAAATACAACGATGATTAAAAAGAACAAATCAAATTCCGACAAAAAGCCTAAAACATTGGCTGTGATAGGATAGGAGCTTGTTCCATACATTTCTCCGAAATAGAAAGAATTGATGGTTAAATCTGCAAAACCTACAAAAACAATGGCAATAAATGGAATCTCTTTAACAACCATTTTGGCATAAAAAACTGATTGTTGCCAAAGCTGAGTAAGATTTGCCGAGAAATTGGTGAATTGATGTACAAGTGGAATCGCTACATTTTCTGGCTTGATTCCAGAAGATTCTTCTTTCACAATTTTCTTTTTCTTGAACCATGAAGAAGTAACCACGTTGAAACTAAAAGCATAATAAGTAATGGCTAAAATAACAAAGCCGACCCCACACCAAAGTACACGATTCCAGAGCATCATACCTTCAAGTGGAATCAATAGATTATTTTTCTGTGCTGGTGTCCAGTACTGAGTATAGATTTGGAAGGTTCTGATAGCGAAAGGGTCAACTAAGGATGCAAGGTCTTTATTTTCTAAATCTTGCGTAATTGTCCCAGTGATTTCGTACAAAACAAATAAAATAATCCCTTGTGTGTAAATCAATAAAGGTTTTCTACTGAGTGTTCCAGCCGCAAAGTAAATAGTGGCTTGGATAAAAAGATTGGTAATACCATAGAAAATAAATGGCTGAAAATAATGCCAAGCATCAAAAGCGTGCATTGTTTTTTCTTTCCAAGATGGATCCCAAGGGAGGAATTTACCAAGAGAAAATCCAAGCATAAAAGCTATCCAAATAGAAGAGTAAATCAATACCATGACAAAAAAAGAACCCCAGAAACGCCCCATCAAATAATCGAATTTCGACATGGTGGTGGTAAACATCAAGGATTCTGTTTTATGTTCAAAGTCTCGCAAAACGGCTACGCCCATCACTGCTGAACTAATGAAAGTTACGGCAAAAGTCATGATGATAGTCATGAAAGAAAGCGAGTACGGAGAATTAGCTTGTAACTGTCCACCACCCGAACCGCCGATGGTAACGTATTTTGAGGTTGCTGCCGCAAAACAAAGGATAAATAAAATCAGAAAATATAGATAAGTAGCTGCTCTGTTCTTTCGATAGCTAAATTCAAAACGTAAAATTTCTAAAAACATAGTCGTGTTGGTTTAGGCATTAGCGAAAATTTTTGCAAAATAAACATCTTCTAAATCTCCATTGACGGCATTAAAAGTACCATCAGGATTACTGTCTGCCAACACATGAATGACTGGTGAACCGCCGATGAGTTTATCAGAAATCAGCGTGAAGTTTTTCTTATAATCTTCTAATTCTGCTTTATGAATACGTTTTCGCCAGATTTTTCCTTCAATTTCTTGAATAGCATCAAAAGGATTGCCTTTGTAAAGTACTTGTCCTTTATTAAAAACTGCCATATCTTGGCACAACTCTTTTACGTCTTCCACGATATGGGTAGAAAGTATCACAATGGTGTTTTCGCCTAATTCCGACAATAAATTCAAAAAACGATTGCGCTCAGCAGGGTCTAAACCAGCAGTGGGTTCGTCAACGATGATTAATTTAGGACTTGCTAAAAGCGCTTGAGCAATGCCAAAACGTTGTTTCATTCCACCAGAATATCCCCCTAAATTCTTTTTACGAGCATCCCAAAGATTGGTTTTTTGAAGTAACGATTCTACCAATTCTTTACGTTCTTTGGCATTGGTAATTCCTTTCAAAACTGCCAAATGATTCAATAAAGTAACCGCATCAACCTTTGGATACACACCAAATTCTTGTGGTAAATAACCAAGTGTTTTGCGTACTTCTTCTTTTTGAGTAAGCACATTAATATCGCCTAAAGTAATTGTGCCAGTATCAGCTTCTTGGAGTGTTGCGATGGTGCGCATTAAGGAAGATTTCCCTGCGCCGTTTGGTCCTAATAAACCAAACATTCCTTGATTGATAGTTAGATTAACGTTCTGAAGTGCTTGAACGCCATTGGAATAGGTTTTGTTCAGGTTTGTAATAGTAAGTTGCATAAAGTTTGGAGTTTGAATTTTATACAAATTACAATTTAACCTTTATTAATTGTTCTGTTTATGATGAATATGTTGATAATTAGATAAATGGCAAAAAAACAGGCAAAGCACAGAAAATATATTCCGAATACTTTGCCTATTTAACTTATGTTTTATAAAACTATTTTGAGAACTAAACACCAATAACTAATTTCTAATCACTTCTTAGGTTTGAAAAAATACATTCCCAGAAAAAGGATAAAAGCGAAAGTACAAATCCAAAGTCCGCAAGCTTCACGAGCTAATTCTTGATTGATGGTTTTCATGGATAATCCACCACCTTCCGAGAAAAAACCTTCCCAAGAAGTCATCTGTAGCCAAGTATTTAACCCTGCAACAAAAGACATAATGGTAACAACCACTAATAATTCTGGATTACTCTTTTCTTGGTAAGCTTTTATCGAACAATATGCCGCCACCAAATAAATCGGAATCCAAAGTACTGGGTCTGGGTCATTGTATTGCCAACCTGCAAAAAGTAAGAAAATCATGGTAAAAACTATTCCGAGGTATTTCATATTTATGAGTTGTGAGTTAAGAATTGTGAGTGGTGAGTTTTTTGAGTTTCGAGTGATGAGTTTTAAATATCATTACTTAATATAGGTATTCTAAACCTACAAGTAATTAAAGCTTACTGCTCAAAGCTTGTAGCTGACTTATTTACAAAAAGAATCTATCGCCAATTTAGCATCTGTATAACCCAAACGATTTGCCATTTTGAAACTTAAACAACTATCGTCCGACTGTCCTCTTTTTTGTTGAACAATCCCCAAACCGTAATATGCTTTAGCAAATTTGTTATCTGCTTTCACCGCCGCAGTAAAATCGGCTAAAGATTTATCAAAGTCACCAAATTGAAAGTAAATATTGCCACGATTATACAAAGCATTTACTTCTTTGGGATTTAATTGAATTGCTTTGTCGAAATCTACAATTGCTTCCTCAGATTTTTGCAAAGCAGCTAAGATAATTCCTCTTTTTACATACAATTCTGCTGTGTCTGGTTGGATAGTAATTGCTTTGGAGCAATCTTGAAAAGCACCTTCCCAATCCGATTTTTCCATTTTTACCGAAGCCCTGTTGAAGTAAGGTTGGTAATTGTTTGGGTCTAATTTAATGGCTTGTTCATAATCTAATAAGGCCGTTGTGAAATCTTTCAATTCAAAATTGGCTGCGCCACGCATATTGAAAGCTTTGGCATTATTGGGGTCTTTATCGATGGCTTGATTCAAGTATTCGATGGCTTCTCTGGCTTTCCCTTGCTTCAATTGTTCTTTTGCTTTTTCTAAAAAAGCATCAGAAGAACCCGTACAATTCACTAAAAGAATAGAAAAAGATGCTAAATAAAGCGAAAATGAAATTTTTTTTAAAATATTTTTGAATGTCATAATAGTATGTTAATTAACTGTAAATCAAAAGGTCATCGTATAAATCAGCCGAAATAGACTATATTTTATCAGAAAACTTTCCTCAAAGTTGCGGTGAAGGTTTTGAAAAAACAACAAAACCTGCCATCTTTGTGACGGCAAATTACCAGCTCCCTCCGAATCCCCCAGGTCTTGACCGAAGCAAGGGTAGGCAGGTTGTAGCGGTGAATTTGCCTTTTTTTGTTTTATGACCATTCCATTACTTCATCAAGCTTCAAAAAATTAACTTAAATTTATTTTTAGATTAATAGGAAAAATAACTGTTCTATACTGTTATAATTTTTTGAAAAAATGTCTGCTTTCTCAAATGCTTTTCCTAATTTTGTAAACAGTATTTACAAAGAATCAATATCAAGCTTTATTCCTTGAATTTACTTTCGTTTTTAATTAGCGTTTAACTAATATATTTCTCAAAAAACAAATCATCATGAAATTTTTTATTGACACAGCCAATCTCAAAGAAATCCAAGAAGCACAGGATTTAGGTGTATTAGACGGTGTAACAACCAATCCATCGTTAATGGCTAAAGAAGGTATTAGCGGTAAAAACAACGTTCTTAAACATTACAAAGCAATTTGTGATATCGTTGAGGGAGATGTTTCTGCGGAAGTAATTGCTACTGATTTTGAAGGAATGATTCGTGAAGGAGAAGAATTAGCAGAATTAGATGAGAAAATTGTTGTTAAAATTCCGATGATTAAAGACGGAGTGAAAGCATTGAAGTATTTCTCAGAAAAAGGAATTAAAACTAACTGTACGTTGATTTTCTCTGCTGGTCAAGCTTTATTGGCGGCAAAAGCGGGAGCTTCTTACGTTTCTCCATTCATTGGTCGTTTAGATGATATTTCATTCGACGGTATCCAATTAATCGAGCAAATTCGTACTATTTATGATAATTATGGTTTTGATACTGAAATTTTAGCAGCTTCAGTACGTAACCCAATTCATATTATTAGATGTGCTGAAATCGGTGCAGACGTTATGACGGGTCCACTTTCAGCAATGTTGGCATTATTGAACCATCCTTTGACGGATAGCGGTTTGGCTAAATTCTTAGCTGACCACGCTAAAACGAATGCTTAGTTAGCTTTCGGCTTTCGGAAGTCGGATTTCAGCTTTCTGAATCAATAAAAAAGCTCTTCAAACTTTGGTGTTTGAAGAGCTTTTTTATTGACTTTCGGATGTCTGCTTTCGGTCTTCGGACTTGTGAGCAAAATCTTTAAAATCTTAAAAACGAAACCAGAGCTCCAAAAGCCCAAGAACGAAAACAACATCTGAATTCTTTCCGAATGCCGAAATCCGACGACCGAAATCCAAAAGCAGAAATCCGATGACCGACCTCAGAAAGCACATTGCTCGCAGCTAAAAACTAATTAATCGGTACAAGTACCTTCACACTGATATTTCTTCCCATGTTATAAACACCTTGTCTGCCTGTTGTCTGATTCACATCCAAATACTTCAATCTACTTTGGTGGCTTTGATAAGTATTATCTAATAAATTATTGACGTTCAGGTAAATAGAAAATAAAGCTTTCTTTTTTAAATTAGTAATCGTAGCACCAGTTCCAACATTTACTAATGAATAAGCTGGTGTTTTTGTTTCTGTATTATAAGCTAAAAGTGCATTGTTTTGTTGTTGATTATGCTCTAATTCTACAGAGAAATAAGTGTTTCTCAGATGCTTTCCCAAAGTATTTTTTGTCAGTTTTACGTTACTCAACCATCTTGGCGGAGGCATAAATGGCAGGTACTTCGCAGAATCATTTTTAGCAGAAATATTTACCCCATTTACAGAAGAATAACTTTGTGTAAAACTAAACCAACGTGCCGAAGCAGGATTATAAGTAACTACAGCTTCTAATCCCAAAAGTCTGGCATTTCCTTGTTGATAACGAAAAACGGGTACTCCATTGATGATAGAATCTTTTCCAGAAATATTCTGTACACGTTCTGAAAAAGTATAATGATTGATACGATTACTGAACAAATTTAGATCAATGTAGAGCGAACTATTTTCAAAAGTAAGCCCTAAATCATTTTGTAATGACACTTCAGATTGTTGATTAATATTCCCGATTTCGTAACGGAAAGTACCTGCATGTTCACCATTCGATGAAATTTCTGGTACCGATGGCGCTCTAAAACCTCTGGCAACGTTCGTTTTTACAGAAAGTAAATGATTGATTTTATAAACTGCACCAAAACTTCCTGTAGCATTTTGAAATGTTTTGTTGAAACCAGCGAAACGTTCGCTAGTGTTGGCAGATGGTTTGGTTTGAAATTTTCCTTCAGAATCAATGTATAATTTATGAATATCTAATTGACGAATGTCAAATCTTAATCCGCCACTTATGATTAACTTATTGAATTTCTTTTTTGAAAATACAAATACGCCATTATCGAATAAATTGAAATTAGGGTACAAGGTTTCATTACCACGATTGTTCATCGTTTGTGCCATGCCATTTGTTCCGATTGTAACTTCAAAATTATTTTTTTCTGGGAAGTTAAATCTTGCATCATAATAAAGTGTTTGCAAATAGAAGTACAAATCGGCTTCAAAAGGCTTTAAAACATTGCCGTATTCTCTTCTGTGATTTTGTGAATAAGCTACATTCAAACTCAAAGAACTTTTTCCTAACATTAAATAATTGTTCCACGAGACTTTATAATTACTTAAAGATTGTGAATTGGAAGGATTGATTGAAGGATTTTTTAATTCTTCTTCTGATACTCTAACGGTCTTACTTTGCCCATTTATCACTATTTGTTTTGAAAAAAATCCTTCAGCGTCTCTTGTTCCATCTATGATATTAATATCTTGTCCAAATTTTGAAAAATAGATTCTTGAAAAGCCCCATTTTTTGTTTAAACCAATCATTCCAGAATAGTTAAGTTCTTGAAATTTAGAACCATTCACTAAACCATCGAAAGCATTTTGATAATTTCCAGCGTTTTTATTGCTCAATCTACTTGTCCAAACAAAACCATTTTTATTACCACCCAGATTTACCGAAAATCCGTGTAAACCATTGTTGGTCTGATAATTATACAAAACATTTCCATTGATTTTGTCAGATTCTGTCGGTGTTGGTGAAATCACAGAAATTACTCCACCCAAGCCATCAGAACCATACATTAATGAACCCGCACCACGAATAATTTCATAACGTTCTATTGAAAACTCATCAATATGTAAACTATGTTCTTCGCCCCATTGATTATCTTCTTGGCGAACGCCATCATGAACAGTAATTACTCTATTGAAGCCCAATCCACGAATAATCGGTTTTGAAAGTGTTGGTCCAGTCATGATTTGCGAAACACCAGGCAATTTCACAATCGCATCTACTAAATTGGTTGAAGTACTTTGTAACCACTGTGCTCTTGAAAGTGCTGCAATTGGCACTGGACTTTCTTTTACTAACGTTTTAATGCCTGCGCCAGTTATTACTACTTCTTCTAAGGAAGTAGCAGAATTTTCCATTTCAAAATCTTGCTTTGTTGCGTTTTTTACGTTTACTTTTTTTGTGATAGTTTTTAAAGAAACATAGCTTACTTGTAGCGTAAATTCACCTTTTGGCAAGTTTTTGATTTGATAAAAACCATTCACATCTGTACTTGTTCCAGTTCGTAACTCAGGAATATAAACGTTCGCTCCGATAATCACTTCGTTGGTTTCATTCAGCAATACTTTACCTGAAATGATATTTTGCCCAAAGGATTCACTCAAACTAAAGCAACAAATAATGAAATAAAGTATTGGTTTGAAAAAGTTTCTCATTTTGTGATTCTAATTAATAGTTTAGATTAGTCTAAAAATTATTCAAATGTAAGTCATAAAAATTAATTAGCTATCATAAAATATAAGTTTTTTTTATTTTTCCTGATGAATGATAAGATGAATGGCTTTGTAAATCAGATGATTAATGAATTTGGAACTGCCTCAAGAAGAAAGTTGGCGAACATCTTGCTTAGATGAATATTGTCAGTAAAGTATTCTGAAATATTTTTCAAGAAAATTTTCAGCAGGAATTTAGACGATAATCTACCGTGTTCTTTAGGGGAAATTAGCGGACTAAACACAAAAAGTATTTATTGTTATCATTTTGTCAGTATATTTGAAAAAATAACATATCAAGCAAAAAATGTTTACATCAGAACCCGTAGTTGTCATTCAGAGTGCATTTATATATCAAAACGAGCGAATTGTTTTAAACGACGTTAACTTTAGTATTAACAAAGGAGAATTTGTTTTTTTAATAGGAAGAACAGGAAGTGGCAAAAGTTCGTTACTAAAAACATTATATGCTGATCTTTGGCTTCAACAAGGAAAAGCAAAAGTGGCGGGGTTTACTATCGAAACAATGAAAGCAGCCGAACGTCCTTTTCTTCGCCGAAAAATTGGTGTCGTTTTTCAGGACTTTCAGTTGTTTATGGATAGAAATGTTCAAGAAAATTTGATGTGGGTTTTGGAAGCAACAGGTTGGACTGATAGTGCCAGAATGAAAGCTAGAGTTGCAGAAGTACTCATGCAAGTAGGTATGTCAACTTCTCGTGATAAAATGCCCCATCAACTTTCGGGTGGTGAACAACAAAGAGTAGTAATTGCCAGAGCCTTATTAAATGAACCGCAAATACTCTTTGCCGATGAACCAACTGGAAATCTTGACCCTGAAGTATCAGGTCAAATTATTGAGCTTTTCCATGAAATCAACAAAGCTGGAACGGCAATTTTAATGGCTACGCACGATTTTGATATGATTCGTAAATTCCCTGCTCGTATTCTGAAATGTGAAAATGGACATGTGAAAGAACAACCTCAAGTGTAAATTATTTAGAAGTATTTTGTCGGAAAAATATCGCAATTAATAATTTTAAACCTATGAAAAAAGTATTAACATTGATAACGTTTCTTTATTTTACGAGTAATACTTTCGCTCAATTTTCTAAAAACTCAGAGCCTTTTGCACATACATTTTCAATCGTCGCTCGTGATACCAAAACTGGAGAAATGGCTGTTGGAGTACAAAGCCACTGGTTTAGTGTTGGAACGGCGGTTTCATGGGGACAAGCTGGCGTTGGAGTAGTTGCTACACAAAGTTTTGTGAATAAATCATTCGGAATAAGAGGTTTGGCATTAATGAAAAATGGCAAAACTGCTCAAGAAACAATGGATATTTTATTGTCGAATGATGGAGGAAAGGATGTTCGCCAAGTTGGTATAATCGACGCTAAAGGAAACGTTGCAGTGCATACTGGTAAGAATTGTGTAGATTTTGCAGGACATATTAAAGGCACAAATTATTCAGTACAGAGTAATATGATGTTGAATAATAAAGTACCTGCAGCTATGGCTAAGGCTTTTGAAGACAACTGGAAATTACCTTTAGCAGAAAGAGTATTGAAAGCCTTGGAAGCTGGACAAGCCGTGGGAGGCGATATCAGAGGAAAACAATCGGCGGCTTTATTAGTTGTAAAAGGTACTTCAACCAACAAACCTTGGGATGAAGACCATTTGGTAGATTTGCGAGTTGACGACCACCAAACACCTTTGGTTGAATTAGCTAGATTATTGAAAATTAAAAGAGCTTACGACCACATGGATGCTGGTGATTTAGCCACTGAAACCAACAATATGAAAAAAGCCACGGATGAGTACAATGCTGCTATGAAACTATTTCCAAATAATTTAGAAATGCAATATTGGACAGCCATTACAATGGCAAATAACAAAAGTATTATCAAAGCTTCGGAGATACTTCACAAGATTTATTTGAAAGAACCCAATTGGCGAGAAATGACAAAACGCTTGCCGAAAGCAGGATTATTAAAAGTTTCGGACTTGGATTTTAAAGAATTGACGAGATAATATTTAACTAAAATTAACAAAAAATACAGCAATAAAACGCTGTATTTTCCATTTTAAGTGAACAGTACTGAAATCAGTACTTGAAAACAATCCATTTTATTATGCAATATTCAATTCTGTGGGCTGACGATGAAATCGATTTGCTTAAGCCATATATTATGTTTTTGACCCAAAAAGGCTACGATGTTACACCTGTAAATTCTGGTGCGGATGCTTTAGAGGAAGTAGAAAAAAAGAAATTTGATGTAGTTTTTTTGGATGAAAATATGCCCGGAATGACGGGGCTAGAAGTACTTCCTAAAATCAAACAATTGAAGCCCAATTTACCAGTTGTGATGATTACCAAATCGGAAGAAGAGGATATTATGGAGGAGGCAATCGGTTCAAAAATCGCTGATTATTTAATTAAGCCGTTGAATCCCAATCAGATACTTCTTTCTGTAAAGAAAATATTAGATAAGAAAAGATTAGAAGAAGAAAAAACAAATCTTTCATATCAGCAAGAATTCCGTCAATTAGCGATGCGCTATCAAGATAAGATGGATCATGCTGAATGGGCCGATGTCTATAAAAAATTACTTTTCTGGGAATTGGAAATCGATAGAACTGAAAACAAGTCGATGGCAGAAGTAATGAATATGCAGAAGTCTGAAGCGAATGCTAACTTCTCAAGATTTATCACTGAAAATTATGAAAATTGGTTGAACGAACCAAAAGGGAATAATCCAGTTTTATCGCATCAATTGATGAGAAAAAAAGTATTTCCTTTACTCAGAGAAGATTCTCCGCTTTTCTTTGTTTTGATTGATAACTTGCGCTTTGACCAATGGAAAGTTTTAGAAGGTTTGATTCAAGATTATTTTTCAGTTGAAGAAGAATCAACTTATTATTCTATTTTACCAACTACCACAGCTTATGCTAGAAATTCAATTTTCTCAGGTTTGATGCCTTCTGAAATTGAAAAACAATATCCAAAACATTGGGTGCAGGATATTGGAGATAGTGAAGACGAAGAAGGTTTTAACCAACATGAAGAGTTTTTCTTTCAGGAACAAATTCGTAAAAGTAGAATGCCTTTTCCTGTAAAATCTTCTTACCATAAAGTTATTCATAATAATCAAGGGAAAAGTTTGGTAGAGAATTTCTCGAAATTGTCACAAAATCATCTTAATGTGGTGGTGTATAACTTTGTGGATATGCTTTCTCATGCTAGAACAGACATGGCAATGATTAAAGAATTAGCGCCAGATGAATCAGGTTATAGAAGTTTAACCGCAAGTTGGTTTACACACTCACCTTTGTTTGATTTACTGAAAAAGATTTCTGACAAAAAAGGAAGATTAATTATCACGACCGACCACGGAATGATTCGTGTACAGAATCCAGTGAAAATTGTAGGCGACCGTTCAGTGAATACCAATTTACGTTATAAACAAGGAAGAAACTTAAACTGGGACGAGGAAAACCATTTATTAGTTTGTAGAAAACCAGAACGTTTTTTCTTACCTAAAGTAAATGTTTCGACTACTTATGTGTTCACAAAAGAAGATTACTTCTTTGCGTATCCAAACAATTATAATCATTATGTCAGCCATTATAGAAATACTTTTCAGCATGGTGGGATTTCGTTAGAAGAATGTATTATTCCATTTGTGTATTTAACGGCGAAATAATTTATAAATATTGAGTAATTCCTGCATTTAGAAATCACAAAAGCGGTCGAAAAACTAATTTTCGACCGCTTTTGTTGATTTTAAAATGCAGGTAACTCATATTTTGATTAAGAGTTGAGGAAACTACAAATCCGCAATTTTCCAGCCTTCACGATATTCACGACCAACGAATTGGTTTGCATCATCAAAGTTTGTGATTTTCATATCGCCACCATTCCAGATTAATTTATTTCTTCCGTAGAAATCAAAATTACCTCTTTCATTCTTTTTGCGAAGCATATAACTACGAATTGCCAAATTACCCATTAAAACAGTTTCGGTAAGTGGACCAGAATAATCGAAAGATGAAGTCAAGCCTTTATGTGCTTTACTGTCATAACCCGCTTTACAAGCTTCTGTCCAACTAATTTGATGACCGTATTCAGGTAAAGATTTTACCTCGCTTGCTGGTGCTTTTGGCATTTCAATTCTTTCACCTGAATTCAAGTAAATTTTAGGGTCATTTCCATACATACCAATAGTCATGATGCCTTTGGTTCCCGTCAAAATAATACCATTTGCTCCGCCATCGTTACTGATTGCTTCATTGGCTGGAATTAAATCTGGGTGCATTGGTCTGATTCCACCATCCATCCAAATCATTTTCATGGGTGATTTATTCTTTTTAGTAGCAGGGAATTTAATCTCGACGTGTGATGATGGCGGACAACCTTCAGGAATATATTCAGGCGTCCAATCTTTGATAAATACAGCACCAACACTACATTCTACTTCGGTTGGATAACCTAAACCTAAAATTCTAAAAGCAGAGTCAATTGTATGGCAACCAATATCACCCAAAGCACCAGTACCAAAATTCCACCAACCACGCCATTTGAATGGGTGATAAAGCGGATGATAATCTACCCATTGAGCTGGCCCAACCCAAGTATCCCAATCTTTAGGAGCCATCGAATCTACCAAAGGTGGTTTATCTGTAGGAACAGGAATTCCCTGAGGCCAAACTGGGCGATTTGTCCAGATATTTACGGTATGCACATTGCCGATTTTCCCTTCTTCAAACCATTTAATCGCAACGTTTTGTGCAGGGTTTGAAGAACCCTGATTTCCCATTTGAGTAACAACTTTGTATTTTCTAGCCGCATTTGTTAGCAATCTTGCTTCAGCGATATTATGTGTCAATGGTTTTTGTACATATACATGTTTTCCCATTTGCATACATTGCATAGCTGCATAAGCATGGAAATGGTCGGGAGTAGAAATCGTTACGGCATCAATGTCCGAACGCATTTCATCTAACATTACTCTGAAATCACGGTATTTTTTGGCATTAGGGAATTTGTCAAAAGCAGTTTTAGCTCTTGCAAAATCTACATCGCAGAGAGCAACTACATTAGAAGCTCCATTATTATAAGCATTGATAATATCTGAAGTCCCTTTACCACCAGCACCAATGGCTGCGATATTGAGCTTATCGCTTGGAGCAATAAAACCTTTTCCGAGTACATGGCGAGGTACAATAAAAAAACTTCCCAAAGCCAATGAACTCGTTTTGAGGAAATCCCGTCTTGAGTTTTGTTGTTTAGAATCTGACATAATTAAATTGGATTTTGTTTGAGAATAATGCCACAAATTAGCTTTATTATCCCAAATAATTATCCTGATTTAACGATAAAATAGTATTATTTACTCAGTTTTAAATGGTAAGAAATAACAGGAAGCAAATAGGGGGTATTATCAAAATCAGAAAAGCCAGTAGGAAGTATAACACTCAAATCAAAAGCATGTTTTTGCCTATCAAAACGTAATCCCCCGGAAAGTAAAAAACCATCTTCTACGCTTAATCCATTTCCAACAGCGAAGAAATTTTCAGTAAAAAAAGTAAGATTTGAAGATACTTTCTTCATGTAGCCAACTGAAAGCCCGAAGCCACCATTTACACCTTCTGTAAAAAATATAGGACTTACATTGAAAAAGTTTTCCTTTTTACCGAAGCTAAAAGATGGAATAATGATAGAAGTGCTTCCAATGTTTCTTCCGCCAATGTGATTCCCTGTAACAGAGAAGTTAAATTTTTCTTTAGCTATGATATTTAGCTTTGCTTTTAGCGAATAAAATTGTGTCGGGACAATAGTCAAAAAGCCAAATCCTATACTAAATCTATCGCCCATAGCTGCGGCGAACTCACTATAATAGAATAAAGTGTTATGATATTCAATCGCTTCTTTTTCCATTGCAAAACCAGTAGGAGCAACAAGAAGTCGATTAACAAAACGGTTAGGATAATAAGGTTTATCGCTTGTAGGTTTGTTTTTATCGTAGAATTCAACACTTAAAATCTGAGTAACATCAACGGTTACTAAACCCAAATTTTCCGTTTGAATTTTACTTTGAACAGTATTTTGTTCGATAATTCTGCCTAATAATTGTGTGCCATCTTTCAAACGAATGATGTAAATGTTAGTCTTGTTTTTTGTGGAATCAGTTTTGTAATAATCTTGTGCACTTACAGTAAAACAGGCTGAAAGAAGGATCAATAAGAGTAAAAGTTTTTTCATCGTCGGTTGTAGTTAAATAGAAGAGATTTGAATTTTAAGCGTACTAACTATGAAATATCTTGTAGTAAACTTGGAAAGAAAACGTATTTTCCTCGATAACGTTTATCTACAGCATCATTCAAATCGTCTAAATAATCATTTTCAAAAACTTCAAAGCCTTCGATACTGTCGAAAAAATATTGGAATGAATAAGTAACGCCACCGTTATCAATTTCCGTTAATAGCTTCAAAATTTTAAAGCTTTTCGGAAAACCTGTCATCATTACATTTGGAACGTGCGTATTTCGCATCCAATCCAAAAAATCCTGTTCTGAATTGACGTCGATATTATATGTAATATTGTGAAATAACATAAAGTTGAATAATTGTGAATGAGTGATTTAGTGAGTTGTGGTTTTGTCCTCTTAGGATAATTATATCAAATAATTGACTTCTAAAAGCTTATTTCTTACATCTTCAAGTCCTCAAGTCTAAAAATCCTTAAGTCTTGACTCTAAAATCTTTCTTCTTGTGTCCTCAAATCCTAAAGTCTTCAAGTCCTAAAAAGTCCTTATCTAATCGTCGATAATTTCAATTTAGTCCCCCAAAGAGCTAAGAAAATGACCGAGATAAAATAAATAACATTTCTGGAATCAATCAAACCTCTTCCAAGAGCATCGTATTGATAATCTAAACCAAATTGAGCAAAAATATAGGCAAAATCACCTAAGAAAGACAATTGTGCTAATTGCCCGATACCATAGTAAAGAATCAAACAAATGGTAAATGCTAAAATAAAAGCTGTTACTTGGTTGTCTGTCAAAGAAGAAGTAAATATACCAATTGCCGCAAAAACACAAGCCAAAAAGAAAAGTCCTAAATATGAACTCAGCACTGCGGCAGAATCAATATTTCCTTGCGGATTTCCTAGTTGATAAACCGAATAATAATATAAAGCAGTGGGTAAAAGCGCTAGAAAAACCAAATAGCAACTAGCAAAGTATTTTCCTAAAATGATTTGCCAAGTTGAAAGTGGTTTGGTAAAGAGTAATTCAATTGTGCCAGATTTTACTTCTTCTGCAAAAGCCCGCATCGTAGTAGCAGGAATCAAAAACAAGAAAATAAAAGGAGCAATCTGAAAGAATGAAGATAAATCTGCAAAGCCATAATCAAGAATATTATCTTTAAAAAACCATACGAACAATCCTGTTGCGGTAAAAAAAACACCGATAACGATATAACCAACAATTGAACTTAGGAAAGTATTTACTTCTTTTTTGAAGATTTGATACATGGTAATTTAAATTTGATAATGAATTCTGTGCTCTGCTATCAATAACTCTACAGCTTAGGAAAGATTATTCAAAAATTGATTTTTCTTTTTTAAGAATGGCAGAAATCACGAGAGCAATTACTAAACCACCAATAAAGCCTATTAAAACGGTAAAAATAAAAGTAAGGCTTGGGTCGGTTGCATAAGAAATGATTTTTTCGTTCAATTCCATTTGTGCATCCGTAGCACCTTGTTCTTCCATTTTTTGTCTCATCAAATTGGCTTGTTTCACCATTTCAGAATTATCAATGTATTTTACATAAATAATATTGAAACCACCAGAAACAACACCCCAAATAGCACCAGAAAGTAAACCAATTCCTAAACCTTCACTATAGCTCATATAGCCATTATTTTGACTCTTGTAGTCGTTCATGGCTAATACTTGTATCAAACAAGTGAAGGCAAAAGCGATTAAAAATAAAAAGAAACCAATGGATATGTTTTCACTGTTTTTAACGCCTAAAAGTTGTGTAGCGACAGATAAAATAATGGAGATAATTCCTGCAATAAGTCCCCATTTTAAGGCAATTCTTGTAGTTGTAGTTTGGTTTTCCATTGTTTAAGGTTTTTTTATGTATTGATATTGTCTTCTAAAATACAAAGAAATCATAATAGAAACTAAGACACCCAATGGAGTTTTTCCTTTTAAGCCAATTATTTCGTCGATAGCGATGTCTTTCGGGGATAAGATTTTAAAAGCTTCAACAATTGTATTAAAAGATGCAATTCCCATTTCTTTAACGTAGCCGTTTTTTACGGCTGGAACATTTAGCATATCAATTGTCTGCTTGATATAATCTGCCAAAATAGTATTTCCACTAGCACTTAACCAAAAGTATAAACCCAAAGCACTTACACAAGCTCCGAAAATATTGGTCAGATTGGCTACGGCAAATCCTTCCCAAAAATGAAGTGTTTCATCAGGATTACTCTTGCGATAATTTTTTACAGCCAAAACCATCACAATAATGCTGAAAAACATTGAAGGTGCTTTTTTGCCATCCAAAGGAATTTGCCCTAAATTATTAATCAACAGACAGTACGCCAAAGTAAGTAGCCCAGCAATAAAACCGTATATGATAATTGTTTTTGTGAACGATTTGTTAAACATTTTTGTGTTGGTAAAATGATGATTTAGCTTTGAGAAGTGAGCTATCAGCTTTTTTGTATGTCAAGAAAATCATTGCCAAAAAAACTTGTTATAAAAGCCTTTAACTTTTAATTGTATAAAAACTCAAAGCTTACAGCTCAAGGCTCATAGCTAAATAATTACTCTTATCGCTTTTCCTCTTAATGTTTTGCCGATAAAAGGAGAGTTTTTAGAAGCAGAAATGATTTTTTTCTCACGATAAACCCATTCTTCATCTTCAGAGAAAACAGTCAAATTGGCTTTTTCTCCAACTGCAATGCTTGGAATAGGAAGTTGGAGAATTTTGCGAGGATTCACGGTGATTTTTTCAATCAATTCTTCTAGCGAAATTTTTTCGTTATAAGTATTGATAGCTGCGAAAAGGGTTTCTAAACCAATTACGCCAAATTCAGCCATGTCGAATTCTAATTTTTTAGATTCTTGGTCTTGCGGATTATGGTCAGAAGCGATAGCATCAATTGTTCCATCTTCTAAACCTTCCCAAAGTGCATCAAGGTCTTCTTGTGTACGGAAAGGAGGATTTACTTTGAAATTAGTGTTGAAATCTGCCAAATCATTTTCGGTAAAGCAAAGCTGATGCGCATAAACATCACAAGTAATTGGCAAGCCAATATCTTTACCCATTCTGATTAAATTGACAGATTCAGCAGAAGATATTCCAGAGAAATGTAAAATACTTTTATCTACAGGCAATTCTGTAAAAGGCGTATTCAAAACATATTCCAGAAGTTTTAAATCACGCATTAGCATAATTTCTTCTGCCATTTGTGGCATTCCTTTCATGCCTAAAAACGTACTCATAATACCATCGTGCATTTGTCCGAAATGAGTAAGGTTACTGTCTTCGGGACGATTGATAAGTACTCCACCAAATTGTGAAAGGTATTGTAATGTTTTTAAGAAAATATCTGGATTTTGGATTGGATGTTCACCATCTGTAAAAGCTACTGCACCCGCTTGGTGAAGGTCAATCATTTCAGTGAAATCTTTTCCTTCGCATTTTAACGTAACTGCCGCCATTGGGTGAAACTTGATTTTTTCACCAGCTCTTTTCAAATAATTGACACTCTCACGAGATTGAACGACAGGCTTGGTATTAGGTAATAAAGCGATTTCTGAAAAACCACCTGCTAAGGCTGCGGCTTCCATCGATTGAAAACTCTCTTTGTATTCGTTGCCAGGTTCTTTTGGATGAACTCGCAAATCGAACCAACCAATTGATACACAAATATTTTTACCTTCAATGATTTCATCTGCTTCTAAATTGATGTCATTTTCTATGTGAAGAATGTTACCATTTTCGACAAAAATATCTTTCACCTGACCGTTGAGGTCGCTGTTTTTACTAACTATTTTAACGGAACGAATAAGAGTTTTCATATTTATGTTTTACCACAGATTGAAAAAAAGAGATTGTTTTGATCTTGGGCTTTTTGTATCAAAAAAAAGCCCTGATTGTCAGGGCTTTATAAAGTATCTGTTTTGGATTAATGTCCAACGTGTTCTTTGTAAGTATCTGCATCCATCAAAGCTTCAACATCAGCGATGTTAGCAACCTTCATTTTAATCATCCAACCTTCACCAAAAGGGTCAGAATTTACTAATTCAGGCGCATTAACTAAAGCCTCGTTTACTTCTAAAATTTCACCAGCGATTGGTAAAAATAAATCAGAAACAGTTTTAACGGCTTCTACTGAACCAAAAATTTCGTCTTGTGCTAAGGTTTGTCCTGCTGTTTCAATTTCTACATATACAATATCACCTAATTCACTTTGTGCAAAATCTGTGATGCCTACTGTAGCAATATCACCTTCTAATTTTACCCATTCGTGTTCTTTTGTATAACGAAGCTCTGCTGGAAAATTCATCTCTGTCGGTTTTTTGTTGATTTTTGAATTGGGGCGCAAGTTAAATTAAAATTAGTAAAGTTCAAAAAGCTTCCGAATCAATCTTGTTGATGATTTATTCGGATAAACTGAATCTTACTTGGAAACCTGCCGCAATTGTTGAACGATAATAAGAGTTTGAAACAAACGGATTATTAAACATTTTATCAAAGTAAACATTCACACTCAGCCTTTTATTGACATTATAACTTGCTTGTGGACGGAACTGGAAATTCATAAATCCTTGAGTAACTACCGTTTCAGCATCTAGTTTTCTTTGAATGGTTCTTGTATCACGAATGGTTAAATTTGCACTAAATTTCAAATCGTTTGGCAGTCTTACTCTTCGTCCATTTACTCTGAAAGGTACAAGCATATTGGCTCTTGTAAAGCCCATTCCAACTGTTAAATCTTTATTTGAAAGTTCATTTACTTGTGAATTAGCCAAGTTTAAACCTACGTTTCTATCTTGATTATATTCAATTTTTAAAGAAATTTTACTTTTTGTAATGGCATTGAAACCAATGAATGGCGCAAAGCGCTCTTCAAATTTTATTGTACTCATCACAAAAACTGGAATCAAAGTGCCATCCGAATTTACTTTAGAGGAAAGCGGATACATCAAATTATTCAAGTTCAATTGGAATGGGTCGGTATATTCTAAAGACGAAACAAAATTTCCCACACTATAAGTTGATGTATAAGCATGACTGATTGAAATGTTAGAGAACGTTCTTTTAAACCAACCAATATTGGCTAAACCATTGTAATCAACTCGCCAGTTTGGAAGAGGTAAATTCACAAAAGGGGAGAAGCTTACTTTGTTGGGCGAAACGCCACTGTATGCCGCAAAAAATGCAGGAATCAACACATCTTGAGAATTAACATTGTATTCGCCAGAACCTGCTTTTTGTGCATTTAAACGATTTAAAATAATTTGTCGATAACTTCTAAAACGGTTGAAAATTACTGAATTATCATCTGGAGAATTACTGTCGAATGTTGTTAAGAATGATAAAAATGACATGCTATAATTCCCTGAACGAACTGGACTTTGACTTTGATATTCACCACCAACGGTGGCTGGTCTGAAAAACTCCTGATAATTATCCGATCTACTCCATTTTCCTTCCAACTGAATTTTAAAATCTCTGAAAGGTTCTAAAGCACTTCTATAAGTTAAGTTTTGTGTTCTCGTTTGTAAAAAAGGTACATTTTGCACAGTACTTTTGGTAAGCCAACCATTTTCTGCCGCTCTGAAACGAATATCTCCATCTTGGCTACCTGTAATAAAACCAATACCCGGCGCAGAACTTTGATTGTTCATTCCTAATAATCCTGGATTTGGCATAAAGCCAGCCAAAGTAGTTGATTCGTCGATGTTATAATTGATGTTAATACCACGAATCGTCATTAATAAACGAGTAATACTTTTCAGAATATTCGCTTGTGGTTTTACTATATCTTCATCATCACCGGGGCTTCTAGCAATATTTTTACGCTCAATTCTTGGTTGATTGGCAATGCGTAAAGCACGTACTCTGTTATAAAGTGCTACTAAATCTATTTTTCCAGTAATGCCTCGGTTTCTGGTATTTTTAATGATATTTCCAAAAGGTAAATCCAAAGAATCTTTGATGTTGTATGAATTGGCAGCATAAGTATAACCGAATTTATGGTTATAATCGGCAGTCATCCAATCTGTCAACGGCGATTTATTCAAAGGCAAACGCCAAACAGTATTCATCTGCTGGTCATAGTTTTTTGTTCTACCGAAACGTCTTAAATTAGCCGCAACCGAATCTCTGTCTTTCTGTGTTTCCAAACCTCCATAAGGCTCATCAATGATGGCGTTGGCAGTAGCATTGTAATTTACAGTAATATTTTTAGTTAAATTCCAGCCTAAATTATAGTAGCGATTAAACAACCAATATTTTTCAAAAAGTGGTGCAACGCCATCAGTTGTCAATGTCGGAATTCCACTGCTTCCAGATTGTGTTACTTCGGCATTTCGTAATTGTGTTTTTACAAAACTTCTATCCATATCTGCTCTGAAAGTAATAGAATTTGGCAAAGGAGACAGGTTGAAATCTTTCACCCAGCGCAACAAAGGATGATTACTTTTCATGCCTTTGAATGGTTCAATCGACTTTGGATTTCCAGTAAAAGTATAAGTAAGTCCACCACGATGTGAGGTTTGTCTGTACTCATCAATCGTTGTATTACTTCTTTTTAATTCTGCAAAAGCATAAGTGAAAGTTAGATTTTCAACATCCCAAGCATGAGATTTTGCCGTAGGATTTGTCTTGACTTTTCTGATATTGGTTAGGTTCAAGCCTTTTCGTTCAGAATTATCTTGTACCATTCTTTTGTATCTTTCACGTTCTACAGGGTCAGTAATGGTGGCGAGTGTGCTATCCAATAAAATATCTGGGTCGAGCGGATTGAAAGTTGGACTTACATTTCTTCTGTCATAACTCACATACAAAGGAATTTTCAAACCCCATTTTTCAGGCAAAAGTTTATCTACATTGATATTCGCTGCAATGCCATATTCAACGGTTGTTTCTCTGGCACGTTCAGAAATTTTAGATTGTACTCCGCCAAAACCATAGTTTTTGAACGAACCATTCATGGTTACATTGGCGAAATCTGCCAATTTTAAACCTAATTTTCCGATAGCTGCTTGTCCAGAAGTTTGGTCGAAACCAGACGCTCTTAATTCATCTACCCAAATACAAAATGTTTTTGCTTGTTCATCTGCTGATTTTGGATTTCGCACGCCAATCATTGTGGTAAGAATGGCACTTTGATCTGGACGACCTACAACCGTCACAAAATAAGTATGTCCATTATTGCCGATTACTTCTTTACGATATGGGCTATTCAAACTAATTCCTAATCGGTCTCTTTCAGTTTTTACACTTTTAATAATGGCGAATGGAATATCAATTTCGTTTTCTTCTCGCCAAACTTCTTCAGAAGTAACTGAACTTGCATAATGCGTTTGCTTTAAACCTTTGGTTTCAATTTCGTAATAATTGTCTGTTAAATCTGTACCAATTCTGATGAAGGCAGATACTTTATCTTCCACATCATTATTTGGACTGTCCATGTGGACAAACATTCTTAAATTTTTGTAATTGATAAAATCAAACAAAGTGTTTTTGAAACCTGCTCTCGAATCACCATCTCTTAAACCGTCAACGCATAAACTTAAAGACTGTTCATTCAACTGAGAATTGCTAATTGTCGTAATATCTCTGTCACGAACAAAGCCAGGAGGCACTGCGTAAGGAACAGTATTTGCGCCTTTATTCGCTGGCCCGTTTTCTTCAATATTTACCGTTGTAATTCTAAAGTTAGCGTCATAAGGTTCTGGAACATCCTGTAAACCTCTTGGAGTAAGTTCGCCAGTATATTTACGATATTGGAAACCAGAAAGCTGGAAAGCGGCAAAACGGAAAACAACGGGTTGTTCCCAACCTGTTAGGAAAGTACGAATAAATCTCATTGATTTAAAGCCATTTACATTTCCCACTTTTGAAGTATAATCTTTAATTGGAATTCTGAATAAAAACCAATCTACACCATTTTCAGTGATTTTATCGACAATGTAATTCTGCCCAACCACCATTTTTTCTTGCTTAATATCAAGTTCATATTGGTAATAAGCTTGGTTGTCGTTAACGGTATTATCGTTATTCAAATCCTCACGGTCTGGTTGCTGATTACTTGATTCTGTATAACCAGAATTGGTATTGGCAGTTGCCGCAGTGGTAGGAGAGTTGTTTTCAAGACCCATGTAATTTTTGTAACGCAAAATTACACTTGAAGTATTGTTATACTTTTCGTTCAAATAATGCACGAAGTCATCACCAGCAGGGTCAGTTTCAAATTCCAATAAAGCTGTTTGGTCAGTTACTTTTGTACGAACTTCATTTAGATAAGTACTGAAAAAACGTTGTTCGTCAAATTCATCTGTCGATGCAGAGGCTTTATTAGGCAAACCATCTAAACCAATATCTTGTAAACTTCTATCGCTATTATTTGAAAATGCGTTCGTTACGAATTGCTGTTTTGGGGCTAAACCCCAAACGGTTCTTTCCACATTGGCAGAAGTACCAGTAATAATTTTCTCACCTGCTGGAATCCCATTTTCAAAGTTTGAGAAACCATCTGGAATCACATCTTCAGAAATATCTCCTAAGTTGAAAATCAACTTTCCTCCCGTTTGGTTACGTCTTTGACTATTCTGACGGTCAAGTTCTAAATCGCCACTGGCTCTTACAACACCTGTTTCTCCATCCACTAATGGATTCATCATCCAGAATTCAAGCGTTTCGATATTGGCATTATCGAAATCTGTGTCAGAAGTAATGGCACGAGTAATGGCTCCAAAATTTTGAGTTGGATTATTTAGAAAACCTCTGTCAGTCAGACTGGTCGAGAAGTTATAAATACCTCTTTCTGAAGGGAAATAAGCTACATCAAGTACTCCCAAAGGAATACCAGTAATGTTATTGGCTAACTGACGATTTGGAAATAAACTTGTAATTGAAACAGCTCTTTCATAAGCATATTTTCCCGACTCTTCTGCATTTAAGCCCGGTACGTTGATGTTTGAACCATTGTTCCCATACAAACTAAAATCTGCAATGTAAGCTGAAATTTTTGCTCTTTTGAAACCACTTTCTAAACTATTGGGAGAACCTTGCGGGAACATCAAAGGAGTTGCTCCGGGTTTCCAAGCAGTTGCTTGGTTGCTCAAACTAAATACATTTCTAGCTACTTCAAAATCATCAATAAAGGCATTTCCTTGTACGTCGTTGTTAACTGAAGGAATCAGTTGTGCAAATTCACCTTGAAAATCAATACCAGAAGTTTCTTTAGTAGAAATCAAAGGCAAAGCATCAACTAATTTTGTTAAGAATTTTGAAGGACGTTGAATAGCAGCATCAAACCCGAAAATAGTATTGTTAACAGGTTCATTACCGATTTGTACTCTTGTCAAAAAGTTCGGTGGACTTTCCTTCATGTGCTGGATTGTAGCACCCAAATGGAAGTTTTGTCCAACAGTATAATCCAAATGTGTTCCTAAAAGTGTTCTGATTTGATTATTGAATAAATCAGGTTTTTCGTAACAGATTTTAATTTCACGTCCTGAATTTGAAACACCAACATTTAAAATTCTTACTCTTCCAGATTGTGGCTCAACGATATAATCTGTTCCAGCTGCTAAAGGCACGCCACCTGCTGATACTTGTACAGATTTTGCATCAACACCAATTGGCAAAGAAACATCACCACCGCCAGCAGATTGATAACTTCCTTTCAAGAAAAATTTATCTTTACTTGTTAACTGTGCAGCATCGGTTTGTGTACTTCTATAAAGTTTGTCGAAAACATATTTGTCAACTAATTGTACTTCATCAACATCAAATTGTTTTTGCAAGGTTGAACCGAAAGGCTCTAACACAGGGAAAATCACTTTGGCATTTTTGCTATCAATTGTTACTCCTTCTACAAAGTCAAAATTACCATCCACTTGAGCATCTCCATTTTGATTAAGTTTATCAAGTCCTAATACTCTAATTAAAGGAACGTCTTTTAATTTTCTACCTTCTTGTAAATTCGGATTATCAACACCTGTTTGGTCGTCTTTATAAACTACTCTTAATTGAAAAGCTTGTTTTGATAATTGTTGTGTATTAAGCGAATACACGTTTTTCATCATCAAGTCCCACATCGGATGCTCCAAATTATTACGAACTGTTGATGATTTCAACATTTTCAAAATCAGCACTTTATCGTCAGCTTGGTCTTGATAATCTTCTGTCAATTCACCAACTTGATGTCTTTGCCCATTTAAAGTATATTCATAAGAAACCGCCAACACTTCATCATTACGCAATGGCGTAATCAATGAAATATATCCTAATTCTGGACTGAATTTGTACTCTCTATCCGACAAACGTTTTGCTCCACGAAGTAAATCAAAGTCAGTTCCTTTCGATAAGCCAAATTCGTTTTGCAATCTAAATGTGGCTTGGTCGGCTTTTCTTACTTCTGCATCGGCTCTGGTAGCAGCGTATAATCCGTTGTTGGCATTATCAACTGGCGTTTGCGTACTTCCATTAAAAGGCTGAATGTGTTTACTTGTTTTGTTATAAGGATTAGCTTCACCCAAATCAGAAAAAGCCACTAAATTTCTCAGTGTTTCAGGGCTTTGCGTTCTGTTGGTAACATATACTTCTACACGAGTAATCGTGATACCAGAAGTAATAATTGGAAGATTTTTTAAAGAACGTTCGTAATTATTTCTGAAAAAAGTAGAAAGGAAGAAATGTCTGTTTTCATCATAAGCACTTGCTTTGATTTCAAAGTTTTTACCTTGACTTCCACCTCTGAGTGTGATACAATCTTGTTTTGAACGTTGCTGAGCTAAAACAGTAGTTACATCCAAATTTCCAAAACGCATCAAGGTTTTTAAACCAAAAAGATTTTGCACTCCGGGAATAAGTTGACTATTTAATTGCCAAGAAGTATTTCCAACTTCTATATTTTGTAAAATGTCTTCTTCGTTAGTTCTCCAGTTTAATTTAAGTTGATTCTGAAAATTGAAACTTGCTTTGGTATCGAAATTGGTATTGATGTTTAATTTATCGCCAATTTTTCCTTGAAAATTTATCTGAGCCTGTTCTGTAAAATTAAGATTTCCGATATATCGTTGTTGAACTGGAATCGCTGGATTATCAATGAATTGTCCGATGTAACCGATGTCAAGTAAAATATTCCCGTTGGGCTTAAAATCAACTTGTGCGCCTCCGAAAATACGGTCAATGGCAGGAGGTAGTTCTATTTTTGGTAATAAACCTCGCCCTTTGGTATCGTCTTTGCCATCTTGTGCGGCAGCGTATTTCCGCCAATAATCTCGCATAAAACGATTTTCTTGTAGCGTAGAATAATCTTTAATGCTGATTTGTTCGGCTGGGCGATATTGAGTATTGTCTGAAAGTCCTCTGATTTTTTCGTAAACAGAAATTTTTCCAGACGAATCTAACCTAAATTCAGTATTTAAATCCTTAGAATCTTTGGGGCTAAAAGGAGAGTTTGCCGTTTTATTCGTGAAACGGTTAGCGTAACGGTCTTTTAATTTATAACGAGGACGCCTCCCAGATTTTTTTAGAGTATCCGCTAAGTAAGAAGAAAATATAGCTCTTGCGTTTTTATTTGTCAGCTGATAAGCGGTGCCTCGCATCGGTGAAACCCATGCAAGAGAAGCAAAAACAGACAATATTAACCCTCCAGAAAGTAAGTAAAACTTTTTTCGTTGCACAGTTAAGTAGCTTGATGTTCAAATACCTAAGTATTTTAATTGATGTGGTATTTTTTAAGAATAATTTGTCAATGAGTAAACGGAATGTTATTCGTTTAAATTTTTCTTAAAACAACATTAAATTTTTAATAGAGAAGTACAGCAAGGGAATTTATGTTAGAGGAATAAAAGCTGCTTGCTGAACTTCAAACGAGAAATAGCCACTCAATATTTTTAAATAATATTATTTTTTGAAGTATTAAGTGTTTGCACACGTGCTTAAAGTTTATCGTAAAGCCATTTTAATTAATTGTTCTACGGTAATTTCAGTTCCTTCTTTCTTCAAAATTGCATCGATACTTTTCTCTGCCACATTTTTAGGAATACCTAAAGTAACCAAGGCGGCTAATGCTTCGTTTCTTACTTTGTTGTTTTGTGTTGGGAAAATTGAAGGTGAAGAAGAACCTAACATTTGCTCTTTTCTAAGCTTATCTTTCAATTCGATAATCGCTCTTTGTGCTGTTTTTGCACCAATACCTTTGATACTTTGTATGGTTTTTACGTCTTCATTCATTAAAGCATGACGAATTTCTGCCGAAGACATTGATGAAAGCATGACCAAAGCGGTATTCGGACCAATCCCAGAAACACTTACTAAATCTAAGAAAAGTAATTTTTCTTCTTGCTCTTTAAACCCATATAAAATATGAGCATCCTCACGAATA
Source organism: Arcicella rosea (assembly GCF_040543805.1). Classification (NCBI taxonomy): domain Bacteria; kingdom Pseudomonadati; phylum Bacteroidota; class Cytophagia; order Cytophagales; family Flectobacillaceae; genus Arcicella; species Arcicella rosea. The sequence continues at coordinate 266,724 of NZ_JBEUMS010000004.1, forward strand.
TTTAAGTAGGTAAAAAGTTTACAACGCTCGGTTCCGTCTTGTAAAGCAGCGTAAGTTTGCAGCGAAATCTTAATTTCATAACCAACACCATTTACATCAATAATAACGTAAGCAGGGTCTTTATAAGTTAATTTACCGTCAATGTAGGCGATCATTTAATGTGTTGAATTATTGGAAAAAGAGCTACAACAATCAATTTTGTTGTGCTTCAATTGCCTTTATGAATAGAATTGATAGCTTCAAAAATACGCAAAAGTCCGCATAACTCAAATGTCATGCGGACTTTTAAATATCTTGTCTGTTGGAATTATTATGAAACTCTTAGTTTCATCCCTGCTTTTACAACATTGTTTTTAATTCCATTTAATTTTTTCAATTTGTCGATTGAAATTCCTCCGTAACGTTGAGAAATATTCCAAAGCGTATCGCCATTTTGAACATTATGAAAACGTACTTTGCCTTTGCTTACATTTTCTTTTTCTTTCTGGTTTGAACGAGCATATTTTACTGTTGTCGAAACCGCAGATTCTTTGAAAATGATTAGTTTTTGACCCGGTTGGATGGTCGTATTGGCAAGATGATTCCAGTGTTTGATGTCGTACACATCTACATCAAAATGTTCAGCAATTTGATGTAAATTATCTTTCTTTTTAACGATATAAGTCGTTTTCTTAGGCTTTTTGTTAATCACAACGTCTTCCATATCATCTTCCACAATTTCTCTTGTGAAAACAGTTCTGGTTTCGTTAGGAATCGAAGCTAAAGTTTGTTGGAAAGTATTTGTGGTATCTTCGTTTTTGTTACTTGCCAAAACTACACCCGGAGTCTGCATTACTTTCTCAATCAAAGTTGAAGGAATTTTGGTTGCAGAATCAAGAATAGACTGACGGTTTTCTCTGAAAAAAGCCATTTCACTTTTCGGCAATTTTAATTGAAAATTACGAGTACGAGCAGGCAAAATATGCGTTAAAATTTGCGGATTTAATTTTTGAATTTCTTCTAAATTAATGTTACTCAAGGTCGCAAATTTATCTAAATCAATATAAGTATTTAAAACAATTGTATCATGAGGAATTGCTGTTTCAATATTTTCAGCATAAATATCGTGAGAATCAGCATGGTGCATCATATAAAGAATACCGATATATTGAGGAACATAAGCTCTGGTTTCACGAGGCAAGCAATTGTAGATAGACCAAAAAGTTTGTCCGCCATTACATTTACGAATTGCTCTACGCACATTACCCGGTCCGGTATTATAAGCAGCTAACACTAAATGCCAATCACCAAAAATGTTATATAATTGACGCATGTATTTACAAGCGGCTTCTGTTGCTTTTTCTGGGTCAAAACGTTCATCAACGTACTCATCCATTTTCAAACCAAAGTCTAATTTGGCAGTTTTAGGCATAAATTGCCAAAGTCCGCCAGCACCAGCTCTTGAAATTACTTTTGGATTTAATCCTGATTCGATTAATGATAAATATTTTAATTCATCTGGAAGACCGTATTTTTTTAGGTATTTTTCATAAAGGGGGAAAAACACACCTTTGCGTTCAAGCATCGTTTTAGTAAACGAAGGTTTGCGGTAAGCAAAATATTCTACAAATTGATGAGTGACAGTATTATAAGTAAGAGGAATCTCTTTTTGTAAAGCTCCTAAACGTGGTTCAACTGTTTTTGGGTCAATTAGCCAAGTAGGTTCTGGCGCAGTGACTTGTTGAATAGTTACCGTAGCGGTATCAGTGGTAGCAGTTTGCTGTTCCGAACCTGCTGTTATTTGGGCATTTGTAAATGTGCTTACTGAAAGTAAACAACCAATACAGAATGTTCTAAAAGTGGCGAGTGTCATACGGTAAGGATTAGTCTATCTTTAAAAAAGGGTTAACACAAAAAAATACAATTACAAAGCTAAATGTTTTTAACTAAAAAAACGAATGATTTATTGTGTTTATGAAAGAATGTATTGTCTTATTATAAGAAAGGAGCAATGTCCTTTTTTATAAAATAAATATTTATATCATCGACACAATCTATAACTCGTTCAAGATTATTCAAAAAAAATGTATCGCTTATCCTTATTTATAAAGGTTTATAAGCGATACATTTTTATAATGATAAATAAATCAGCGTGTTAAGTTTTGAAAACAGATTTGCGCTAAGCAATTAATTTAGCAAAAGTTAATAATTCGGCTTCCTCAAAAGCCCCCGCCATGATTTGAAAACCGATTGGCATTCCATCATTATCTACGCCATTAGGAATAGAAATAGCAGGTAAACCCACCACATTTGCTTGAACAGTGAACAAATCGCCCAAGTACATTTGAATAGGGTCAGCTGTTTTTTCTCCTAATTTATAGGCAGTTGTTGGCGTGGTTGGACAAACCAAAAAATCGTATTCAGTTAATAAATTATCTGTAAATTCTTTGATTAATCTTCTGATTTTTTGTGCTTTCGTATAATACGCATCGTAATAACTTGCACTTAAAACGAATGTTCCAAGCATAATTCTTTTACGAGTTTCTTTCCCAAAACCTTCAAACCTAGATTTTTTATAAAGAGAAATTAAATCTGTCGCTTCAGCACTTCTATGCCCGTAACGAACGCCATCAAATCTTGATAAATTTGAACTTGCTTCGGCTGTAGTAAGCGTATAATAAGTTGGTAAGAAGTACTTAATCAATGGAAAGTCCACCGCTTCAACTTCATGTCCTTGTGCTTTTAAATACGCTAATTTGGCTAAAGTTGCAGCTTTTACTTCTGGTTGTAAACCTTCGCTTTCTACAGCCTCTTTTAAATAACCAATTTTATATGTTTTCTTTTCTGTTTGAAAAGCTGTGTATGAAGGTACATTTTCGTTGGAAACCGTACTGTCTTGTTCATCTTTTCCAGCAATTATTTCTAATAAAATAGCAGCATCTTCAACTGATTTTGTGATTGGTCCAATGCAGTCGAACGAAGAAGCGTAAGCAATCAAACCCCAACGAGAAACTCTTGTATAAGTAGGTTTTACACCAACCAAACCACAAAAACCCGCAGGCATTCTTACTGAACCACCAGTATCAGTACCAAGTGAAGCCAAACACATATCTGCTTGAACAGCTACGGCAGAACCTCCAGAAGAACCACCAGCTACACGGTTTTCACCTACAGCATTTAAACATGGTCCAAAAGCTGAGTTCTCATTAGTAGAACCCATTCCAAATTCATCACAATTTTGTCTGCCAATAATAATGGCATCTTCATCTATTACTCTTTGAACAGCGGTTGCTGTAAATTGAGATTCAAAACCATCTAAAATTCTACTTCCAGCTTGTGAAGTATGGTCTTTATAGCAAAGTAAATCTTTGATGCCCAAAACCATTCCTGCTAATTTCTTGGCTGTTCCTGCTTTGATTTTGGTATCAATTTCATCGGCTTTTTCCAAGGCTTCTTGGTCAAAAACAGATAAAAAGGCGTTTAATGTGTTGTTCTTCTCCTCAATATTTTTCAAATAGAACTCTACTAACTGGCGACAGGTAATGTTACCAGCATAAAGGTCTGCTTGGATATCTTTTAAGGTTGAATATACTTTCATGAATGATTTTAAATTTAGTGTAATTGCAATAGCTTATCTGAAAAGAACACTATCGAACTGTAATTTTTTGAGAAGTATTCAAAAAACTAATCTATTAACAAAACAAAAGCATAGTTGAGAGAAGAAAATTATCTCAACTATGCTTTTGCTAAAATACTTTAATACTATTTTGTATTTGTATCGTCTTCTAAGCCCTTAGTAATCTGTTCCGTAACGTCCTTTTGTGCTTCTTTGAATTCTTTGATGCCTTTGCCCAAACCTTTCATTAATTCTGGTAATTTTTTACCACCGAAAAATAACAACACAGCTAAACCAACCAAAATTAATTCTGGACCGCCCATGTTGAAAATTAGATAAATTGAAGTCAGTATCATGTCCTTAGTTATTAAATATTTGCGTAAAGATAAGCAATGATTTTAGATTTTAGATTTTACGATTTAGTTTTTCTTTCTATATAAAAGCATACAGAGCCTTGTAAAGCTTTATTCAGGAATTAATTCTCCTTTTTCCCAAGCAATAAAATTATCAATGTCAGTTTTTAAAGAAGTAAATAGCCACATTACTAAAGCCAAATCATCAGACAAACCCACTAAAGGTAAAAAATCAGGAATTAAATCAATTGGTGAAATAAAATAAATCAGTCCAGCAATTACTTTTAAGATGGTTGCCCAAGGGATAATTCTATATTGACCCGTTGCATAAGCTTTCACCATTCTACTTAACGTTGTAATTCTTTCTGCCAGTACTTGACCAATACCTTTATTTTCGTTTTTAGCAATATCTTTAGCTTTGATGAGTGCCTCTCTTAATAATTCAAGGACAGCCAAGCCAGTACCAGCATATTTTCCAGCCTTTTTGGTAGCAGTTTTAAAAAAAACAGATTTTAGAATTCTGCCAACTAAGTCTTCATTATTCATAATTTATGGGATTAATTTTAAAACTTCGATGAATGAACATATCCTTAAAACGTAGCAAATATACAATTTACCAAACTTTTACTAAGAATTCTACAAAAAATACTTGTAATAAACCGTTAGTGAATAAGCAAATGGTTTACATTTGCGTAAGATTTTGAACGTATTTACTAAAACAATTAATTTACAATCGATTATGTCAAAAATAACTGTAGTAGGTGCAGGAGCAGTGGGTGCAACCACAGCTGATAACATTGCCCGAAAAGAATTAGCCTCTGAAGTAGTATTACTTGACATCAAGGAAGGCTTTGCAGAAGGTAAAGCACTAGATATGTTTCAAACAGCTGCTATTTTAGGCTGGGATACTAAATTAACGGGTGTTACAAACGATTATTCAAAAACGGCTAATTCAGATGTCGTTGTAATTACTTCTGGGCTTCCACGTAAACCGGGAATGACTCGTGAAGAACTAATAGGAGTAAATGCAGGAATTGTAAAATCGGTAGTTGATAATATTCTAAAGTATTCTCCAGATGCCATTTTTGTAATTGTTTCGAATCCGATGGATACGATGACTTACTTGGCATTGAAAGCTTCTGGCTTACCTAAAAATCGTATTATCGGTATGGGTGGTGCTTTAGATTCAGCTCGTTTCAAATGCTATTTATCTTTAGCGATGAATGTATCTCCAAATGATTTACACGGTTCAGTAATTGGTGGTCACGGTGATACAACGATGATTCCTTTAACTCGTTTAGCTACTTGGAATGGTACACCTGTTACAGATTATTTAGACGAAGCTACTTTAACGAAAGTTGCTGCTGATACAATGGTTGGTGGTGCTACATTAACGGGCTTATTAGGTACTTCTGCTTGGTATGCGCCAGGTGCAGCAAGTTTATCAGTTGTTGAGTCAATCATTCGTGATGAAAAACGTGTAATTCCTTGTTCAGTTTTCCTAGAAGGAGAGTATGGACAATCAGATATTTGTTTGGGAGTACCAGTAGTGTTAGGAAAAACAGGATGGGAAAAAATCATAGATTATAAATTGAATGATGCAGAACAAGCTTTATTTGCTAAATCAGCAGATGCTGTTCGTAATATGAATAATGTATTATCAACATTGAATCTGTAATCAATAATTATCACTCTCTAAAATAGAGAATAGCTTCAAAACTATTCTCTATTTTATTTTAAAGGGGCCTCTTCTACTTCAGTGACAAAATACTCAGTATCACCCATCCAAGAAAATTTCATATAACGTTGTTCATAATGCACTTTAATACGTCGTCCTGTTAGCATAGCATCTTCTAATTTTTGAATCACAGCTGGGTCGTCAGAATCTACCGTGAAAGCCCAAAGTCGATTCACCATATTGCCCATTTGCCCTTGAGCGCCCTCGTTCAATTCTCCTTCATAAGTTTTAAAAAGTACTCCTTTTTTAGAGAATTTAGAAATTACTCCAGCTCTATCCCCAACCGAATAAGCCACTTTGGTCATTAAAAAACTAAACATTAGCACAAGCACCCCAAGTGTTATCACACCAATGAATAATCGTCTAATAAAAATCATAGCTACTTGTTTTGCCGAATTTATTTGGTCGTTGAATGCCATAATGAAGTGTTTTAATTTTGTGCTAAAAGACTATTTTTATATCTGTCTTAAAAATACATTTTCTAATTTTCGTTTGATAGGCTTTTCTATCCATTCGTAAGCAAGTAAGCTTAATAAACATAAGGCAATGTAAAAGGCCAAGAAATCCTTAAATGAACTCAAATGAATATTATATTCATAAAGTACTTTCCTGAACCACATTCTTAGTGGAAACTGAATAATGTAGATTGAATAACTTATTTCACCTAATTTTACGAATATTGGTAAGCTGAAGAATTTACTAATATTAGATTGTAAGCTTGATACTAAAAATATAAAAAAACCTACTCCAAAACAAAAAATAGCAATGTTATTCCAAAAGTTTACAATGCCAAAACTTACTGACAGGATTAATGATAATCCAACAAATGTTAAAAGCAATGAAGAATTATACTGTTTTTTAAGATATATTAAGCCCCAAATTATACCAATTGAAAAAGTAAAAACCCAGGATAAAGCATAAGGAATAGTATAAATAAGTTCACTGACACATAGCATTTGCCAAATACCAGTGATAAATGCTAAAATGATAAGATTTGCTTTTAGAACTCTATTTTTCCTAAAAAAGAAAATCAATAATGGGAAAATCAAGTAAAGAAAAAATTCTATTGATAAGCTCCAAGATGGATGATTGATGATTGGATCAAAAGAACTTGTTAGCCATGACTGAACTAAAATGACGTTAATGAATATTTTATAGAAATTACTTGATTGATGGTTTAATACTTCAAAGTATAAAGTAAAAAAAACTGAAATAAAATAAATTGGATAGATTCTGAATAATCTTTTAGCGATATATTTCTCAATATCTTTCCAATTATTTAGTTTATCTACATAGTTTATAGCTAAGACAAATCCCGATAAAGTAAAGAAAAATGGCACAGCTACATTGCCATTTCCTAAAAAGACATCAATTGGCGAGTCTGGATTTACATATTTTCGAAGTGATTGCCAATCGTGAAAAATAACAACCCAAGTAGCGACAATAAATCTTAAAAAAGTAAGGTGTTTTAAATCCATTATTATTTTTGCTGGCTTTAGAAGATTGTGTAAAATATACATTTACCAGCAAAAATAGTTCATTTTAGTTGTTATGTAAAATAGATTCTTTAATCTACTTTGAACGAATAGCTGTTACAGGATCTAATCTTGCAGCTACCCAAGCTGGAACAATACCTGATAATACACCAATAAATGTAGCGGTAAGTAAACCAAACATCACATTGCCAAAAGTAAGTACCAATTTGAGCGAACCAAAATTAATGTAAGACATCATCCAGACTAAAAATATTCCAACTGCACCGCCAATTAAACTTAGAAATACAGCTTCAAATAAAAACTGAAATAAAATGAAGTAATTTTTTGCCCCTAATGATTTTTGAATACCAATAATATTTGTTCGTTCTTTTACAGAAACAAACATGATATTTGCAATCCCAAAACCACCAACCAACAAAGAAAAGAGTGCGATAATTCCGCCACCAACGTTCATACTTGCGAAGATTGATTCAAAGAATTTTACAGCGCCATCAAGTCTATTGATTGAAAAATTATTGTCTTGTGTAGGTTTTAAACCTCTTCTACTTCTCATCAAACCTGTTACTTCACCTTCCAAAGTTTCTTGTCCTTTATCCCAATCATAAGCTTTCACAGCAATATCAGGTTCGGGTTGGTCTTTTTGGAATAAACTGGCATAAGTAGTGTAAGGAATAAATGCTTGATCATCTGGCGAGCCACCCAAACTAATCAAATCTTCTCCTTTTTTCTTCATCATGGCAATTACTTTGAATTTGATGCCATTTATTTTAATAGTTTCACCAATGACATCGCCTCGGTTTGGGAAAAGAGCTTCCTTGACAGAAGCTCCTAAAATTACCACGAAGGCCGAATTGTCGGTTTCATTACTTAAAAAATATCTTCCACTTTCTACGAGTACATCTGAAATTTTGTTATAATCTTGACTTACTCCCATAAGCCTAGTTTCCATACTGTTATTCTCATTTTTCAGAGTCGTTTGTCTGCCATCAATGATAGAAATTGCTTGAGAATTTTCAAGATTATCAGATAAATACTTGAATTCATTGTACTTCATAGTTGGGCGATTGATGTATTTCCACCAAGGATAATTATTGCTCATTACCCAAGGCCATTTGCCCACATAAACAACTCCTTTACCAAATGAGTCGATTTGTTCACGAATTCCCATGTTCATCGAATCAACAAAAGTAAAAACAGCAACAATCGAAAAAATACCAATCGTTACGCCCAAAAGCGATAGAACGGTACGTAATAAATTAGTTCGAAGGGCTTGCCATGCGAAACGAATGCTTTCAAGTAGTTGTCTGAGGAATTTCATACAATGAGATTAATATTTAACAAGATAAATTTAAAACCACAAATTTTGACAAACAACTACGATATGACAAGTGGAGTTTATTAATGGGTTGAATGGTAAAATGTGGGTAAGACTGGAAAAAAGTTTTACTCATATCACTTTATGGAAGGCGAATACCTTAATTTTACAGGCAAATTACTCTCAACGATATGTCTTCTAAAATTACCATTTCTGATTTTAAGTATTTACAAGAAAGCTTTTCTGGGGAATTATATTATGATAATTCTGCCCTTCATAATGCTCAAAAAATTCTTTATTCTACGGATGCTTCGGTTTATCAAGAGAAACCTTTGGCAGTGGCAATCCCGAAAACTGTTGCTGATATCAAAGCACTAATTAAGCTTGCGAATGAGTATAAAATCACTTTGATTCCTCGCTCCGCAGGTACTTCTTTGGCTGGACAAGTGGTTGGGAAAGGCATTGTAGTTGATATTTCAAAATACTTTACCAATGTATTAGAAATCAATCAAGAGGAACGTTGGGTGAGAGTACAACCGGGTGTTATCAGAGATGATTTGAATGTGATTCTCAAACCTTTTGGTTTACTTTTCGGGCCAGAAACTTCTACTTCAAACAGAGCGATGATTGGTGGAATGATTGGCAATAACTCTTGCGGTTTGCATTCAATCGTTTGGGGAACTACTCGTGACCATCTAATTTCAGCCAAAGTATTATTAAGTGATGGTTCGGAAGTAGAATTTGGAGAATTGACAAAAGCAGAATACTTCAAAAAAGTAAATGCCAAAACTTTAGAAGGAAGATTATACGGAGATATTTTTAGAACGCTCAACAATCCATTCAACCAAGAAGCGATTGAAAAAGCTTATCCAAAGAAAACGTTAAAACGCAGAAATACAGGTTACTCCTTAGATATGTTGGTGGACAGTGAAATGTTTTTGCCCGACAGCGAAAAGCCTTTTAATTTCTGTAAACTATTGGCAGGTTCGGAAGGAACATTGGCTTTTGTGACCGAAGCGAAACTATATTTATTGCCTTTACCTCCGAAAGAAACCGCTTTGGTATGTATTCACTGCAATTCAATTCAAGATTCTTTACAAGCAAATTTGGTTGCACTGAAACATCAACCGATGGCTTCTGAATTGGTGGATAAGTACATTTTAGATTTCACAAAAGGACATCCCGTTTACGAAAAAAATCGCTTTTTCATACAAGGTGACCCAGCGGCGATATTGATGGTGGAATTTATGGAAGAAAGCAACGAAGTGTTGAATCAAAAAACTTCTGCCTTGATTGCCGACCTTCAAAAAGCTAATGTCGGTTACGCATATCCTGTGGTGAAAGGAGCAGAAACCACACCCGCTTGGGATGTGCGCAAAGCAGGTTTAGGGTTAATACGTAATTTAAAAGGCGATATTCAACCTGTAAATTTGATTGAAGACTGTGCAGTTGCTCCAGAAGATTTACCTGCTTATATCGGTGATTTGCAAGCACTTTTGAAGAAACATCAAATCAATGCTTCGTATTATGCTCATGCTGGAGCAGGCGAATTGCACGTTGAGCCGATGATAAATCTCAAAACGCAAGAAGGAAAAACATTATTCAGAACAGTTTTGAAAGAAACGGCTGAATTGGTAAAAAAATACAATGGTTCATTGAGTGGCGAGCATGGCGATGGACGATTGAGAGGTGAATTTATCGAAAGCGTTTTGGGCAAAGAAGTTTTTACCTTATTGAAAGAAGTAAAAACACTTTTCGACCCCAAAAGTATTTTTAATGCCAATAAAATTGTGAATACGCCGCCGATGAATGAATTTTTGCGTTATGAAGCAGGCAAAAAAAATCCTACAATTGATACTTATTTTGATTTTAGTAATCAAGAAGGCATTTTGCGTTTGGCAGAAAAATGTTCGGGTTCTGGCGATTGTCGCAAGACAGAAGTAACAGGCGGAACGATGTGTCCGAGTTATATGGCAACTAAAAACGAAAAAGACACGACTCGTGCCAGAGCGAATATTTTGCGTCAGTTTTTAACCAATTCTGAACAAGAAAATCGTTTCGACCATCAGGAAATTAAGGAAGTGATGGATTTATGTTTGTCGTGCAAAGGCTGTAAATCTGAATGTCCTTCAAAAGTAGATGTTGGCAAAATGAAAGCAGAGTTTTTACAACATTATTACGATGTTCATGGCGTGCCTTTCCGTACAAAAATGATTGGTAATTTCACTAAATCACAGGCATTTGCGTCGAATTTTCCTGCCTTATATAATTTTATTGTAAAAACACCACTTACAGCCAGTATTACCAAAAAAGTACTGGGTTTTGCACAAGAAAGGTCGATACCAACTTTAGGGAAAACGACTTTAAGAGCTTGGGATAAAAAACGAGTTTCGACAAAAACTGACAAAAAAGTATATTTATTCTGTGATGAGTTTACCAATTATAACGATGTAGAAATTGGTAAAACTGCCATTTCTTTACTCACAGCTTTGGGTTATGAAGTAATTCTTCCCGAACATTTAGAAAGTGGCAGAACATATTTATCAAAAGGTTTGGTGAAAGAAGCCAAGCAAATTGCGATTGAAAACGTAAAAAGTTTATCAAAAATAGTTGATGATAATACGCCAATTTTGGGCATTGAACCTTCTGCTATTTTGACTTTAAGAGACGAGTACTTGGAATTAGTACCAACAGAATTATTGGCAGATGCCGAAAAAGTAGCCAAAAGTGCCTTTTTAATTGATGAATTTATTGCAAAGGAAATAGATAAAAAAGTACTGAGTAAATCATTGTTTACGCAAGAAAAGAAACTGATAAAACTACACGGGCATTGTCATCAAAAAGCCTTATCGTCTTTAGTAGCCACAAAAAAAATGCTTTCATTGCCAGCCAATTATGAAGTACAACTAATTCCTTCAGGCTGTTGCGGAATGGCGGGTTCATTTGGTTATGAAGAAGAACATTATGAAGTTTCGATGAAAGTAGGCGAATTAGTACTTTTCCCAACCATCAGGAAACAATCAGCAGAAGTAATTATTGCTGCACCCGGCACAAGTTGTCGTCATCAAATCAAAGACGGCACAGGCAGAATTGCTCAGCATCCCGTAGAGATTTTGTGGGAAGCGTTGGTGAAGAATTAATTAATCATTTGAAAAAAGAAGCCTTCAAAACATCAATTGATTTTTTTGAAGGCTTCTTCATTTTAAGGACTAAATTCTTTCTTTTATTTTCGAAATGTTTCTTTTTTATTCTCCTGTCAATATTACTCTTTGGTAACGAATTAAAGCAGGTTGTCCTCTGTCTTTTCCTTCTACAATAATATGAATCGTTTCTCCAGTTTTTAATCCAGAAGGAATGTTAATATTAGCTGCATTCGGTAAGGTTTGGTCAATATTTGCTTTTTCAGAAGAAGTTCCTGCTTCTTGATATTGCCAGAATTTAAAATCTACCGCATTTCCATCTGGGTCAATTGCCGAAGCCTCTAAAGTAATATTTGTACCCGCTTTTACTTTTCTGATGGTATTACCTTTAACTATAATTTTTGGTGCATGATTCGCTTCTTTAAATGGCTTGATACACCAATTTGCCCTTGCAGCAAAGTCTAATTGCAAGGCTTCAATCCAACGGGTTTGAGGAAAAGAGGCGTCTTGTTTATTCGTAAATGGATTAAAATCAGTTACATGTTTGCCATCCTCCCAACGATGAGGATTATCTTTTGATTGTACCATTCTGCCTCCCCAACCTCCATATTCTGGATGGTCTTTACTCATCAAACCAACATCCAATAACTGAAAATAGGCAGGAGAATCGCCTTCAGAAATAAAATCATATTGGGTCATTTTATATTTCTGAGCATCAGCCATGTTGCCATGAGTATGTTCTTCATCGCCAGCTTGTTTTTGTCCATCGCCCCAAGCATAATATTTTTCAAGCAAAGGTCCATGATTTTGAATGATATTTTTTGCCATAAATTCACCACGTAAAAACGCTTGTAATTCATTTGGGACTACTCTTGGCCAAGGATAAGCAAAGCACCAAAATTGGTCTGAATTATAGAAAACCTTTATTTTTGACCAATTCGGAGCGATATATTTTTTATAAGTAGCGTCTTGGTCGAGTACGGCATAAATAATGGCTTTTTTAGAAACCTTTTCGTAAATCTCTGCCCATTTACTGGTGTTTTTATAAGTATCTTCGATTGACTTTAAAGCACGGGCTACTGTATTGGTTCCACCCCAAATTTGTAAATATATTGGTTGAGGATTATTATCAAGTAAGATTTTCTTAATCCATTCAGAGCCTTCTGTTTCCTTATCCATTTCACCTTCAAAGTCGATATTGCCCACTTTTACCAATTTTCGTAAAGCGTTTGCGCTTGGAAAAGTTTTGTCATGTTGCAATAAATTTGGATACACTTTTTCATATTCTGCTAATAATTCTTGTATCCAAGTAGTACCGGGCCAACGTAAAGCTGTGCGTTTTCCATATCTTTTAGCAGTATTTTCCATTTCAGAAGTAAACATTGTGCCTTTGTCGTCGCCTTTATAATGCCATTGCGAGCTACTATAAACTAAACCTTCAATCTTAAATTCATTGGCATACAATAACATTCTGATGAAAGAATCAACGTCATCTATTTCTCCATCGGTCGTAATGATGGTACGGCTTTTTGTGTTTATATTGCTTTTTTGTGCCTGAATGGGCGAGTGACTCTGAAGTACTAAAGAGAAACTAATCAAAAAGAATAGAATTGCTTTTGTTTTCATTTGTTTATTGTATTTTTGTAAATATATGAATAATAGAAGATTGAATTGGTATTAATTTATTTAACAAAGGTAAAAGTAAAATAAATATTTTCGATATTTTTCTTTTGTTTTTGTTTTTGTTTCGTTTAACTTTGTTTCAATATCAAGAATATGTTGCCAAATCAGCGCAGAGAAAAGATTTTAGACCTCTTGAAAGAAGATGGTTTAGCCAAAGTAACTGATCTTGCCAGATTGTTTAAAGTCACAGAGGTGACCATTCGTCAGGATTTAGAAAAGTTGGAAAAAGATGATTTAGTTATTAGAGAACACGGTGGAGCGTATTTGAAAAATATTGAAGACCATGTGCGTGAATTTACTGTTGCTCATAATGATTTGAATGTTCAGCAAAAAGAGAAAATTGCTTTGAAATGTTTGGAGTTTATTTCGAGTGGCGATACCATTATTTTAGATTCTGGTTCAACTGTTACTGAAATTGCCAAGAAATTGAAAGGCTTTAGAAACCTGACTGTAATTACGAATGCTTTGAATATTGCCATGATGTTGGGAACTGAGCCAGGCATAGAAGTAATTATGACGGGAGGTGAATTTAAGCCGCCAACTTTATCATTAACAGGACAAAAAGCAGCAGATTTTTTTAAAGGAATCAATGTTCAAAAATTGTTTTTGGCTACGGCTGGAATTTCATTGAAAGCAGGGTTGACGTATCCAAGTATCAGTGACATTGTGGTGAAAAAAGCCATGATTGATGCCGCAGAAACTACTTATTTGGTAGCAGATTCTACCAAATTTGGAAAAAGTGCTTTTGCAAGTTTGGGCGCTTTGTCGCTGATTGATTATATCATTACCGACAACGAAATCAATCAGGATGATAAATTGCATTTCGAGAAAAATGAAATAGAAATTATTATTGCCGAATAGTGAAGTTTGTGAAAGTAAATTGTGAGTTAGTGTTTTTGAGTATTTCTAGCACTAACTCGCAATGATTATCCAATACAAAAACTCAATTTTATTTAAAATTTCAATCAAAAACATAAAAAACTTCGGACGAATTACGGATACTGTCTTTGTCTTACACCACATTAAATACTCAAAATACTTGCTTTCAATTGTTCAATAGCTTAAAAAAGGAGAAAGTATTTCTTAGATTTTAGCAATAAAAAACAACGGAACGCCAACATTTACTCGTTATCAGAGGATTATTGCCACATTAGTAAAATCGAAAACCCTTTGTGGATTTCAGAAAATAATAAACATTTTTTATAGAAAAAGATATGTCAAAAGCTGCATTAAGTTTGGGGATTATCATTGGGAATAGAGATTTTTTTCCTGATAGTTTGGTTGAAAAGGCTAGGGTAGAAGTAATTGACCTTTGCCATTCGCTTGGAATAAATCCAATTGTTTTAGACAGTAATACTTCTAAGTTGGGTGGAGTAGAAACTTTTCAAGAAGCCCAAAAATGTGCAAATTTATTCAAACAGCATTCAGAGGAGATTATTGGCGTATGGGTGGTACTTCCCAATTTTGGTGATGAAAAAGGCGTAGCGGATAGTTTGAAATTAGCAAACCTAAACGTTCCTGTTTTGGTACAAGCATATCCAGACGATTTAGATAAATTGGATGTTGCTCGCAGAAGAGATGCTTGGTGTGGCAAAATTTCGGTTTGTAATAATTTGTATCAATACGGTATCAAATATACACTTACGACAAAACACGTAATGCGTCCGAAAGATGCAGAATTTATTAAGGATTTACAAGATTTCTTATCAGTTTGTAAAGTAGTTCGTGGTTTGAGAAATGTACGTATAGGGGCTATCGGTGCAAGACCGGGAGCATTCAATACTGTACGTTATAGCGAGAAAATCTTACAAAGAAATGGCATTTCAGTAGTTACTTGTGACCTTTCTGAAATTCTCGGCAATGCCAATAAATTGACGAAAGACGATGCCATCGTTAAAGACCGTTTAGAGAAAATTTTGGCTTATACTCCTATCGGCAAAACGCCAAATGAAGCCATGATTCAGATTGCCAAATTAGATGCAGTATTGAATAATTTCATGCTAGAGCACTCTTTGGATGCTACAGCTATTCAATGTTGGACTTCCCTACAGAAAAATTACGGCTGTAATGTTTGTACAAGTATGAGTATCATGAGTGAAAATATGCTACCTAGTGCTTGCGAAGTAGATGTAACAGGAACGCTCAGTATGTATGCCATGCAATTGGCTTCTGGCTCGCCAAGTGCATTGGTTGACTGGAATAACAATTATGCAGATGATGACGAAAAATGCGTTTTATTTCACTGTGGCAATTGGGCGAAATCATTCTTGCCTGATATTCAAATCAGCAATGCCCCAATATTAGGAACTTCGGTAGGTGTTGAAAATACTTATGGTGCTTTAGACGGACGCACGCCAGCAATGCCTTTGACTTTCGGAAGAATTAGTACAGATGACCCTAAAGGAATTATCAAAGCCTATATCGGTGAAGGCGAATTGACGGACGATGCTTTGAAAACTTTTGGTAACAGAGCCGTAGCGCAAATCAATGATTTACAGGGTTTAATGCAATACGTTTGTAGAAATGGTTTTGAACATCACGTAGTAATGAATGCTTCAAAAACGGCTGGCGTGTTGAAAGAAGCTTTAAGTAATTATATGGGTTGGGAAGTGTATGTGCATTAGTGAAGATTTGAGTCTAAAACTAAGGATTTGAAATATTATCATTCGAACAATTTTCCACATGAGAACAATCGCTTTTTATTTTAAAAAATCAACGCTTTTCAGTTTAGTCGTACTAATGATTGTAATCGTTCTTCATAAAGAAGGATTTGCACAGACTTTAAGCAAAGAAAAAAAACCAAGAATTGTTATCACCGCAGATCCTGAATTAGATGATAACAACTCGTTGATTCGCTTTTTGCTTTACAGTACTGACCTCGAAATAGAAGGCCTGATTTATGCAAGTAGCGGTTTTCACTGGACGGGTGATGGAAAAGGAACAAAATGGTCGGTGCCAAGAAGAGAATACAGTCGTTTTGGTTTAAACCTTTGTCCTTGTGAATCTTGGCGTTGGGCAAAAGACGAACACTTTATTCACGACATTGTGGGAGCTTATGAAAAATCATATCCGAATCTAAAAATTCACAATGCCAATTATCCAACACCCGAATATTTAAAATCAAAAATTCGATTTGGAAATATTGAATTTGATGGAGATATTTCAAAGGATTCTCCGGGTTCAGAACTTATCAAATCGCTTATTTTAGATGATAAACCGGGTCAGTTATTTATCACTGCTTGGGGTGGACAAAGTACTATTGCTAGAGCATTAAAATCTATTCAGGAGCAATATCAATATACTGTTCAGTGGGAAGCCATTCAAAAGAAAATAGCCAGAAAAGTGGTATTACTTCCTTCTGGTGACCAAGACGATACTTATGCAACTTATATAAAGCCCAATTGGCCCAACATCGAATATCGCCAGTTCAAAAATAGTCCGAATTATGGATATGGTGCTCAATTGAATGCCAAAAAGGAAGACGCTACTTTTCTGACTGCTACTTGGATGAAGGAAAATATTAGTAGTCGTGGTTCATTGGGGAACTTATACAGAGTTTGGGGCGATGGAAAGCAAATGGTAAAAGGTGATATTTTAGATTACTTTGGCTTATCAGGTTATACAAACGAGGAACTAAAAAAGATGGGTTATGCCGTATGGATGCCTGTCCAAGAAAAAGGTTCATGGTTGGGCGAAGGCGACAATCATACTTTTATGAATATGCTTGGAAATGGCTTACGAGCTTATGAAAATGGTGTTTATGGTGGTTGGGGTGGACGTTCAATTGCACAAAATGACGCTTCAATTTCTTTCTTCTCATTGACAGACACCAGTGCAAATGCGATGGCGAATGTGCTTACTAATGCAAATAATTCGTCTAAAGAAAAGGCATTTTATCCCAACTTTTTCCCACAAGCACAAAAAGATTTTGCTACAAGAATGCAATGGACTGTCACCTCGAAATTTTCAGGTGCAAATCATCAACCGATTGTTAGAGTAGAAGGTCCACTTAGTATCATGGCAGCACCGGGTGAAAAAATTCGATTGAATGGATTTGTTTCAGACCCTGATGGCAATAAAGTAGCAGTAAAATGGTGGCAATTTGAAGGAGGAGCATCGCAGCCTGCGGTGAATATCTTGAATACTAATGCAATTCAAACTGAAGTTCAAATACCTAAAGAAGCTTTGGTAGGACAAACCATTCATTTGATTCTTGAAGCAGTTGACAATGGAACACCAGAATTGACCAGTTATCAAAGAGTAATCATTACCATTAGAAAATAGTATGTGAAAAGGTTTGGATATTGGAAGAATCAAGCTTGATGATAACACATTCGAGCCAGCCAAACTATGCTAAGGTAATATTTTTCATTAAAAAGATTTCTTATGACAACCAAAGAGTTACAACTTAAATCAGTTGAATATCGCAAGAAAATACTGCAATACATTTACCAAGCAAAAGCTGGGCATACAGGTGGTTCACTTTCTTGTATTGATATTTTGAATGTATTGTATAATGATGTACTGAACGTAAATCCAGAGAATTTTAAATCTGGACTTCGTGACAGATACATTCAAAGTAAAGGACATTGTGTAGAAGCTTTGTATGTCGTTTTAGCCGACAAAGGTTTCTTTCCAGAATCAGCCTTAGAAACACTTTGTCAGTACAAATCTTATTATATAGGTCATCCAACCAAAAAAGTAAATGGCGTTGAGCAAAATACTGGTGCTTTAGGTCACGGACTTTCGATGAGCTGTGGAAATGCCCTAGCTGCTAAATTAGATAATGTTGATTATAAAGTATTTACCCTTTTAGGCGATGGCGAATTGCCCGAAGGAAGTAATTGGGAAGCCGCACTTTCAGCAGCGCATTATAAATTAGATAATTTATGTGCCATTGTTGATTTGAATGGCTTACAAATTACTGCACCAACGCACGAAGTATGCAATACCGAACCACTAGATAAAAAGTTTGAGAGCTTCGGCTGGGCAGTTAGAATTATTGATGGTAATAATATTGAAGCCCTTCAAGAAGCTTTCAATGCTTTGCCTTTTGAAGTAGGAAAACCAAGTGTAATTATTGCCAAAACCGTAAAAGGGAAAGGTGTTAGTTACATGGAAAATACCTTGAAATGGCATCATGGAGTACCTTCTCCAGAACAATATCAGCAAGCTATTGAAGAATTGACAAGCGTTCAAGAAAGTCTTTCTTTAGCTTAAACCCTTAAATCGCTTAAGAAATTGGGAGCAACAATTGATAATATCGCTACAAAAGATAAAGCCAATTTGGATATTTTTTCAGAAGTACTCCAAACATTGGCAGAAACCGACAAGAATTTATTGGTAGTAACCAGTGACTCAAGAGGTTCAGGAAAGTTAGTCCCATTTGGACAAAAATATCCAAAACAAATCGTAGAAGTAGGCATCGCCGAACAACATTTAGTAGGAATGGCAGCTGGTTTGGCTTCTTCTGGCAAAAAAGTATTTGCCGTTTCGCCAGCTTGTTTTTTAGCGGCAAGAGCTTTAGAGCAAATCAAAAACGATGTGGCTTACTCCGACAATCCTGTAAAATTAATTGGTATTAGTGCTGGCGTAAGTTATGGCGCTTTAGGAAGTACACACCACAGTTTGCACGATTATGCGGTGATGCGTGCCATCAATAATCTTACGGTTGTCGCACCAGCCGATAATTTTGAAACTGCTGAAGCTATCCGCCAAGCTGCTGTAACTGATTCGCCTTTTTACATTCGTTTTGGTAAAAAAGTAATGCCATTGTTGAGCGAAACCAATACCAAATTTGAGTTTGGAAAAGGAAGAGTCATCAAAGAAGGAAAAGATATTGTACTTATAGCCACTGGCGAAGCCGTATATCCTGCTTTGCAAGCCGCAGAGCAATTGGCAACTGAAAATATTGATGCCGCCGTGATAAGTATGCACACTATCAAACCACTTGATACTGAGCTGATTGCTCAATATGCAAAACAATGTAAAGCAATTATTACGGTAGAAGAACACAGTGTTTATGGTGGTTTGGGCGAAGCTTGTGCTTCTTTTTTACTTCAAAATCAGTTAACTAAGCCTTTTAAAATTATTGGATTACCTGATGAATATACCGTAAGTGGTTCACAAAATGAGATTTTTAATCATTATGGCATTTCGGGAATCGGAATCAAAAATGAGGCTTTAAAATTATTGGGTAATCAGTAGCATTTAAATCATTATCGATTCAAGCGATGAAAGTTCTTTTGAAATATCTTTTAGCTTACTCTCTGTTTTTCTTTATTTTTCATTCAACCAATGCTCAATCAACAATTGAACAATGGGATAGATTTGAACTTACTTTAAAATATCAGTCGAAAGTAAATGCTTTCACGAATGTAAATTTGAAAGCAACATTTACAAGTAAAGATACTTCTTACACAATTGCTGGTTTTTATGATGGCAACGACAACTTTATCATTCGTTTTATGCCACAAAAAACGGGAACATGGAATTACGTTACCCAAAGTAATATTGCAACTTTGAACAACAAAAAGGGAACGTTCGAGTGCGTAAAAGCGACAGGGAGTAATCACGGAATGGTGAAAGTAAGTGATATTTATGCTTTTAAATATGCCGATGGGAAACAGTATTTTCCGCTAGGAACTACGTCTTATGCTTGGACGCACATGACAAACGAAGTGCAAGAACTGACTCTTAGAACCTTGAAAAATACAGGTTTCAATAAAATCAGGATGGGGGTTTTTCCTAAAAATTATGATTTAGTGAAAGAAGAACCTACACTTTTTCCTTATGAATTGAAAGAAGTTAAAAAGGATGTGAATGGAAAAGAAGTAAAGGTTTGGGATTTTACAAAATTCAATCCAGCGTTTTTTCAACATTTAGAAAAGAGAATTGATAATCTGCGTGATTTAGGCATCGAAACGGATTTAATTATTTTTCATCCTTACGACAAAGGAAGATGGGGATTTGATGAAATGCCAATGGAAGCGAATCTCAATTATATTCAATATTTAACCGCTCGTTTGGCTTCCTTTCGAAATATTTGGTGGTCTTTAGCCAATGAATATGATTATGTGAAAAGTAAAACCGATGCCGATTGGTTGACTTTGACCAAAGCAGTTGTGAAAAATGACCCATATCGCCATTTATGTTCAATTCATGGAAGCACCGCAAAATACTTTGAATATTGGCGACCAGAATTTACACATGCTTCTGTGCAAGACGAAGCACCAGTGATGAATTGGGGAGCTGCTTCTATCGCCCGAAATATTTACAATAAGCCAATTATTTACGATGAAGTGGGCTACGAAGGAAATTTGAAACAACGTTGGGGACGCTACAGCGGAGAGGAAATGAACCATTTGATTTGGATGGGCATTATTGGCGGTACTTATGTTACTCATGGCGAATCGTACATGTTTAAAGACCACAGAGATACTATTTTTTGGGCAAAAGGGGGAGAATTTAAAGGAACAAGTTGGAAAAGAGTAGCTTTTCTGAGAACAATTTTAGAAGAAATTAATGCACCACTTGAACCCGCTGATATTAGCAGAGACAGTAAAATCGTCACCAGTGGGAAAGGTGTTTATTTGATTTATTTCGGCAAAGACATCAATCAGCAATGGCTTTTTAATTTACCCAATAAAAATGCTGAATTTGAAAAACCTAAAAAAGGGAATCGCTACAAAGTTGAAATTATTGATACTTGGGAGATGACCACCAAAGTAGTTCCAAGCACTTTTGAGCTTTCAGAAGTAAATGATTATCGCCTCTACGATAAAGACCTGAAACAAGTAAGACTTCCCTTAAAGCCATATTTAGCTTTAAGAATCACTGAAATTCCTAATTAACATGAAAAAATATCTATCCCTAATGTTGTTGTTTTTGTTGACGATGGCTTGTCAGCAGAAAAAAACTTCGGAAGGTCCAAAGAAAATGGCGATTGTCGTTTCCACCCTAAACAATCCTTGGTTTGTGTTTTTGGCTGAAAATGCCGCTGCAAAAGCCAAAGAATTAGGCTATGAAACCAAAATATTTGATTCGCAAAATAATACTGCTTTGGAATCAGACCATTTCGAAAATGCCATTGTTTCGGGTTATCAAGCAATTTTATTTAATCCAACTGATGCCGACGGAAGTGTGGTGAATGTTCTGAAAGCCAAAGATGCAGGTATTCCAGTTTTTTGTATGGATAGAGAAATTAATTCTGCCAATGCTGCTACTTCACAAATTTTATCGGATAGTTTTTCTGGATGCGTAGCCATTGGAAAATTCTTTGTGCAGCAACTCAACAAAAAAGGCAATTATGTAGAATTACTTGGTCTGGTGGGCGATAACAATACTTGGGCTCGTTCAAAAGGCTTTCATAGTTTGGTCGATAATTACCCAAACCTCAAAATGGTGGCACAACAAAGTGCAGATTTCGACCGTAACAAAGCGATGGAAGTAATGGAATCTATTCTGCAAGCTCAACCAAATATTGATGCCGTTTTTTGTGGAAATGATGCGATGGCAATGGGTGCTTATCAAGCTTTGGCGGGTGCTGGAAAAGCCAATAAAGTAAAAGTATTTGGTTTTGACGGAGCAGACGATGTAGTCGGAGCAATCAAAGACGGAAAAGTTGCCGCAACTGGCATGCAATTTCCGAAAGTAATGGCGCAAATGGCAGCCGTTTATGCCGATGAATATTTGAAAGGCAAAAGAGATTTTCCTGCCAAAATTCCTGTAGCGGTAGAATTAGTGACCAAAGAAAACATTGCTCATTATACCGCTTTCGGTAAAAAATAATTGAAAATAAATGAATTGATTTTGTGTCAATTCAACCTCAAAATCATTTAAGTAGTCTTTGAAAAAACGACGTGAAGAGTAAACTAATTTACGAAAAAATAGGACTTTAAGTTTATCACTCACAATTCAAAACCCATAATTCAAAACCATCACTATGAAAATCGTCAAAATTGTTGTTGCTAGCATTGCAGTACTTTTTATTGGCTATCATTCTATCGAAATAAAAAAACTGGACGAAGTAAAAAAAGCCTCAACAGAAACCTTTGATGCTTTGGCTTTTGCTCACAATTTTTTAGAAAAAACACTTCCCCCAAGTTTCAGTAAAGCGCCTTCATTGGCAACACTTTTAGAAGTACTTTCTAAAGAGCCTAAAAAAGCATTTCAAGAAATGTCAAATGCTGTAGCAATTGGCAATATCAGGTACTTTTTGGTAAAAGGAGAAGGGCAAATTACCAAGATTCAGGACGATGAAATACAAGTATTGTTGCCCAATCAAACTCAGCCAATTAGCGTGAAATTAGCCACAGAATTTATCTACGGAAATGCCATTCGTGATGCCGCTGGCGTATTTGATATTAAACAATTTACCAATACTTCCGACATCAATAATATTTCTTCTGAAATCAATAAAATCATCAGAACCGAAAGAGTTCCCGCTTTTAAAAAGCAAATAAAAGTAGGCGATTCTATTCAATTTGTTGGGGCTTTAGAAATGAATCAAGAGTATTTGAAGCTTCAAAATCTTGAGATTTTACCCATAGAATTCAATAAAATATAAGCAGGCTCAATGATGTTATCAGCGAAAAATATTACTAAAAAATTCTCGGGTGTCACTGCCCTTGATGCTGTTTGTATTGATTTACAGGCTGGCAAAGTAAATGCCATCATCGGTGAAAACGGAGCAGGAAAATCTACTTTAATGAAGATTTTGAGTGGTGTTTATACAGAATATGAAGGGACGATTTACCTACAAAATAAGCCACAAAAATTTGCTAGTACCAAAGAAGCTGAAAATGCTGGAATAGCCATCATTCATCAGGAATTGAACATGATTCCTTATTTGAGTGTAGTCGAAAATATTTTTTTAGGAAGAGAAGTAAGTAATGCTTTTGGGCTGTTGGATAAGGCTTTTATGCTGAAAAAAACGCAAGCTTTATTACAGAAATTGCGCTTAAATATCGACCCAAATACGCCAGTAAAAAACCTAAAAGTTGGTCAACAACAACTGATTGAAATTGCCAAAGCTTTATTGGTTGATGCCAAAGTAATTATCATGGACGAACCAACTTCTGCCATCACTGGTGCTGAAGTAGATGTTTTATTCGAGATTATTACCGCACTAAAAGCAGAAGGAAAAGCCATAGCCTATATTTCCCATAAACTCGACGAGCTTTTTAAAATCGCTGATACTTATACTGTTTTGCGTGATGGAAAAAGTATAGAATCGGGTGAGATGAGTGCCGTTACTCGTGACAATATCGTTTCAAAAATGGTAGGTCGTGAATTGGTGATGATTCCTAAGAAAAAACAGGAGGGAAGTAAAACCGAATTGCTAAGAGTAAGTCATTTAGGTATCAAACACGAAACTTTCGGGAAAAGTGATTTACTAAAAGATATTTCATTTGTACTTAATAAAGGCGAAATTCTTGGCATTTTTGGATTGATGGGAGCAGGAAGAACCGAATTGTTTGAAGCCATTTTTGGTTTGGCGCCACGCAAAGTTTTAGGAGAAGTATTGATGGAAGGACAGCGTCTTCATATTCATTCGCCAGCGGATGCAGTGAAAGCGGGTTTAGCTTTGGTGAGTGAAGACCGTAAAAAAGACGGAATTGTGCCTGAACTGAGTGTCAAGCAAAATATTTGTATCACCACGCTTCCTGATTTATTGAGCAATGGCGTGCTTGATAATCGAAAAGAAAATAATCTTGCCGATAAGTATATTCAAGAATTGCGGATAAAAACGTCATCGTCTGACCAACTGATAAAAAATCTCAGTGGAGGAAATCAACAAAAAGCCATTTTGGCAAAATGGTTGGCGACGAAACCAAAAGTATTATTGTTGGACGAACCAACCCGAGGAATTGATGTAAATGCCAAAGCAGAAATTTACAAACTCATCAATCAATTAGCAGAATCTGGTTTGGGCATTATCATGATTTCATCTGAATTACCCGAAATTTTCGCTGTAAGCGATAGAGTAATTGTATTAAGTGATGGAAAAGTAACAGGCGATTATAACATTAATGAAGCCTCAGAAGAAATTTTACTAAAAGCGGCGATAGCCTAAGCTGGAAAAAACGTTCAGAAATTCAAAAAGACATACACATGAATTTGATTATACAAAAAGAGAAATTGTACAAATTGCAATCGCTGATTGCCCTTTTTGTACTATGTATTATCATCAGTATTTTATCTGATAAATTCCTAACGATTGCAAATGGCTGGAATGTACTTCGACAAATCTCCGTAAATATTTGTATTTCTGTCGGCATGACTTTAGTCGTTCTCACCGCAGGAATTGATTTATCTGTAGGTTCGGTTTTGGCATTATGCGGAGCAATTACGGCAGGCTTATTAAAAAATGGCATAGAATTACCCTCACAGAATTTATTCATCGGTTTTACTTTACTGGGAGCAATTATTTTAGGTTTAGTTTTTGGTGGAGCGTTGGGCTTTTTTAATGGTTGGGTAATTACTCGTTTCAAAGTTCCTCCATTCGTAGCAACTTTAGCTATGCTGACAATGGCAAGAGGTTTGACCATGCTTTGGACGAAAGGTTTTCCCATCAGTAATTTAGGCTCCAACTTCGATTATATCGGAACTGGCTGGTTTATTGGCGTACCTGTTCCCGTTTGGATAAGTATTTTTGTCATCATTATCGCAATGGTACTTACTACAAAAACACCGCTAGGTCGCTACATTTATGCCATTGGTGGTAATGAAAATGCAGCTCGATTATCAGGTATTAAAATTCATAAAATTAAATTGATAGTTTATACGCTTGCGGGTGGTTTGGCCGCTTTAGGCGGATTGATGGTCACTGCCCGATTAGATTCTGCCCAACCTAATGCAGGAACTGGCTACGAATTAGATGCCATTGCCGCAGTTGTAATTGGTGGTACTTCGCTTTCGGGTGGGAGAGGCTCAATTTTAGGAACTGTTCTCGGAGCAATCATCATCGGAGTATTAAATAATGGTTTGGTTTTATTAAATGTATCGCCTTTTTGGCAACAAGTAGTAAAAGGAATGGTGATATTATTAGCGGTAATTATCGACCGTGCTAATGCTAAAAACGATTAATTTCTATGCAATATATTTTGGCAATCGACCAAGGAACAAGTAGTACCAAAGCTTTGATTTTTGATGAGAAAGGTCAGGTGATGGCACGAGCTTCAGAGCCACTTCAAACACAATATTTAGCAGATGGTTTTGTAGAACAAGACCCAGAAGGCATTTTTGATAATGCCATGATAGCCGTTAAAAATTGTTTAGCTGATTTTCAGGGAAAAGGTTTTGAGATAACAGCAATAAAAACTTGTGGCATCAGTAATCAAAGAGAGACTTTTATTCTTTGGGATGAAAATGGGAATCCTCTACATAATGCCGTAGTTTGGCAATGTAAGCGTTCGGTACAAGTATGCGAACGTTTGAGTCAAGAAGGTTTAGCTGAAAATATTAAAGAAAAAACAGGTTTAATCATCGACCCTTATTTTTCTGGCACTAAATTAATTTGGTTGTATGAAAACAAACCAACAATCAAGCAAGCAATAAACGAAGGCAAAGCATTTTTTGGAACAGTCGATACTTGGTTATTATATAAATTAACGGGCGGAAAAATATTTGCTACGGATTATACCAACGCTTCAAGAACATTATTTTTCAACCTTCATTCGCTTGAATGGGATAAAGATTTACTTTCAACTTTCAATCTTTCAACACTTAATCTTCCTGAAGTAAAAGCATCTTCTGCCAATTTTGGAACAAGTACTTTTGGTGGAACTTTCACAGAAGCCATCAGTATTTCTGGCATGATTGGCGACAGTCACGCTGCCGCATTTGGAGAAGGTTGCTTTGAAGCAGGAACTGCCAAAGCAACTTTAGGGACGGGCTGTTCAATTTTAATGAACATTGGTAATAAGCCTCAAAAATCACAAAATGGTATGATTACCACCATTTGTTGGAGTACTGAAGGAAGAATAGATTATGCTTTAGAAGGTGCAATTGTAAGTTGCGGAGCCAGTGTAGAATGGGTGAAAAATGAATTAGGTTTATTTACAGAAAGTAAGCAAACAGAAAGCATGGCAACATCTGTTCCTGATAACGGAGGTGTTTATTTGATTCCTGCTTTTAGTGGTTTGGGCGCACCTTATTGGGATATGAAACGCAGAGCATCAATCCATGGCTTAACTTTTGGAACAAATAAAAATCACATTGTTCGGGCTACTTTAGAATCCATTCCTTTTCAGATAAAAGATGTTGTTTTGGCAATGGAAGAAGATTCAGAAATCCATTTACAAGAATTAATGGTAAATGGTGGAATGACCTCAAACGGTTTTGTATTAAGCACTTTATCTGATTTATTGAATATTCCAGTAGTAAACAAAGGCATGCCAGATGTTTCGGCTTTAGGTGCAGCTTTAATGGCTGGTTTAGGAGTACAAATTTTTGAATCGGTAGATTCACTCAAAGCCTTGTTTGGACAAGCCCAAGCTGTATTACCACAAGAAAACAATCAAGAAAAAATCAATACAGCCTTTAAGGCTTGGAAAAATATTATTCAGGAGAACTCCTAAATCCCTTCCTTTCTCTTCATACATACCTTATTTCTTAAATAAATCATAGAAATAGGGTATGTATCATATTCCTTTCTCTCTTTTTCTCAAATTGAAATGCAGTTTCTTATCCATAATTCATAATATGAAGTGCTATGGATAAAGGCTTAATGTTATTAACTGTTTTCTAAAGATTAATCTTTCTAATTCATTAAACTTAAAAATACGTTCTGTTACTTTTCCCATTTCAGTTTTTCCAGTGATTGCACCATCAATTATATCAAAATTGTCTTTCCAAGAATCTTTTCTAGGATTGAAAAATCGAACTAAAATATCCTTTTGAATAATACTTGCAATATCGCTTCCCTTAGCATGATTGCAATCTGGACAACAATAGGCTAAGTTATTGAAGGAAGAGTTTCCGCCATGTTTAATGCTAATGATATGGTCGATGTGAAAAGAGAAAAAAGAAACTTGTTCGGGTTGGAGACAATATTCACAATGAAAATTCGCACGTAGAGCAACCTGTTTTTTTATAAGGGTAGAAATCGTTTTTCTCATGCAGATATGAGTTTTAAGGCACGAGCCTTAGCAAGCCCTATTATACGATTTAGAACAAGATAGTGGTCAAGTTCATCTTTTTCAGCATGAGTTAACCCTGATTCTATTTGTTTATCTAATAAAAAATCAAGTCGCTTTTGGTTGTTTTGAGTAGGCTGAAATGCTATCACCTTACTTGGATCCATGCTGGCGATAAAATCGGCAACATCATCATAAATCGTTTGAGCTGCTTTCATAACAGTAAAGACATTTTTTTATCAAATATAATTTATTGCATTCTAAAATGAAGAAACACACGTACTTTTTTATCATTATACTTTCATGTTTTCAAGGGCGTATTTTTGCCCAATCTCATTATCCCGGTCAACACGATGGAAAATTTGCTTTGCAAGATAAATTGCAACCGGCTGTTTATAGCTTTGATTTATCCGCTATTCGTTTGTTGGATGGTCGCTTTAAAGAGAATATGTTACGTGAACAAAGCTGGATTTTATCGTTGGATACCAAAAGACTTTTACACAGTTTTCGAAATAATGCGGGTATTTATGATGCGAATGAAGGTGGTTATTTTGACCTCAAAAAATATGGCGGTTGGGAGTCGTTAGATTGTGATTTGCGTGGACATTCTACTGGACATTTACTTTCTGGGTTAGCATTAATGTATGCCCAAACGGGCGACGAACGATTTAAAATGAAATCGGATAGCATTGTTTCGGGCTTAGCAGAAGTACAAAAAGTATTGAATCAAGAGGGATATTTAAGTGCTTATCCGCAAGAATTAATCAATAGAAACATTGCAGGGAAAAAAGTGTGGGCTCCTTGGTACACTTTGCATAAAATCGTCTCAGGTCTGATTGACCAATACTTGTATTGTAACAATCAGCAAGCTTTGGAAGTCGTTCAAAAAATGGGCGATTGGGCTTACAAAAAGCTTCAACCTATTACTCCTGAGCAAAGAGCGATTATGCTTCGTAATGAATTTGGAGGTATCAATGAATCATTTTATAATCTTTATGCCATTACAGGAAAACCAATATATAAATGGTTAGCGGAGTTTTTTTATCATAACGAAATGCTTGACCCTTTGAAAGAAGGAAAAGATATTTTGGAGAAAAAACACGCCAATACTTATATTCCAAAATTGTTGGGAGTAACTCGTGAATATGAACTAGAAGGACAAGGAAAAGGCGATGAAATGGCAAGTTTCTTCTGGAATACAGTCATCAATCATCATTCTTTTGTGACAGGAAGTAATAGTGATAAAGAGAAATTCTTTAAAGCAGATGAGCTTTCTCAACATTTAACAGGCTTCACGGGCGAAACTTGCAATGTTTATAATATGCTTAAATTGACTCGTCATTTGTTTTCGCATACTGCCGATGTAAAATATGCTGATTATTACGAAAAAGCACTTTTCAATCATATTCTTGGTCAACAAAATCCAGAAACGGGAATGGTCGCTTACTTTTTACCGATGATGGCAGGTGCGCACAAAGTTTATAGTACTCCCGAAAACTCTTTTTGGTGCTGTGTAGGAAGTGGTTTTGAGAATCACGCCAAATATGGTGAAGCTATTTATTACCATAGCAAAGATGCTCTTTATGTGAATTTATTCATCGCTTCAAGCTTGAATTGGAAAGAAAAAGGCTTTAAAATCAAACAAGAAACTAATTTTCCTGAATCAGGTAAAACTATTTTTACTGTTGAATCAGCCGAAAATCAGTTACTTACTTTAAACCTTCGTTATCCTTCTTGGGCAAGTGTTGTCAATGTTACAGTCAACGGAAAGTCGATGAAAATCAAACAATCTGCTGGAAGTTATATTGCTATTACTCGTATTTGGAAAGCAAATGACCATGTAGAAATAAATTTCCCAATGAATTTAACGACTGTGGCGACGAACGATAATCCTGATAAAGTAGCCATTTTGTATGGACCAATTGTATTAGCAGGAGAAATGGGAACGGCACAAATGGAAAATCTAGCACCTTATTCAAACCCTTCACTTTACAACGATTATTATACTTATAATTACAAAGTCCCAACTGATTTAGTGAAAATCTTGAGTATTGATAAAGTACATCCTGAAAATGACATCAAACCTTTGGCTGGAAAACCACTCACTTTTAAAACTTCAAAAGAAGGAATAACACTTCGTCCTTTATACGACCTTCATCGTGAACGCTATGTCGTTTATTGGGATTTGAAGTAAGGTTGTGAACAAAGTATAAACCAAGATTCAAGCTTTTGAACAGTATTAAGAGATGGAAAGAAGAGCATTTTTGAAAAATACGAGTTTAGTTTCAACAGGATTGATGTTGAATAACCAGCAAATATTTGCGAGAGAACTATTGACTGAAAAAGTTGGGGATAAATTATTTCTTCAATTTAAAAACCCTCCACAAACTGCCAGACCTTGGGTGTTTTGGCAGTGGATGAATGGAAATATTACAAAGGATGGAATCACGCTCGACCTTGAAGCAATGCACAAAATGGGCGTTGGTGGAGCTTTATGTTTTAACAATGCAGTCGGAATGCCTCGTGGTGCTGTCGATTATGCGTCAAAAGAATGGTTTGAGGCAACAGAACACGCTGCTAAAGAAACAAATCGTTTGGGAATGAGTTTAATGATTCATAATTCTCCCGGTTATTCTGGCACAGGAGGTTCTTGGATTACACCAGAAATGAGTATGCAACAACTTGTTTGGACGGAAACACTTCAACATTCTACAGGTAAAATAGATACTTTACTACCCAAACCTTTTGCCAAACTTGATTATTATGAAGATGCTTTTTTGATTGCTTATCCAGCTTTATCCGTTGAAAAAACATTGATGAAAGAGCAATTACAAGCAATATTGCTCAATGGAAAAGCGATAGACTTTCAAATTTTACTGGATAAAAATCCTGAAACGAAAATAAGAATTGAGCCAGAAAACAATGAAGCAACGCTTACTTTGGTCTTTAAGAATACTTTCGAAGCTCGTTCAATCACAATCAATCGCAAAGCTGAAACACCCAAAGATTTATTTGATGGTCCACGAGACCATCCGCCTGTGATGAAATTGGAGTATTCTTTCGATGGCAAACAATTTCAAACAATCGGACAAATTCGTTTACCTGAATTGCGAGAAATGGATACGCCTTCGTCTTTGAGTTTTGAAAAAATAGAAGCGAAATATTATCGCTTGTCTTGCAATTCAGCCACTTACTTGTCTGAAATAGAACTACATGCTTCACCAAGATTGGCGGGTTGGTCGGGTAAAACAAACTTTACACATGGTGATGTTTCAGGTGTAAATCCTTCAGTAGCTGAAAATGAAGTAATTCTTTCTGCTCAAATTATTGACATCAGTGATAAAATGGATGCCAACGGACGTTTAATTTGGGAAGCACCCATCGGAAATTGGACAATTCTACGCATTGGTCATACAACAACAGGAGAAGAAACTGCTGCTCATCCAGATTCAGGAGCAGGTTTAGAAATTGATAAATTCAATAAAAAAGCGCTTGATTTTCATTTCGAACACTTTCTGAATAAAATTATTACTCTTTTAAAACCTTACAATAGTTTCAAAGGATTTACGACAGATAGTTGGGAAGCAGGCAAACAAAATTGGACAAAAACATTTTCGTTTGATTTTAAAAAACATTGTAATTATGATATTCTTCCGTTTTTACCTGTTTTAGCAGGAGGGAGAATTGTAGATAGTGTAGCTAGTTCAGAAGCATTTTTATGGGATTTTCGTAAAGCGCAAACTGCATTATTGACTGAAAATTATTATGCACATTTTCAGAAAAAATGCCATGAAAATCAACTAAGTTATCATGCCGAACCTTATGGCGATGGTAATCTTGATAGTTTAGCGATTGGTCAATTTTTAGATGTACCAATGGCTGAATTTTGGACGAGGTACATTTATGGAAGTGATTTAACGAGCCGTCAAGCGGTATCGATTGGAAATGCTTATGGACAAAAAGTAATAGCTGCCGAAGCTTACACTGGAATGCCACTTACGGCAAAATGGACAGAATATCCTTACGCCTTAAAAGCCCAAGCCGACCGTTTTTTTAGTATTGGTATCAATCGACTGGTTTTTCATGTGTTTGTTCACCAACCTTATCGTGTTGGAGTACCTGCGATGACGATGGGTCCATTTGGAACACATTTCGACAGAAATTCAACATGGACAAACCAAGCAAAAGGCTGGACGGAGTATTTAACACGCTGTCAATATCTTTTACAACAAGGGCGGACATTGATGGATGTTTGTTTTTATAAAGGTGAAAGTCCTGAATCGGGGATACCAGATGTTAGTACATTTTTACCAAGAGGTTATGCGGGTGATGTAATTGGCAAATCTGTGTTGATGAATCGTCTTTCCGTTCAAAATAATGAAATTTTTTTACCACATGGAATGAAGTACCGTGTTATGGCAATATTGCCAAACAGTATAATTTCTAATGAAGCTTTGCTAAAAATTGAAGTACTTGTCAAAGCTGGAATGCGATTGCTGGTACTTGGGAAAGTGAATCCAGAAGCGGGAAGGTTATCACGAGAATTTGAAAATAATACACTAACAGCTAATTTGTTAGGGAGAAGTAAAGAAACAATCACGAGTTTTGGAAAAGGAATAATTTATACTCAAACGACTTTAACAAATGTTTTCAAGCAATTAAAATTATTGCCTGATTTTGAATATACGGCACTTCAACCAGAAGCTACGATTCATTATATTCATAAAGAATTAGCAGAAGGAACGTATTATTTTTTAGGAAATCATAAAAGACAAGCGGAGCAAATTGTTGCTAATTTCAACGTAAAAAATCTTGTCCCTGAAATTTGGGATGCTGAAACGGGACAAAAATATCATTATCCAATTTATCAGAATTTGTCTGATGGTCGTATTCAAATGACACTAAATTTTGCTCCTACCCAAGCGCTATTTGTATTCTTCAGACGTGCTGATAAAAAGCTCACTTTTCAAAGTGTTTTATTCAATAATGAAATAATTCTTGAGGTAAAACCATTTGAAAATCAGCTTGCTACTTTCAAATCTGTTCAAAATAATTTCACGATTACGTCTTGGTGTAAACCTGATACTTTTGCTCACAGAGGGAAAAGTATGCTGATTTTTCCGCCAAAAACTACAGGTCTTTATCCAGAAGGACATTACACTGTTGGGCTTTCTGTTGGACAAAATGGCGTTAGAGTTTTTGAACGTGCAAATGCTGCTTTACTTGATGTCGTGTTTGCAAATCAACCAATTTCTGGCTGGACACACCTCGCTTTAGTCTATCAAAATGCCAAAGCCCAATTATACATAAATGGAATATTGGCAGAGAATACTTTAGCCATTAAAGAAACAGATTCGAACAAAATGGTTCATCCCGGACTTTGGGCAAGTCCTACAGAAGAACAATTTATTTGTCAATTTGAAGGAAATTATACTCGCCCCGAATTGATAGAAAAAGCACTGGATGAAGAATCTGTAAAAGTATTATTTAAGAAAGGTTTACCAGCATCAGAAATTACTTTTCCAATTACTTTTGAAGCTTCAAAAAAAGGAAAAACTAAAATGCTTTTTTGGCAAAATGGGAAATATCAAGCAAAGATTAAAACACAAACAAGTACTTTAGCACAAGTAGCAAGTTGTAAAGTATTGAATTTGGATGGAGCTTGGAAAATCAATTTTCCTAAAGGATTAGGTGCGCCAGATTCGATTGAATTAGCCAACTTACAATCATTGCATTTGCATGAAAACTTTGGTGTAAGGCATTTTTCAGGTACTGCAAATTATCATAAAAGCTTTCATTTTTCACTCAATAAAAATGCTAAACATTTACGTTATTTCTTGAATTTGGGTCGTGTAGAAGTATTGGCGGAAGTAAAACTCAATGGTAAATATCTGGCACTTACTTGGAAAGAACCCTTTGTCGTGGAATTGACAAGTGCTTTAAAGCAAGGAGAGAATTTACTAGAAATTGCAGTTACAAACCTTTGGCCAAATCGTATGATTGGTGATGAATATTTGCCAGAAGAAAATACTTATAGTCCACATAAATTTATTTTGAATTTTCCAGAATGGTATAAAAATAATCAAACGAAAAAAGGTCAAAGAATTACTTTTTCTGCTTGGAAACATTTCCAGAAAACTGACCCATTACTAGCCTCAGGCTTATTAGGTCCAGTGCGTTTATATACCGTTGCAGAGAAAGAGATTTAGATTTTTAAGAAGAATATATTTCTCCAAATCGCTAATTATTAAAATGAAGTATCGCTTGATACTGAATTTAGTGATTAGCGATTTTTATTTCACTTATCCCTTCTTTACGATACATTTCGCCCATCTTGTAGAGCTATTTGCTCAATTGTACACTTTGTTTTTTGCTATTTCTTACTGGTACAAATCTTTTAAGTTGTTGATTATAAGATATAAATAATGCAATATGAACAAAGTAGATAAAGATATCAGAATATCATACCAAATCTGAGCAAGAAGCATTAAAAAAACAATTGCCAGTATAAAAATCATTTTTAAGTAAAATCTTTAGAGTCTCATTTAATCAAATTAATCATATTATGAAAACGACTTCCTTTTTAGCTAATATTCCAAGTAAAATGATATTACTTGTAATATTGATTAGCACCAATTTTTATTCTTGTAATTCATTTAAAAAATTGAATAATGCCCAAAGAGGTGCTATCATTGGAGTAGGAACTGGAGCTGCAATGGGTGCAGCAATCGGTAGAAAATCTAAAAACCCTGCTATTTATGCCATCGTTGGTTCAGCCGTTGGTGGTATTGCTGGGACATTCGTAGGCAAATACATGGACAAGCAAGCTGAAAAACTAAAGAAAGATTTAGATGTGTTGGCAGATGTAGAAAGAGTAGGAGAGGGTATCAAAATTACGATGAAATCAGGTGTTTTATTCGACTTTAATTCATCAAAAATTAATCCTACTGTTAATGAAAATCTGATAAAATTTTCAGAAACATTAAAGCAATATCCTGACACAGAAATTTTAGTAGCTGGCCATACTGATAATGTAGGAACAGAAGCTTATAACATGAAATTATCTCAGCAAAGAGCAGAAGCAGTTGCGGCAGTATTGAAAGCTAATAATGTTTCAAAAAGTCGTTTGACGGTGCTTGGTTATGGAGAAAAAGATGCCGTGGCAGACAATACTTTAGAATCGGGCAGAGAGCAAAATAGAAGAGTAGAATTTGCCATTGTTGCCAATGACAAATTGAAAAAAGAAGCTACAAAAGCTACTGGAGAAACGAGTTTGAAATAGTAATATCAAAATAAAAATGCTTAGAAAATGAAGTTATTCCATTTTCTAAGCATTTTTATTTCTTATTGAATCCAAGAAAATTATGAGTAAAACCAACCTAATTATTTTCTTAGATTAACCAAGATACTTTGGTAGTCATTCTCTAGAATCCTCATTTTATCATCTACTAAAATCATGAATGGGACACTGGTTATTTTAAAAGTTTGGGCTGTTTTACTATCAAATCCTCCTTGCAAGTCTGCAAGATTTGTCCACCAGTTAATATTATCGGTTTTGATAGCCTTCAACCATTTTTGTTGATCATCATCCAAAGAAATACCAATAATTTTGACAGATTTATCTTCAAAAAGTTTTTGATTTTTAACCATGTATTTATGTTTTTCTCTACAAGGACCACACCACGAAGCCCAAAAACTAATAATGGTTTTACCTTTTATTAGAGAACTAAGCATGACAGAATCACCTGTTTGGTTGGGGATTTTAAGGTCTGGGATTCGATTACCAATTGTGTTCTTTCTGTACTTAGCAAGTTTCTCCTTAAAGTATTTACCACTGTCAGACAGTTTTACTTCTTCCGAAAGCCTTTCAAATAAATCTTGTAGGCTAGATAAATCACATTCTCCAAAACTAATTTCGTTTGAAAGATTTTGCAAAGATAAATATGAACCCTTATGCTCATTTACATATTTTTCAAGGGATTGATATACCATCTTTTTTCTTTGAGCATCAGAGAATTTTTTACTTTGCATGGCATTTCTAGGGGCAATTCGAGTGGTAAAGTCTATTGATTCTTGGCTTCCACTAACTTTTTTAGTATGTAAATACAAAGAGCCTGTTTCTCGTTTTTTTACTTCAAAATCAACTTGAATAGTATCATTGACCAGCCAAACTCCAAACTCTTGGCGTATATTATTGGTTGAAATAAGGGCTAAAGTTGGATGTTCTAACCCACCTTCAAAAACAAATTTCTGATTAATAACTTTTGCTTTTTCAGAGGAAATTGTATGTTCCCAAAATATTGAAATATT
Source organism: Arcicella rosea (assembly GCF_040543805.1). Classification (NCBI taxonomy): domain Bacteria; kingdom Pseudomonadati; phylum Bacteroidota; class Cytophagia; order Cytophagales; family Flectobacillaceae; genus Arcicella; species Arcicella rosea. The sequence goes on from NZ_JBEUMS010000004.1 coordinate 302,495, forward strand.
AACTTCTTTTATAGTATCCGAATTTAATATTGTACCCTCCAAGCGGAAAGGTTTCACTATCGGTTTTTGTGAGAGAGCAGTAATAGAAGCGGTGACTAAAATGAAGAATAGGATTAGTTTTTTCATGAATGTAAAAGAATTTGGAGTTGGTAGATTTATTAATTATACTCATCTAATTCATCTCATAAAATAATCATTGAATGAATTAGAAGCAATACTTGGTGTGTAACGAAGAGACTTTTTATTTGTTTTGAGTGAGAACGATAATATATAGTCTTAAATGAAAGATTTTAAAACAGCTCTATTATTTATGTCTCACGAACAATTCACAGGTTTTATTAATCAAATCACAATATTCAATAATTCCTTCTCCAGTTTGTCAAAGTTTTCTTCGTTTTTGTCAACGACAAAAGGTTTTAGTTTACTACATTCTTCAGCGGTATTGAAAAGCATTTTAAAAACAAGTTTGGTCTTGTTTTCGGGTACTTCTTCAAATGTTGCCACTACTTGAAAAATTGGTTTTGAGAAACGTTGCCATGCAATAAGTAATGGATATTCTATTTTAATAAACTCACATTCATTAGCATAATTTCCTTTGTCTGGCCCATGCATAATAAAACTCCATTTTCCTCCTACACGAAAATCAAATTCATTAAAAGTATTGGTAAATCCTGCTGGTCCCCACCAAACTTTTAAATGATTTGGTTCAGCCCAAGCACGATAGACTAATGCTCTCGGTGCATTAAAAATTCTTGAACTTACAATCTCGCAATCGGGAGTTGTGTGGATAATTTCTGTAGCCATTTTTGGTAATCGTGTTCGTTTAGGATGAATTTGCTTTTGATTATTTTAAATTGCAAGCTTATTTTTCTAGTTTAAATTGTTTAATATCATTTCACTAGGGCTGGACTTAAGTCCAGCCCTAGTGAAATGATATTGTAAAAGCTTTCTTGAAATTTACAATTCTAATTTAGTTGTTTGTAAGGAAACAAACAACGGCTATAGTTTTTTACCTAAATCTAGATTCAAATAAATCAATGATAGTTTTCGGCTGCTTTTGAATGTCTATTTATCAATCGTTTGTTGTTTGTCTTTACTATATTCTTTATTTAAGTGGTTGATTAGTAGTTATTTGAACTATTTTAAAGTTTATGGCTTTGCTCAAAGATGGAAAATAGTAGTAAAAACGTAATTAATTTTAATATCTTTTTTCTTACTGTTTGGAAGCTATTTTTTACGCTTTTTAGCATGATTTTTTCGAATGAAAAATAAAGTTTTTCTATTAAATATTTCATCTAAGTATATTTGTAGAAACGATGTTTTTCACGTTTGTGAAATCCTTTATTTAGCTTTATTTACCTTAAACCGATGTATAAAAAAATCTGTAGTTTTCTACTTTGTTCTGTAGTTCTTTTCAATTGTGTAAAACCTTGTATTGCTCAATCTTTTTCAACAAATGTAGTAAGCTTTAAAGTCCTTGAAGATAGTCTTGTGCTTTTTGATAAAACTAGGAATAGACAAATTCCTGTGGCATTGTATTTCCCCCAAACTACTAAAAAACTAAAGAATCAGCCATTAGTAATTGTTAGTCATGGGTATTGGCAAAACAAGGGTGGCTCAAATAAAGCTTATAAATCTATTGCTAAACACTTGGTTACTCATGGATATTTTGTAGCCAGTATTCAGCATGAATTGCCAAATGATGATTTAATACCAACAACTGGAATTCCACAAATTGTGAGGCGTCCATTTTGGGAAAGAGGGAGTGATAATATTCTCTTTGTGTTGAATGAATTAAAAAAGACTCAACCTCAGTTAGATTTCAAACATGTAATACTTATTGGGCATTCAAATGGGGGAGATATGTCTGTTTTGTTTGCCCATAAACACCCTGATTTGGTAGATAAAGTAATTTCATTGGATAGCAGAAGAATGCCTTTCCCTAGAACTGCTCAACCAAAATTATACTCTTTGCGTTCGAGCGACCAAGTAGCAGATGAAGGTGTTTTGCCAAGCCTTGAAGAACAAAAGAAATACGGAATTACCATCATTAAATTGAATAATACTATCCATAATGATATGGACGACAATGCTAATGAGGTTCAGCGAAAAGAAATTAATGAGTATATCATGCGGTTTTTAAAATGATTTGATTGAGTGTATTTCTACAAGGCTTCTACTTGAAAATAGAAGCCTTGTAGTATATTTGCTAAGGTCATCATTCCTAAATCTAACAAACCCATCAAACTAAAATGATTAATTATAATCCTAAAGAATGGTTTACATTTATTTTCAGAGTTCATAAAAGCGATACTGTTCGTCAGTTGATGCCGATGATAGTAAGTTTATCTATTTATGTAGCATTGGTCGCTTTTTTAGAAATAGAAGTGTTTAAATTGAGCGAGAATAGTCATCTCAAAAACATTACTATTCTGCATGGAATGTTGGGTTTTGTGATTTCATTACTCTTGGTTTTTAGAACCAATACTGCTTATGAACGTTGGTGGGAAGGCAGAAAACTATGGGGAAGCTTAACCAATACTTCCAGAAACTTAGCGATGAAAATTAATGCAGTGTTGCCTAAAGACGATGAGCTTAACAGAACATTTTTTAGAGAACATATCGTTGAATATGCTTTTGCCTTGAAAAGACACCTCAGAGGACATCAACGTGATAGCGAAGTATTTCAGTCTAATGTTATTATCGATCATGAACTACATAAGCCCAATCATATTGCAGCTTTGATGTACACCCGTTTGAACGATTTGTACAATCAAAAAATCATTAGTGGTACTCAATTACTTTTTTTGAATGAAGAGTTTCGTGCCTTTACTGATATTTGTGGTGCTTGCGAACGCATCAAGAATACGCCAATTCCGTTTTCTTATTCTGTTTTTATTAAGAAGTTTATATTCTTTTATGTGATGTCACTGCCTTTTGGTTATGTCTTTAGTTTAGGCTATATCGCTGTGCCAATTGTGGTTTTTGTATTTTATGTATTGGCAAGTTTGGAATTAATTGCAGAAGAAATTGAAAATCCCTTTGGAGTAGATGATAACGATTTACCATTGACAATGATGTCGAAGAATATTCAGAAACATGTTGGAGAAATTTTGTAGGAGGGGATAGGTTTAATTTTCAGTTTTCGGCAATCGGATTTCAGTCTTATTTCTCATTAATAAAGAAAGCTGATTACTGAAATCCGAAAGCTGAAAGCCCACCGTTCATTTCAACTCCTCGCATCGTCCTTGTAAACCACCAGTATGAACCGCTACAATCATTGAATTTTCTGGGAAATATCCTTTTTGAATTAAATCATAAATCCCAAACATCATTTTGCCAGTATAAACTTGTTCAAGCTGAATGTTGGGATTTCTTTCTTCAAAACCTTTGATAAATTGAATCAATTCGGGAGTAGTTTTAGCATAACCGTCGAAATGATATTGTTCGTTGAGTTCAAACTCTTTTTCAAAAGGTAAAAGTTTTTCAATTTGTCCTTTCAATAAACCTTTTCCTTTTAATGAAGCAAAACCAATGGCTTTGGTTTTTCCTCTAACGCCACTCACTATACCTGCTAAAGTTCCACCAGTACCAACGGCAGAACAAACAAAGTCGGGGTCGATTACCTCATAAATTTCATCAACCATTTCGTTTACGCCTTTTATTGCCAAGTCGTTTGTACCGCCTTCAGGTAATACATAAAATTTTTCTCCGTATTGTCGGGTTAATCTATTCCTAAAATTATAGTCGAGTCGAGTAACAAAAATTAATTCCATTCCGCAATCATGTGCATATCGTAAAGTATCATTTGAATCAGGTGTCAGTTCATCTCCACGAATAATTCCTACTGTTTTAAACCCAAATTCTTTGCCAGCAGCGGCAGTTGCATAAATGTGATTAGAGTAAGCACCCCCGAAAGTTAATAATTGGTCAAACCCTTTTTCTTTCGCTTCTATTAAATTGAATTTTAGTTTTCTCCATTTATTTCCTGTTACAGTTGGGTGGATTAAATCATCTCTTTTAATGTATAATTTTATATTGTAGGGTGCTAGCACAGAATCCTTTATTAACGTTAAAGGAGAATGAGGTAATTGAAACATGGCGGTATTTGATTAATTTTGATTTTTAATGCCAAATATATGCAAGAAATAGAAGACGAAGAAGAAGAATTGTATCAACACCACCGATTTGAGGTTGACAAAGGACAAAGTATCTTAAGGGTAGATAAGTACCTTATGTCAAGAATGCAAAATGCTTCTCGGAATAAAATTCAAGATGCGATTGAAACTGGTGCAGTAAGAGTAAATGAGGCAATCATTAAAGCAAACTATAAAGTAAAACCATTAGATGTTATTACGGTTTTATTACCAGAACCGCCTCGTAATACAGAGATTATCCCACAGAATATTCCTTTAGATATTGTTTATGAAGACGATGAATTGTTGGTTGTAAACAAACCTGCGGGTATGGTTGTGCATCCAGCACATGGCAATTGGGAAGGTACTTTAGTAAATGCTTTGGTGTATCACTTCCAAAATTTACCGACACATCGCAATGGAGAAATTCGTCCGGGTTTAGTACATCGTATTGATAAAGATACTTCTGGTTTATTGGTAATTGCCAAAACAGAAACAGCGATGACACATTTGGCAAAGCAATTCTTCGACCATAGTATTGAACGTACTTATAATGCTTTAGTTTGGGGTGAACCTAAAACTGATGAAGGAACGATTACAGGTCATGTTGGAAGAAGTTTGAAAGATCGTAAGATTATGACTGTCTTCCCAGATGGTTCAATGGGAAAAGATGCTACAACGCATTATAAAGTATTGAAGAAATTACGCTATGTATCGTTAGTACAATGTAATTTAGAAACTGGAAGAACGCATCAGATCAGAGTACATTTTAAACATATTGGTCATCCATTATTCAACGATACTACTTATGGAGGCGATAGAATTTTGAGAGGAACGGTATTTTCTAAATACGAACAATTTGTAACAAATTGCTTTAAAATGTGTCCGAGACAAGCATTACATGCAAAGTCATTAGGATTTATTCACCCAAAAACGGGAGAATTTTTACAGTTTGATACAGAGCTACCAGAAGAAATGCAACAAGTAATCCAGAAATGGGATACTTATGTGAATAACGAATAAAACCATTAACCTAAAAATATTCCAATGTCAGTTATTATCAGAAAAGGTATTCGTGAAGATGTACCTGTGATGTTTGAGTTAATCAAAGAATTAGCGCTTTATGAAAAAGCTCCTGAACAAGTAACCAATACAGTTGAACAAATGTATTTGGATGGTTTTGGCGATAATCCAATCTATGGTACTATTGTAGCAGAAGTAGCAGGTGAAGTCGTAGGGCTAGCCTTGTATTATTACCGATATTCTACTTGGAAAGGAAAGCGTTTGTATTTGGAAGATTTAATCGTTTCTGAAAAAATGAGAGGAAAAGGTTTAGGTGAAAAATTATTAGAAGCAACGATTCAACAAGCCAAAGATGATGCCTGCACAGGTGTGATGTGGCAAGTATTAGATTGGAACGAACCAGCCATTAATTTCTACAAAAAATTCGGAACAAGAATGGATGGAGAATGGATTAATGTGCATTTGGATTTTTGAATAGAAGCAAGATATGAGACACTAGAAGCAAGAAGCAGGACACAAGATTTGAGAAGCAAGACTCAAGAAGTAAGATTTCAGAAATAGGAATAAGCAAAAGATTAAAAAATAATATGTTGTTTCTTTTTTTTGATACTATTCATTAGACTGTGTCATGTGAAAACTTAACAAAAAAGTATTACTTCTTGTCTCTTGCTTCTTATATCTCAAATCACAAATCTTGTGTCTTGCTTCTTGTGTCTAAAGTCTAAAATCTTGTCTCTTGCTTCTTTTATCTCTAAAAAAACATGCAAAAAACCTACTACATTTCAATAGATACTGGTGGAACGTTCACCGATTGTGTTGCCTCTGATAGTGATGGAAAACAATATCGCTATAAAATTCTTTCAAATAGTTCACTTCGTGGCGAAATTGTATCGCAAATCAATCCGCAAACTTTTCAATTAAAAGCTTCTTGGTTTTTGAAAAGAGATATTTTGGAAGGATATACTTTTACTTTATTAAATCATGATTTTGAAGCGAAAGTTGTAAGTTTTGATGTAGCCAATAATACTTTAAAACTAGACCAATCTTTACCAGCATCATTGCAAAATAAAGTATTAAGTTTTGCATTAACAGCCTTTGAAGAAGCTCCTGTTTTAGGGGCAAGACTAATTACCCAAACAGGGTTAAAAGAACAATTTCCAGCAATTCAAATACGAATTGGTTCTACCAAAGGAACAAATGCACTCTTAGAAATGAAAGGAGCGAAGACCGCTTTTTTTGTAACAGCAGGATTTAAAGATTTGTTAGTCATTGGTAATCAGTCACGCCCAGATATTTTTGCATTGAATATTGTTCGTCCAGAACCACTTTATAGCGAAGTAATTGAAGTAAAAGAGCAAATAGATAAAGACGGGAATATCATTCAAGCAATGGATATTTCAACAATTGAAGTAACAGCAAAAAGATTAAAAGAAGCAGGAGTTTCAGCAATAGCAATCTGTTTAAAAAATGCTTACCGTAATAACATTCACGAAAAAACATTGAATGAAATATTGCTAAAATACTTTCAATACGTCAATATTTCTACAGAATTAAGTAGGCAAATCAAGTTTTTGAATCGAGCAGAAACAACTGTGGTGAATGCCTATCTTGCTCCAATTATTCATACTTATATCAATAATATCAGTTCACAAATTCCAGATAAACACTTTAAAGTAATGACAAGTGCAGGAAGTTTAGTGAATGCCCATCATTTTCATCCAAAAGATAGTTTACTTTCTGGTCCAGCAGGAGGCGTAGTTGGTGCAGCATATATTGCAGAAGCTTCTGGTTTTCAGAAAATTGTAACTTTCGATATGGGTGGAACAAGTACCGATGTTGCACGTTATGATGGAAATTTTGATTATCAATTCTCGCAAAAAATTGGAAGTGGACAAATCTTTAGTCCTTCATTAGCCATAGAAACTGTAGCGGCTGGCGGAGGTTCAATCTGTTCATTTGATGGCTTTAAATTAAGTGTTGGTCCAGAAAGTGCAGGTTCAATGCCAGGTCCAGCTTGTTATGGAGCAGGTGGAGATTTAACCATTACGGATGTCAATTTACTATTAGGTCGCTTAGATATTCAACAATTTAGTATTCCTGTTTTTCCAGAAAAAGCAGAAGCTAAACTGCAAGAATTATTACAGAGCATTGCCCAAAAAACAGGTAAAGAACCTGTAAAAGAAGAAATATTAGAAGGATTCAGAGCCATCGCCAATGAGAAAATGGCGGATACTGTTCGAAAAATATCTATTGCAAAAGGTTATTCAATCCATGATTATGCATTGGTAGCTTTTGGTGGTGCAGGCGGTTTACACGCTTGTGGAATTGCTAATTTATTAAATATCAATAAGATTCTTTTACCAAAAGATGCGGGATTACTTTCAGCATTTGGCATTGATAAAGCACAAGTAGAACGCTTTTCAGAGCGCTCAGTATTAGCGATTTTTGATAAACAATTAGATGCGAAACTAAAAGAATTGTTCACTCATGCAGAAGATGAAGTTATCAATACTTTAGAAAACGATGGTGTAGCCAGTGAAAACATTCGTTTCAAAAGTCATACTTTATATCTTCGTTTCAAAGGACAAGATTCAACGATAGAAGTAACATGGCAAAGTTTCGATGAAATGTTAGCTACATTCAAAGAAAAATACAATGCCATTTTTGGACATTGGATAGAAAACAGAGCGATAGAATTAGAAAGCATCAGAGTAAATGCTTTTGAGTTTTCGGAAAAAGAAGTGACTCCTGAAACTGAAATAGCTATAGAATACTTTCCAAAAGCAAATCATTCTGTGAAGGCTTTTTTCAATAAACAATGGCAAAGTATTCCAGTTTATTTCAGAAATCAGTTGGAAAATGGTGCTATCATCAATGGTTTTGCTTTGTTATTAGATCCATTCAGCACAACTGTTATCGAACAAGGCTGGACTTTGAAAATTGACAATAAAGGAACAGCCATTATTCAAAAAGTAGCGGAGGAAATTGTTGATAGTGAAGTAGATAATCAAGAAACTCAATTGGAACTTTTCACCAATCGCTTTATGACGATTGCCGAGAATATGGGTTTATTACTTCAAAGAACAGCACTTTCTGTGAATGTAAAAGAACGGCTAGATTTTTCGTGTGCTTTACTGGATGCCGAAGGAGAATTAATCGCCAATGCGCCACATATTCCAGTGCATTTGGGTAGTTTGGGCGTTTGTGTAAGAAGTGTTTTGAAGCATATTAGTATTGGAAAAGGTGATGTTGTGGTAACGAATCATCCCAAATTTGGAGGTTCGCATTTACCTGATATTACTTTAATTTCTTCGGTATATTCCTTTGATGATGAATTGATTGGTTATGTCGTAAATCGTTGTCATCATTCCGAAGTTGGTGGAGTTCGTCCTGCTTCAATGCCACCCTATTCAAAGAATTTAGCAGAAGAAGGCGTTGTGATTTCACCCATGTATTTGGTGAAAAATGGTGAAATGCGTTGGGAGGAGATTAAACATTTACTGCTATCAGCAGAGTATCCAACAAGAGCGATTGATGAGAATTTAGCAGACTTAAATGCTGCTTTGGCGGCAAATAGAAATGGAGAAGAAGCTTTACAAAGCTTGGTTCAAGAATATAGTTTGGCGAAAGTTCATTTTTATATGAAGCGTTTGAAAACTTATTCTGAAAGTAGAATGAGAGAAAAACTTCAAGTATTTGGACAAGGAATATATCGTGCAGAAGAGTTTTTAGATAATGGTGAGCCTTTGAAAGTACAAGTAACAATCACAGAAAACCATTGCACGATTGATTTTACAGGAAGTACAAAAACGGATTCAGGAAATTTAAATGCCAATATTGCGATTGTCAATTCTGTCGTAATTTATGTGCTGAGATTGTTATTGAACGAAAAAATACCTTTGAACGATGGCATTTTAAAAGCGGTTGAATTAGTCATTCCAGAAAAGTCAATTTTGAATCCAGATTATCCTGAAAACCCAGCAGATTGTCCCGCCGTTGTAGGTGGTAATGTTGAATTAAGTCAAAGATTAACAGATACTTTACTGAAAGCTTTTGGCATTGTGGCTTCATCGCAAGGAACGATGAATAACTTTTTATTTGGCAACAAAAACTTTGGTTATTACGAAACAATTTGCGGAGGAAGTGGAGCAGGAGATGGTTTTGATGGTACCTCTGGTGTACATACGCACATGACCAACACTAGAATTACTGATGCAGAAATCATGGAGTTGCGTTATCCAGTTTATTTAAATCGTTTTGAAATCCGTAATGATTCTGCTGGTGCAGGGAAATTTAAAGGAGGAGAAGGAATTGTGCGTGAAGTAACTTTTTTAGAAGAAGTAGAAGTTTCATTACTTCGTCAGCATATTAGCACACAACCTTATGGTTTAAAAGGCGGGAAAGCTGGAAAATCTGGAAAGCATTTATTAGCTAGACCAGACGAAACATTTACGACAGATAATGAAATCTCAGCTCAAAAAGGAGATAAATTAACAATTTGGACGCCGGGTGGCGGAGGTTTTGGAAGTGAATAAGTTAAAGAGTATTTCCTTACGATTACTGAAAGAAATAGTTGGGAAATACTCTTTAAAAGCAAAATCTATTCACTAATTACCAATTACTAATCACTCTTTCACAAAGATTTTCGCTTAATGAAGTAACTTTTATTGACAAACCTTCCCTTTTGCCGAGAAAGAATCATTTGAGCCGCTCTTTTGCCCATCAATGAAAAATCATTTGAAATTACAGAAACACCCTCTGCCAAGATTTCTTTAATTGGCGTATCATCGTAAGACATTAAACCAATGTCTGTACCTAATTTCCAACCTTTTTTATTCGACCAGTTGATAAATCTTACCAAATCATTTTCACGGAAAACTAAGTAAGCATGGTCTTTTTGAAGATGTTCTTCTTCTTCTAAATCTGAAATAATTTCGTAAGCAATATCATTTTCAAGACAGAAACGTTCAAAACCTTGAATGATGCCCACAGGAGTATATTGAAAGCTTTTACTACTTAAAACCAATGAAAAAGTCTGATATTTTTTAATTAAATCTTTGGCTTCAATTAGTCCAGTATAAGTATTTTTTTGAAAATCTTGACATAAAATAGCGTAATCAGTACCAAAAGTAGGTACGTCAATATCCAAAATTAAGAGCTTTTCTTTGGGTATTTTTTGAAGTACGTTTGTCACATCCTGATTAAAATGTGGCATCACGATATAAAAATTATAAGAACCAAGATGGTTATTAATAGTGTTTTCAAATACTTTTAGATTATGGTGATGAAAGAAGATGTTCAGTGTAACGTTTTCACCCAACTCAGCGACTAAACTGTCATACAAAATTTCTTTGTAAGGTGTTAAAGCATCAAAAAGCACAAAAATATTGAGCTGACTTCTGGTATCAGTATTAGAAACGTAAAACCCTTTGCCATGATGAGAAGTAATAATTCCTTTTTCACGGAGTTCATCATAAGCTTTTGCTACCGTCATTCTTGCCATTCCAAAGTTGTGTGAAACCTCATTAATGGAAGGTAATTGTTGTCCTCTTACTAACTCTCCTTCTTCAATAGCGTTGAGGATATATTCGATTAATTGTTGGAATTTAGGCTTACTTGAGCTGGCATCAATTTGAATGCTGTTTTTCATTGAATGTATTTCTATTTGAGGTAATTATAGCAAATTAACAATATTTTTAATGCTGTGTTAATAAAGTATTGTCTTTTTCCAATTTTGAGTCAAATTATAAGTAAAAAATTTTGAATCGCTGATTTTTTTTTTAAATTTGTAATGAAATTCACTAGCATAGTATAGCATTGTTTTAGTTTGTGTGCATTCTTAAAACGTGCTTCAATATATAATGTTTCATCTCTTTTTTGAGATGCTACCTTTACAAGTTTTGTTTATAAAAATGGTTAATGGTGTACAGTGTCTGTCGGAGGCATAAATTTGTCTCCGCAGGCAATTGTCTTCTAAACAAACTTGATGATTTTGCTTCCTATCTCTGAATATTTAATTATAGAACTACTTGTTTTCAAGTAGTTTTTTCTTTTTTGAGGGACTTTATATTGATTTTTAATTAAAAAATTAAACTTTATTGTGAATTTTTCATTCATTATGAAATAATTCATATTCAATTGATGTTAATTCGAAGTGAAAGACATAAATTGTCATCATTATCAGTAATGCACTTTCTTGTCAACAAAGAATTCCGGCAATATGAAATTTTTGAAAATATTTTTGTTGTTGTTGCTAGTAAGCTTCAAATTCATTGCTTCGCCAATGAATCTTGGTAGTGATGCGCAGAACCAACACATCAAAAGATATTTTTTAAAAACTTCAACTGATACCTCTCGAACTCAATTCTGTGATACAGAAATCAACGAAAGTGAAGAAAGTTCTGAAAATGGTAAAGATTTTGATTTAGCAAAAATCAACTTTACAATCAGTCAATTTTTTACTTTCAAAGCTTTAATATTAAAGCAAACTTACCTTTCTTCTTGGATTTTTAAATCTAAAATTCATTCTTGCTTTCAGCTTTTTGTTTTGTTCCTCAATTTTCGTATTTGACACTCGTTTGTGAAAAGTATCATTCTTGGTGCTTTCATTGTTTACAACTTCAACGTAAACAGATTGTTTATTTCAGCGTAATTCTTTTGTAAAAGTTGGTTCAAATTATTGGTCTAATTCTGATAATGTGGCTAAAACTTGTATTGAACTTGATTGTATTGTTTGGTTTGTCAATTGATAAAAATCAAATTTTATATTCTAGTTTTTTGTTATGCTTGATTTTTACTTTCCAGTAAAATGTAAGTATGCCTGCGCAATCAACTGTATAAGTCTTGATAAATCTTAAAGTATTTGTATGAAAACACACCATTCATCCTTTGATGAACATGAAATACTTCATGAATTGAAGCATTATTTGCCTGCGCAAGCTCCTTTAAAAGACTTTGTTCATCATAATACACTTCATGCTTTTCAGCATCTCAAATTTTACAAAGCCATCAGAAAGGCTTCAAAAATATTTGGGTATAAAGTATTTCTGAGTTTAGATGAATACCGAACGCTTTATCACTCCAATAGAGTAAATATCGCTATTCTTGAAAAAGTGATTGTTGAAAGAATGGGAGAGGAGTACCTTTTAGACTGGAAAGAGAAAGTACTTCAAAAAGAGTATGATACGTTGATTTCTCCAAGAGTAGGTAATTTAAGAGCAAACTGGAAATTGATTCATCACATAGATATGGATTTGTTGGTTCATCCAATTTTATTCAGAATTCTTTGTAGTTTCTTAGATCAAGGGATTTCAATTTGGAGTTTTCCTAATATTCATAAAGGATTTTTGGCTTCAATTAGAGAAATGGAGCGCAATACCTTTACCAGTTTTTTCAAAACAACAAGAGCGAGAAAACTATTGTTGGAAGGACATTGCAAGATTGAAGATTTGTTGAAAATACTTGTAGGTGATGCTTTACTTTACAAGCAATACCTTTATGACCAGCAGTTTGCACATCAAGGTTGGTCGGGAATGGTTTCAGTCGTTGAAGATTTACCACAAACATTATTAGATCATAAGAAAATCTCTACGCATGATTTAATTGTTTTTGAATTGCTTTTGGAGATTGATGCACTTGACTTCAAATTTGGTGAAAACTGGGTGACACTTGGAAGTACAATTAAAGACAAAACAAAAGATATTTTTGCAGAAGTGCCTGAAACTGAATTGAATCAAGTACTTACAATTTGGCAAGATGCTTTTGAATGGACTTATTACGACCAAGTATTGGCAGGGATTGAACTAGGAAATGCGACGAAAAGAGAAGTTGAGGAGAAGAGTTTTCAAGCAATGTTTTGTATTGATGACCGTGAGTGTTCGATTCGAAGATACCTTGAAAAATTTGATACTGGTTGTGAAACCTTTGGTACACCCGGTTTTTTTGGTGTTGAGTTTTATTATCAACCAGAACATGCTAATTCATATACAAAGCAATGTCCAGCGCCAGTTAATCCTAAATTCTTGATTAAAGAGCTAGGTTCTAAAAAGAAAGAAGGTAAAGATGCACATTTTACTAAACATACTCATTCTTTATTAAGTGGCTGGTTGTTTTCACAGACTCTGGGCTTTTGGTCTATATTTCGTTTGTTCTTGAATATTTTCAGACCATCAATGAGCGCCGCTTCAGTTTCTTCATTCAAACACATGGATAAAGAATCTAGCTTAACGATAGAACATAATCATCATCACAGCCATCCAAGAAAAGATGAACTCCAGATTGGTTTTACCGTTGATGAAATGGCTCAACGTATGGAAGGACTGCTAAAAAGTATTGGTTTAGTGAAAGATTTTGCTCCTATCGTATATATAATAGGGCACGGGGCGAGCAGTGTAAACAATACTCATTATGCAGGTTATGACTGTGGAGCTTGTTGTGGAAGACCTGGTTCTGTGAATGCGAGAGTAGCAAGTTATATGTTGAATCATGTTGAAGTAAGAAAAATATTGGCTTCAAAAGGAATTGACATTCCTGAAACGACACAATTTGTGGGTGGCTTACATGATACTACCCGTGATGAGATTTTGTTTTTTGACGAAAATATACTTTCTGAAAAAAATAAAATTGGTCATCAAAAAAATGAACCACTTTTTGTGAAAGCACTTGATTTCAATGCGAAAGAACGTTCAAGAAGATTTGAATCAATTGATACGAAATTGACGGCAGAAGAAATTCATGATAAAATTCGTACAAGGTCGGTTTCCCTTTTTGAACCAAGACCAGAACTTAACCACGCTACTAATGCGATTTGTATTGTTGGAAGAAGAGAACTATCGAAAGATTTATTTTTAGATAGACGTGCTTTTATGAATTCTTACAACTACAAAGTTGATTTAGATGGCAAGTATCTTTTTAATATTTTGAAAGCCGCCGCACCAGTTTGCGGGGGAATTAATCTGGAATATTATTTCTCAAGAGTTGATAATCAAAAATTAGGTGCTGGTTCAAAATTACCACATAATGTTATGGGACTTTTTGGAGTTGCCAATGGTATTGATGGTGATTTAAGACCGGGTCTGCCAAGCCAAATGATTGAAGTTCATGACCCCATTCGTATGCTTTTTATTGTTGAACATTTTCCTGATGTGGTGTTGAATACAATTAAAACAGCTCCAGAAACTTATGAATGGTTCAATAATGAATGGGTGCATTTGGCTGTAGTGAATCCTGAAACCAGAGCGATTTTTAGATTTGAGAATGGTCATTTTGTACCTTATCAGTCTGTTAATAAACAATTAGACGCTGTTTCTGATATTGAACCCTTGCTTGAATCTCACCAAGAAAATTTTCCAGTTTATTTAATTAAATAAGAATACAAGATGACTTCAATACTTCAAATTTTTATTCTTATACCTATAGTAGGCTTTATAATTAGTTTATTAATTCCTCAAAAAAAGGAAAGTGTTTTGTCATGGGCTGCCTTTTCAACAGTAGGAGTACACTTAATTAGTTTTATTGTTTTTTTAGTTTACTGGCTTTTGCATGGGCATGAAACACTTAATTTAAAGGAAATAGTACTTTTTAAATCTAAAGATTATGAGTTTCTGATTGATTTTTGTTTTGATAAAATTACAGTGGTTTATCTTTTAGTTGGAGCATTTTTAACGTTTTTAGTAACGATTTACAGCCGGTATTATCTACATAGAGAAAAAGGCTATAAGCGTTTTTTTAATACGATTTTGTTTTTTTATGTAGGTTACAATGTAGCGATTCTTGCTGGAAACTTTGAAACACTTTTTATAGGTTGGGAAATTCTAGGAATTTCATCCTTCTTATTAATTGCCTTTTATCGTGACAGATATTTGCCTGTAAAAAATGCCATTAAAGTATTTTCAGTATATCGAATTGGTGACATTGGTTTAATCCTAGCCATGTGGGCGAGCCACCATTTATGGCATGAAAATATTACTTTCTTGAAGTTGAGTAACTATGAATTGGTACATGAACATTTGCAAAGTCATAGTTTTACTGGCGTATTTATTTCGATTATGATTTTGGTTGCTGCAGCTGTTAAGTCTGCGCAATTACCATTTTCATCTTGGTTGCCAAGAGCAATGGAAGGTCCTACGCCTTCAAGTGCTATTTTTTATGGTTCGCTTTCGGTGCATTTGGGTGTTTTTCTTTTGGTAAGAACTTTTCCTTTTTGGGAACATCAAATTTCGGTAAGATTTCTCATTGCTTTACTTGGGCTTTCAACAAGTATCATTGCTTCTTTGATTGCAAGAGTACAATCGTCTGTGAAAAGTCAGATTGCTTATGCTTCGGTAGCACAAATTGGTTTGATTTTCATAGAAGTAGCGGCTGGTTTTGAAAACTTGGCATTATTTCACTTTGCAGGAAATGCTTTCTTGAGAACTTATCAATTACTGGTTTCGCCATCGGTAGTGAGTTATATGATTCGTGAACAGTTTTACAATTTCGTTCCACGTCAGCATACAATTGAAGATTCTTTCCCTAAAAAAGTAGAGTATTCAATTTATGTGATGAGTTTGAAAGAATGGAATTTAGATTTATTCATGGATTATATCGTTTGGAAACCTTTGAAAAATGTAGGAAGAAAATTAGACTTTCTGACGGTAAATAAGCTGTTATTACTTTTTATTCCTACCTATTTTATTGGATTGCTATTACTGTATAATCAAGAAAATTTAGCTGAACAATTGCATGAATACTTGCCCGGTTTGTTTTCACTGATTGGATTTATCATGGTATTAAAATCTTATTCAGAAAGAAAAAGCCCAAGGATGAGTTGGTTATTAATCATCATGAATCATTTCTGGATTGCCTTGGCAATTTCATTCAACGAACACTTCAAAGCGGAAGAAGTGATTTTTTACCTGAGTGGCATCGTAATCATGGGAACTTTGGGATATTTCACATTGAGGAAGCTTACCGCTATTGAAAAAGTACTTGATTTGAATCGTTTCCACGGACACGTTTATGAACATCCAAGATTTGCGATGATGTTTTTAGTTTCATGTTTAGGCTTAACGGGTTTTCCGATTACTTCAACCTTTATCGGAGAAGATTTAATCTTTAGTCATATCCATGAAGACCAAGTTTTCTTAGCATTTTTTATTTCGTCAAGTTTCATTATCGGAGGAATTTCTGTCGTAAGACTTTATGCCAGAATTTTTCTAGGACCACACATTAAAACATATCATGAAGTAGCTTATAAGTCTTCATAAAAAGAAATTATCAGCATTTAGTCTAAAGTTTAAGCATTGAATCACGTCCCTAACATCTTTAAAATATTATTTCGAAATGGAAAATAAAACAAAATTAACTGCTCCACTTGATGGCTTCGCAGGGTTAAAAGAAAACTTTTCAACAGATGCTATTTCTGGTTTTATAGTTTTTTTGCTTGCACTTCCTTTGAGTTTAGGAATAGCCAAAGCTTCAGAATTTCCGCCAATTATGGGGTTAATTACCGCTATTATTGGTGGTATTGTGGTCAGTTTTTTGATGGGTTCAAGATTAACAATTAAAGGACCAGCGGCTGGTTTGATTGTAATTGTGGCGGGTGCTGTTAATGAATTTGGTGGAGGTGAAACGGGTTGGCATTTAGCACTTGGAGCAATGGTTGTGGCAGGTATTGTTCAAATACTTTTTGGCGTATTCAAGTTGGGGAAATTAGCCGATTTTTTCCCTTTATCTGCGATTCATGGAATGCTTGCTGCCATTGGTTTGATTATTATTGCAAAACAAATTCCAGTTTTGTTAGATGTAGCACCAGCGCTTACTAAAGGAAAAGGTCCAATTGCTTTGATTGGAGCAATTCCTACATTTATTGCAAATCTTGATCCTAAAGCCAGTTTAATAGGTATAGTTTGTTTAATCATTATGCTAGGCTGGCCTTTTATTAAGAATCCTATTATTAAAAAGATTCCTGCTCCTTTAGTTGTACTGATTGTAGCAATTCCTGCTGAATTGGCAATGGATTTTCAAACTACTGAACCAGCTTATGCGCTAGTTCACATTGGAAATTTGATGGAAAACATCAAAGTAAATGTAGATTTTTCAGGTTTTGCACAAATGGGAATCTTTATAAAATATGTAGTAATGTTTGCTTTGGTAGGTACTTTAGAATCATTATTAACGGTAAAAGCAATTGATATGTTAGATCCGTATCGTCGTAAATCGGATACAAATAAAGATTTAATTGCAGTAGGAGTAGGGAATACTTTAGCTGCAATTTTAGGTGGTTTACCAATGATTTCAGAAGTAGCACGTAGTTCTTCTAATGTTAATAATGGTGCAAAAACTCGTTGGGCAAATTTCTTCCATGGCTTTTTTATCTTGGGTTTTGTTTTGTTGGCTTCGCATTTAATCGAATTAATTCCGAACACAGCTTTAGCGGCGATGTTAATTACTGTTGGGATTAAATTAGCTCATCCAAAAGAATTTATTCATACATTCAATATTGGAAAAGAACAATTATCCATTTTCTTGATTACCATTTTCTTTACTCTATACGAAGATTTATTGGTTGGTATTGCTGCTGGTATTGCCTTGAAAATCATTATTCACTTGGTGAATGGTTTGCCAATTAGTTCTCTTTTCAAAGCACCAACATTGGTTTCTTTTGAAGGAGATGAATATTTGGTAGAAATTGATAAATCGGCTGTTTTTACAAATTACTTAGGTATCAAAAGTAAATTGGATGCCATTCCTTCTGGTTTTAATGTGACGATAGATTTAACAAATACAAAATTGGTTGACCACTCTGTGATGGAAAATCTTCATCATTTCGAGCATGATTATATAGAAAGAGGTGGCACCGTGAAAATTATAGGTCTTGACAATCACAAGCCTATTTCTGGACATAAATTGGCTGCTAGAAAAGTATAAATTTTAATTCACATAATAGTTATATTTAATACTGAGTGACATTTTGTCGCTCAGTATCTCAAAAAATATTTAATTAATTCTATGAAAAAAACGCTTTTTCTGGTGGTTGGGCTAATGTTATCTTATATCAGCTTTTCTCAAACTTATAAAGAAGGTAAATTATATTTAAATCAAGATGGTTCGCAGTTTTTAAAGATGACATTGTTGAATCAAGTTTGGCTTCGTCATAACGAAAACAATCCGGGTTCAACAACGAATGGTTTTGCAAAATCATCTACAACTGATATTGGTATTCGTCGTTTGAGATTACAATTATTTGGACAAATCACCGACCGTACTTATATCTATTTACAAGTTGGACAAAATAATTTTAATGCACTTTCAGATAGAAAACAAGGTTTTTTCATAAATGATGCCGTTGGGGAGTATTCAGTTATTAAAAATAAACTTTCATTAGGTGGAGGTTTGTCGGGTTGGAGTGGTTTAGCACGTTTTGCAGCAGCTTCTGTTGGTGGGCAATTAGGAGTAGATGCACCTCTTTACCAACAAGCAACCAATGATGTAAATGATCAATTTTTACGGAAACTCAGTATTTATGCCAAAGGAAAATTGGGCAGTTTCGATTATAGAGTAGCCTTAACTGACCCTATGGCGATTCAGAAATCTGCTGGCTTTAATGCGGCTACAGCTTTAACAAAAAATTCAAACTTTGCCACAACACCACCAAAATTTCAAACACAGGGATATTTCCAGTACCAGTTTTGGGATAAAGAATCTAACATGAATCCTTATATGGTAGGGACTTATTTAGGGACTAAAAAATTCTTCAATATTGGTGCTGGGTTTATCTATCAACCTGATGCGATGTGGCATTTGGCAGATAATGGGAGAGATACCTTGAAAACAGCAATGACCTTATTGGCAGTTGACGCTTTTTATGATGCACCCATTAACAAAGAAAAAGGTACAGCTTTAAGTGCTTATTTAGCTTATTCAGATTATGATTTTGGGAAAAATTATATTCGTCAAAGTGGTCCGCTGAATCCAGCAACTGGAAATTCGAACACCAGTGTGTTAAATGGTGCTGGAAACAATGCCCCATTATATGGAACTGGGCAAACGCTTTATGGACAAATAGGGTATAAAATGGCGAATAATATGTTGGGCAAAGCGGGTACTTTAATGCCCTATGTCAGTGTTCAATATTCAGATTATGAAAAATTAGCCGACCCAATGGTATTTTATGATGCAGGTATTAATTGGCTCTTCTCAGGGCACACTTCTAAGCTGACATTGGCTTATCAGAGTCGTCCAGTTTATACAAGTAATGCTTCTGGAGAATATAACGCAACAAATAGAAAAGGCGGTATTATTATGCAATATCAAGTCTTTTTTAATTAAAGATTACAATATTTTAGTTTGTATGTGGTTTAATGTTAGATTGGGTTATCGATTTCGATAACCCAATTTTGTTTTATTTTTAATCTTTTATGGTTATTAATATAAAACATAGAACTAAAATGTTTTAATTTTGTTCACCCAATTAAACCTCGCTATGAGTACCAGAAGTAAATTGCATACAGCCTTTCAGATTTTTTGCTTGGTTTCGACCTTGCATTTTATCGCCTTGAGCGTAGGGGGTATTCATTATTTAAGCTTTTTTTTACCAAAAGAAAAAATTGTAAATATCCAAAACAAGGCTGAAACAGAAAAGAAATCAGATTCAAACGCTACCGATGATATTCCAGAATCTGAAGATATTGATGCTTACAAAGTAGTTTGTATTTTACACAATTATTCAGTTTTTGATAAAGACATTACCTTAAGCGAAAGCATTTATCATTCAGCTCTCACATTATTTTCTTCATATTCTTCCCGAATCCTTCGTGGACATTTTGATGTAATTATTCAGCCTCCTCGTGTTTAAATCATTTTAAGCGTTAGTAATGTTGTGTCTATCAAATAATGTTTGATATATTCAATCTTATGCTAAATATTAGGGAATACTCCCTTTTCAAATTTGATTCAAAGCTACTACGTTAAATATATTATGTCGAAAATTAAATATTATCAAAAGTCATTACTAGAAACTGACTGGAAATCAGGTATTTCCGTTTTTTTAGTAGCATTGCCTCTTTGTTTAGGAATTGCTCTTGCTTCAGGAGCACCACTTTTTGCAGGGTTACTTTCAGGAATTGTAGCTGGAATTGTAGTATCAATTTTATCAGGGTCTGAAATTTCGGTAAGTGGACCTGCGGCTGGCTTAACTGTAATTGTAGCTACAGCTATTAAAGATTTAGGTTCTTATCCGGGTTTTCTTGTAGCGGTTATTTTGGCTGGTTTACTGCAAATTGCTTTAGGTTATTTGAAAGCTGGGAAATTTAGTTCATACTTCCCAGAAAGCGTTATAAAGGGAATGTTGGTTGCTATAGGTTTGGTAATTATTCTTAAACAGATTCCTCATGCTTTAGGAGATGACCAAGACTATGAAGGAGAATTTGAATTTGAACAAGTTGCCGATCACCAAAATACCATTACAGAATTAATACGTTCTTTCATAGATTTTAATTATGGTGCTGTCATTATTTCGTTTTCGTGTTTAGCACTTTTGATTTTTTGGGATTATGCCGCTAAGAAAAACATTAACTTTTTTAAAGTATTCCCTTCTGCTTTAGCGGCTGTGCTTTTAGGCGTTTCAATCAATGAAATATATGCCATTGCGAAACCAGAGTACTTTTTAGGAAATTCGCCAATTCACATGGTGGCAATGCCTATTTTTAATAATTTCCAAGAATTTAAAAACGTACTAATTTTTCCTGATTTCTCATTTTTAAGTAATCCTCATATTTACACAATTGCAATAACATTGGCAATTGTGGCTAGTTTAGAGTCTCTTTTAAGCTTGGAAGCTGGTGATAGCATCGACCCTCAAAAACGTATTTCTTCTTCAGATAAAGAACTTGTTGCGCAAGGAGTAGGAAATACAATTGCAGGTTTATTAGGTGGTCTTCCAGTTACTTCAGTAGTTGTTAGAACTTCAGCAAACGTTTATGCTGGAGCAAAAACAAGAATGTCGTCAATGGTTCATGGAATATTATTATTGGCTTCGGTAGTTTTTATTCCGATGTTGATGAATAGAATTCCTTTATCTGCTTTGGCGGCAATTTTGTTAATGGTAGGTTATAAATTGGCTAATCCAGTTGTATTTAAAAAAGTTTATAAAGAAGGATACGACCAATATATCCCTTTTGCAGCCACTATTGCTATTATTATTTTCAAAGATTTACTTTTTGGTATATTTATTGGAACATTTATAGGGCTTTTATTTGTTGTATTTACCAATTTCCGTTCAGTAATTTCGGTGATTCGTGAAGGGAACAATGTATTAATCAAGTTTAATAAAGATGTTTCCTTTTTGAATAAACCAAGAATTAAAAATATTTTAATGAGTTTGAAGGAAGGCGACGAAGTATTAGTCGATGGAACAAGAGCCAATTTTATCGATCATGATATTTTTACCCTACTTTATACTTTTAAAAGAAGTTCAAAAAGTAAAGGTATTGAAATGATATTCAAGAAAGTAAACCGCAAAATTCAAGGAGATATTAATCATTATCAAGCAGAAACAGAATCGTCACATTAACAATTTATTAAGAGATGAAAGATTATAAACAATTATTATTAGCTAATAAAGCATGGGCAAAGGAGCGTTTAGAATTAGATGAAGATTATTTCAATATCCTTTCTAAAGACCAACAGCCAAAATTTTTATGGATTGGTTGTGCAGATAGTAGAGTACCCGCTGAAGAAATTACTCATGCACAACCTGGCGAAGTATTTGTACATAGAAATGTGGCAAATTTAGTGGTTCATACGGATATTAATCTACTTTCAGTACTTCAATATGCGGTAGAAGTACTCCATGTAAAACATGTTATTGTTTGCGGACATTACGGTTGTGGCGGTGTAAAGGCAGCTATGGGCTCTAGCGATTTAGGACTCATCAATAAATGGCTAAGAAATATTAAAGAAGTTTATGCAAAGCATGATGATGAACTGAAAAGTATTGCTGATGAGGATGCCAGATTTAAGCGTTTGGTAGAATTGAATGTAGAAGAACAAGTAAAGAACCTTGCTAAAACAACAATCATTCAACGTTCTTGGAAAAACTTCCAACTGCCACATATTCACGGTTGGGTTTTTGATATGAAAACAGGGTTGATTAATGAAGTAATGGAAATTGAGGCATGTTCAGAGATTGATCCTATTTTCAAATATGAATTTCATACGGATGAAGTAATTACTAATAGTTCAATTTATTAGGAATTCATAATTAGGGACGATTAATAATTTATTTTTAAGCATTATAAAAAAAGCCTGTAATGAGAATACTCAATACAGGCTTTTCTATTTCTATAAATATCCTATCCATTAACTCAATAATAATCCATCTTGCATGACTAGCTTTCTGTCAGCCATATTGGCTAAATCTTCATTATGAGTAACGATGACAAATGTTTGATTAAACTGATCTCTTAAATTAAAAAAGAGTTCATGCAATTCTTGTGCATTCCTTGAATCTAAATTCCCAGAAGGTTCATCTGCAAAAATGATTGATGGAGAATTAATCAAAGCACGAGCCACAGCAGTTCTTTGTTGCTCACCACCCGACATTTGTGAAGGTAAGTTATGAATTCTGTCTTTTAGTCCGAGTAATACTAAAAGTTCCTCAGCTCTTTCTTCTATTTTTTTATTTTTACCGCCAATATAAGCAGGCATACAAACATTTTCTAAAGCTGTAAATTCTCCCAAAAGGTTATGGAATTGAAAAATAAAGCCTAATTTTTCATTTCTAAATTTAGCCAAAGAAGTATCCTTTAGATTGGTTATTTCTTGTCCTGCAATAAATACTTGTCCAGTATCAGGTTTATCAAGTGTTCCTGCAATGTGTAAAAGAGTACTTTTCCCTGCACCCGAAGCCCCAACGATAGAGGCTACCTCTCCTTGATGAATCTGTAAATCAATACCTTTCAAAACATTTAAGTTTCCATAGGTCTTTGTAATATTTTTGACTACTAACATTTTTCCTTTTTCAATAAATATTCACTAGAACAAAACAACGATAAAAAATGTGGAATTACTATATTTGCCTTGAATAATTACTTTGTTAGTCGTTCAAAAAAGTTGATAAACTATAAATATTTACCAAATAAAAGCGATTAATTAAATAGTTTGTCAGTAATTTAGCAAACGAATTAATTTCGACATAAAAAACTGTATCAAATGAACATTCACGAGTATCAAGGTAAAGACATTTTGAAAAGTTATGGTGTCCGCATTCAAGAGGGCATCGTAGTCGATACACCAGCATTGGCAGTAGAAGCTGCTAGAGAGTTGTCGGCAAAAACTGGTACACAGTGGCACGTAATTAAAGCCCAAATTCATGCCGGTGGGCGTGGAAAAGGTGGTGGAGTAAAACTTGCTAAAAATTTAGATGAAGTTCGCCAAAAATCAGAGCAGATTTTGGGAATGCAATTGATTACTCACCAAACAGGTCCAGAAGGAAAAAAAGTTAATAAAGTCTTGATTGCAGAAGACGTTTATTATCCAGGTCCATCTGAGCCAAAAGAGTATTACATTTCTATTTTGTTAGATAGAGGTCGTGCTTGTAATGTTATCATGGCATCAACAGAAGGTGGTATGGACATTGAAGAAGTAGCAGAACATACTCCTGAAAAAATCATTAAAGAATGGATTGATCCAAGAGTAGGTTTACAAGCATTCCAAGCTCGTAAAATTGCTTTCGCTTTAGGTTTATCAGGTGATGCTTTCAAAGAAATGGTGAAATTCATCAATTCTCTTTATAAGGCTTATGTTGAAACAGATTCTTCGATGTTTGAAATCAACCCTGTGTTGAAAACTTCAGACAACAAAATCTTGGCAGTAGATGCTAAAGTTAACTTAGATGATAACGCATTGTACCGTCATTCAGATTTTATTCCATTACGTGATGTTACTGAAGAAGATCCATTAGAAGTTGAAGCATCTAAAAACGATTTGAACTACGTAAAATTAGATGGTAACGTTGGATGTATGGTGAATGGTGCTGGTTTAGCAATGGCTACGATGGACATCATCAAATTGTCTGGTGGTGAGCCTGCCAACTTCCTAGATGTAGGGGGAGGAGCTAATGCTAAAACGGTTGAAGCTGGTTTCCGTATCATCTTGAAAGATCCAAACGTTAAAGCAATCTTAATTAATATCTTTGGTGGTATTGTTCGTTGCGACCGTGTTGCTACTGGTGTTGTTGAAGCTTACAAAGCTATCGGTGATATTCCTGTACCAATTATCGTTCGTTTACAAGGAACTAACGCTGCTGAAGGAGCTAAAATCATTGATGAATCAGGCTTGAAAGTATTCTCGGCTGTTTTATTGAAAGATGCAGCAACTAAAGTTGAAGAAGTATTAGCAGCAATGTAATCAATACTGAACAATAAAAAAGGCGAAGAATTTAATATTCTTCGCCTTTTTTATTGGAATAGAAAACTTCAAACAATTATATTGTTTAGTTTTTCTTTACGCCTGTTGAAGTAGTTTTTGATGTTTTATAATATTGAGTCGCTTCTGGTAAAAGTCTTTTAATATCTGCAATTCTTTGTTCATCAGATGGGTGAGTTGATAAAAACAATGGTGGTTTCGACGAACCAGAAGACTGTGCAGCCATTCTTCCCCAGAAAGCAACAGCTTCTTCAGGATTGTAGCCAGCCATCGCCATAAAAATCAATCCTAGATGGTCGGCTTCTGATTCTTGGTTACGTCCAAAAGCAAGCATTCCTAGTTGAGCACCCGCTGGAGCCGCAACGCTGAACACAGAATTCCATAAATTTTGGGTAGCACTAGGCTTACTTTGCATCGCTATTCCTAAACCAACTTGTCCGGCCGTCAATAAGCCTTGAGCAATCATTCCTTGGCTCATTCTTTCGCTACCATGTTTTGCAATTGCATGTGATACTTCATGACCCATTACTACAGCTAAACCCGTTTCGTTCTGAGTAATTGGCAAAATACCTGTATAAACAACCATTTTACCCCCCGGCATACACCAAGCGTTCACTTGACTGTTTTGTACTAATTCTGTTTGCCATTGATAAGCTTTCAAATAATCAGGAGCGTTATTTTGCTCAAAATATGTTTGCGCTGCTTTAGCAATTTTATCACCAACTCTTTTTACCATAGCAGCTTGTTGAGAACTAGCCGCTACAACTTTATTCGTATCTAGAAATTGCTTATAGCTAGTGAATGACATGGCATTCATTTCATCATCAGAAACTAATAATAACTGACTTCGACCTGAAATAGGCACTTTTGTACAAGCCCAAATTGACGTTAGGAGAACTGCTCCATAAAAAACGATTTTTTTCATTTTTCTTAAAAGGATTAAGACACATTAAATTTTAATGGTAAAATTAATATTAAATAATCATACCAACACCTTAGTAATAATATAGCAATTTAGAATTTAGATGTAAAAATCTAAAAAAGGTTCTAAATTTCTACATTTTAGGGGTATTTTTGTGAAATAATTCATAAAACGAAGAAATATGAAAATTTTGTGCATCGGTAGAAATTACGCTGAACATATTGCCGAATTAAATAATGAGCGTCCGTCCGAACCTGTCATCTTTATGAAACCAGATACCGCGATACTCAAAGATAATGAGGCATTTTATCATCCTGATTTTTCAAACGACATTCACCATGAAGTAGAAATCGTATTGAAAATCAATAAGATGGGCAAGAATATTGAAGCTAAATTTGCACATAAATATTACGAAGAAATTGGGATTGGCATTGATTTTACGGCTAGAGATGTTCAATCTAAACTCAAAGAGAAGGGATTGCCTTGGGAAAAAGCCAAAGCTTTTAATGGCTCGGCACCTATTTCTGGCTTCGTTGCTAAGTCTGAATTTGCTGATTTAAAGAACCTGAATTTCCACTTAGAAATCAATGGAGAGACTCGTCAAACAGGAAATACTTCAATGATGCTTTGGAATTTTGATGAAATCATTGCTGAAATATCAAAATACTTCACGTTAAAAACTGGCGATTTAATTTTTACAGGAACTCCTGCTGGCGTTGGTAAAGTAAAAATTGGTGATAAATTAAGTGCATTTATTGAAGGTACTGAGATGCTTTCATTTGACATAAAGTAAATCGTGACGTGGATTTTATGGATATTCTTCCTCCATAAAATCCAGTTACAACAATCTATGAAATTAAAATTCTTTCTTTTTTGTAGTCTTCTTTCATTTCAGAATTTAGCACAAAAAACAAGACTTCTTTATCCGAAAGATTACTTTCTCTTTCCAATTAATCCCAAACAACAAAACTATTTGGCTGGTGGAATGGGTGATTTGCGTGCAGATCATTTCCATGCTGGTATTGATATTAAAACCCAAGGAAGAGAAGGTTTAGCTGTACAAGCCTCGGCTGATGCTTATGTTTCTGAAATTAGAGTACAAACTTCTGGTTATGGAAACGTAGTTTTTTTGACGCATCCAAATGGCTACGTTTCTGTTTACGGACATTTAAGAGAATTTGCAGAACCTTTGGCTACTTATGTCAAGAAAAAAAGATTAGAAAATCAGACTTTTGAAATTCAATTAAAACCTGCCATAAATGAATTTGTTGTAAAAAAGGGACAAATTATTGGTTATTCAGGCAATACTGGCGGCTCTGCTGGTCCACATTTGCATTTTGAAATCAGAGATATTAATAACAATATTTTGAATCCTCTGAATTTTGGTTTTACCGAAATCAAAGACAATGTGCCTCCTATTTTCCAACAATTATTTATCAAAACACTTGGTACAGATGCAAGAGTAAATGGAGAATTTGGAAGAAAATCATTTCATCCCATCAAAAAACCTGATGGTACTTATGGCATCAATGCAGAAATTTCAGCAATTGGTGAAATTGGGTTAGAATTGCTGGCGGTTGATAAAATGAACGACACCCATAATTCAAACGGGTTAAGTTGTACGGAATTATTCGTTGATGGTAAAGAAGTACATTATTTTCATTTAGAACAATTTCCAAATGCTGTTTCGCATGATATTAATGTGCATACTGATTATGCTTACGAAAAAACAGTTGGACAAAGAATTCAAAAGCTTTTTCAAGATGATGGAAATGATGAATTGCCAGTTTATAAAACCATTTTACAAAAAGGAAAACTGAGTTTTCAAGATGGAAAAACTCATCAAATAACTATCAAAATTTGGGATGCTTACGAAAATGGAAGTACTTTAAACTTTACAATTAAAGGTGAAAAACCTGAAAACTCTGTAACGGCTAGTCCAAGTAAATCACCTTTGTTGATTAACTACAATATTGATGACAATACTTTAGTGATAAAAGCACGCAACTTAAAGACAATCAATTCGATAGCCATTTTAAATTTCGAGAAATCATCGACTGAATTGCCCATAAATTACGTAAAAAACAATGAAGCTGTGTATCTTTGGGACTTAAAAAAGGGTTTACCCAAATCTATTCAGATTGATAGTGTAGAAAAGTCTCTAAACTTACAAAAAACTATTCTTCCCAATCAGTCAAGTAGTTTTGTTTCAGATAAACTTTCAATCATTTTTGAAGCGAAAACATTGTATGATACGCTTTATTTAGAAACTAAAGCGGTGCCAAATCAAGTAGAAATTGGACAAGCAACTATACCAATCCGAAATCCGATTAGTGTTAGTTTTCAACCAGAAACCAAAGTAAACTTACCACAAAAAACATCAGTATATTATACTTCAAGAAATCAAAGAAGATTTTTAGGTGGAAAATGGAATACAGATAGAATTGTCTTTAAAGCTGGATTATTGGGTCAGTTTACACTTTTAACAGATACAATTCCGCCCAAAGCAAGTTTTGTCACGAAAAGCCCGAATCATGTAGCGATTAGAATTTCAGATAATCTTTCCGGAATTAAAAGCTTTAAGACATATATTAATGATACTTATATTTTAGCTGATTATGATGCAAAAAGAGCTTTATTATGGACAGTTAAATCAGATTCTACTCAAAGTTTTGTAGGTAAACTTCGTTTAGATTTGGAAGATAATCAAGGTAATAAAAGTTCTTATGAAACCGAAGTTGATAACCAAACAAAGACTGTAGCTGTCAAAAAAGAAAAGACTAAAAAAGCTAAAACTAAAGCGAAGAAAGAAGTAAAATCAAAAAAGAAGAGTAAAAAGAAAAATAAAAAATAGTAAAGAGTATAGTCAAATCTTTCAAAATTGTCTTTATAAAAATATACATAAATGAAATTAGCAATAGGAGAAAAAGCACCGGATTTTGAACAAAAAGACCAAGATGGAAATTTGGTTAAACTTTCAGACTTTAAAGGTAAAAAAGTGATTTTATACTTTTATCCAAAAGATGATACTCCTGGTTGTACCGCTCAAGCTTGTAATCTGAATGAAAATTTACCTGCTTTACAAGCCAAAGGTTTTGAAATTATTGGTGTAAGTGTTGATGGCCAAAAAGCACATCAGAAATTCATCAAAAAATATGATTTGAAATTTATTTTACTCTCAGATGAAGACCATCAGCTAGTAGAAGCTTATGGCGTTTGGGTTGAAAAATCTATGTATGGCAGAACCTACATGGGTACAGCCAGAACAACTTTTATCATTGATGAAAATGGAATAATTACCGATATTATTGAAAAAGTAAAAACGAAAGAGCATACCTCTCAAATACTTTAGAATAGTTAACTATCAAAATAACAAAATCTTACAAAAATTAATCAAGAACAAATGGAAATTACTGAATTACAAAAAGTTGCTTCGCAAGTACGTCGTGACATCGTACGCCAAGTACACGCTTGTCAGTCTGGTCACCCAGGCGGTTCATTAGGCTGTACAGATTTATTGGTAGGTCTTTACTTCGACCAAATGACTTTAAAATCAGATGAAGCTGGAAACAAAGTTTTCGATATGAATGGTATTGGTGAAGACCTTTTCTTTTTATCAAATGGACATATTTCTCCAGTATTCTATTCAGTATTAGCTCGTGCTGGCTACTTTCCAGCGGCTGAATTAGCAACTTTCCGTAAATTAAATTCACGTCTTCAAGGTCACCCAACTACTCACGAACACCTTGAAGGTATTCGTATTGCTTCTGGTTCATTAGGACAAGGAATGTCGGTAGCCATTGGTGCCGCTCAAGCGAAAAAATTGAACAAAGACAATTCATTAGTATTTGTATTAATGGGCGATGGCGAACAAAACGAAGGTCAAGTTTGGGAAGCAGCCATGTACGCTCCACACCACAAAGTAGATAATTTAGTAGCTGTAATTGACTACAACGGTCAGCAAATTGATGGACCAACAGATAAAGTAATGAACAACCGTGATTTAGGAGCTAAATATGCGGCTTTCGGTTGGAATGTAATGAAAATGAATGGTAACGATATGGCTGATGTAGTGAAAGTATTAGCTGAAGCTCGTGCTTTCTCTGGAAACGGACAACCAACCATGATTTTGATGACCACCGAAATGGGTGCTGGGGTTGATTTCATGATGGGTTCACACAAATGGCATGGTGTTGCTCCAAACGACGAGCAATTGGCTGCAGCATTAGCACAGTTACCTGAAACTTTGGGAGATTATTAATCTCAATAAAGTAAAAATCATTAAT
This sequence comes from Arcicella rosea, assembly GCF_040543805.1. Taxonomy (NCBI): domain Bacteria; kingdom Pseudomonadati; phylum Bacteroidota; class Cytophagia; order Cytophagales; family Flectobacillaceae; genus Arcicella; species Arcicella rosea. Next base: position 332,269 of record NZ_JBEUMS010000004.1, read on the forward strand.
AACATTACTCCTTCAAAATCTATTCAATTGATTTTGATTTACATAGAAATTCAAGATGAAAAAATATACATTCACAGAAAAAAAAGATACTCGTTCTGGCTTCGGTGCTGGGATGCAAGTGTTGGGACAAACCAACCCAAATGTTGTAGCCCTTTGTGCTGACTTAATTGGTTCATTGAAATTGGATGCTTTTATCAAAGAAAATCCTGAGCGTTTTTTCCAAACGGGTATTGCTGAGGCAAACATGATTTGTATTGCTGCAGGTTTAACAATTGGTGGAAAAATCCCATTTGCTACTACTTTTGCTAACTTCGGTACTGGTCGTGTGTATGACCAAATCCGTCAATCGGTAGCGTATTCTAACAAAAATGTTAAAATTGCTTGTTCACACGCAGGTTTGACATTGGGCGAAGATGGTGCTACTCACCAAATTCTTGAAGATTTAGGAATGATGAAAATGCTTCCGGGCATGACGGTCATCAACCCTTGTGACTATAACCAAACAAAAGCAGCAACTATCGCTGTGGCTGAACACGAAGGACCAGTTTATTTACGTTTTGGTCGTCCGGTTGTACCAATTTTCACCGCACCAGACCAAGAATTTATCATCGGTAAAGCTTGGACAGTGAACGAAGGAAAAGATGTAAGTATTTTTGCAACAGGACATTTAGTTTGGGAAGCTATTTTAGCAGGCGAAATTTTAGCAGAGAAAGGAATCGATGCTGAAATTATCAATATTCACACGATTAAACCTTTGGACGAAGAAGCTGTCTTAGCATCAGTTCGCAAGACAGGTTGTGCAGTTTCTGCTGAGGAACACCAAATTGCTGGTGGTTTAGGCGATTCAATTGCACAAGTATTAATCAAAAAACATCTTGCTCCATTAGAATTTGTAGGAGTAGAAGATTCATTTGGTGAGTCTGGTACTCCAGCACAATTGATGGAGAAATATGGTTTGAATGCAGCTTCAATCGTAGAAAAAGCATTAAAAGCTATTGCTCGTAAACAAGCGTAGGTTTTAGAAATACATAGAATCTTAGGCAAAAGGCGAACAGAATAAGTAATTAGTGGAATTAAATCCTCTAATTTTTATTCTTTTCATCTTTTGCCTTTTTTATTTTAAGACTTGTGCCTATTTTGCATTTAGCATTCTAAGCCAAATGCCTAAAAATGACAGATAAAGAATTATTAGAAAAATTTGCTAACCCCGAAAGCCGTAATTATGCTTTCAATCTACTGGTACGCCAATATCAGCAGAAAGTATATTGGCATATCCGAAAAATGGTGATTGACCATGAAGATGCCAACGACCTTACTCAAGATACTTTTATTAAAGTCTGGAAAGGACTAGAAAATTTCAAAGGCGATTCTCAATTATTTACTTGGCTTTACAGAATTGCTACTAACGAATGTCTGAATCATTTAGCCAAGAAAAAAAGACGTTTTTTCTTACCGATTAATGATATTACAGAAGAACTTTCAAATAAACTTGAGGACACAAATATGGTTTCTGGAGATGAAATCCAACTAAAATTACAAAAGGCACTCCTAACTCTACCAGATAAACAACGCTTGGTTTTCAATATGAAATACTATGATGAATTGAAATATGAAGACATTGCTGAAATTACAGGAACTTCTGTAGGCGCATTAAAAGCCTCGTATCATTTAGCTGTAAAAAAAGTAGAGGAGTTTTTAAAAAATACGACATCCTAAAAAACGATAAAAATATCAAAAAATATATTTTTATATTAAACCATCATAAGCCAAGACAGTCAAAGCATTGAAAATTATATTAAAATGGAAAACAATAAATTCGATTTAGAAAAGCTAACCAGAGAGAACATTTTCAAAGTACCTGAAAATTATTTTGAAGAACTCCCGATGCTCATACAGTCAAAAACATCGGCTAAAACTAAAGTAATTCCATTGGTTTCATGGTCAATGAAAAGAACTTGGGCAAGTATAGCAGCTTGTGCAGCTATTGCCATTTTAGGATATTTTACTTGGATGCCCAAACAAGACGCTTTGGGTAATGAAGCTCTTTCGGAAGTACAAAACCAAGAAATCATCAATTACTTACTTCAAGAAAACATTAATCAAATTGACCTTGCAGAGCAATTTGAAAATGTTCAAAGTACAAAGGTTGACTTAGAAGAATCCGTAAGTGATTCTGAATTGCTAGATAATTTAAAAATTAACCAACAGGATATTTTACAGAGTATTGATATAGAGAATTTAGAAGAGAATATTTAAATCAAAAAGTGAAATTCTTTTACCAAGTATTAACTAAATAGAAATATCGTTTTTATAACGACTTAATTAAACGAATATGAAAAAGTCAGCCATTATTATTAGCTTTATTTGCTTTGTTTTCTCATTGAATGTAAAAGCTCAAGATGAACACCACAAAGGCAAAGAAAAAATAAAAGCAGCTAAAGTAGGTTTAATCACCAATCGCTTGAATTTAACTGAAGAACAGGCAAAAGGTTTCTGGCCAGTATATAACGAGTTTGATAGCAAACGCTGGGAAATCAGAAAAAGTATCAGACAGATTACTGCCGAAAGTAGAAATACTACTAGCTCAGAAGATAAAATTTTATCCGATTTAAAAGAAATCCTTAATCTAAAACAAAAAGATGTGGATTTAGAAAAAGAATATATGAGTAAATTCCTGAAAGTCATCAATGTTCGTCAGGTTTCAGAATTATATAAAACTGAACAGCTTTTCAATGCTATGCTTTTTAATAGATTAAACAAAAAGGACGGCAAGGATGAAAAGATAAAAATGGAAAGACCATAATTGAACATGAGTCATCCCGAATTTTCTCCTAAAATAGCGAGTTTTAGAAGATTTAAAAGTTTTTTGGATTTGTTCTCTTCCTTACTTTTTGTCTTGATACAAAAAGTAACAAAAAAATCAAGAATTCCTAAACTCGCTTCGCTCAAACAGTAGGAATTCGTTGCCCATCAATCACAAAAAAGCGGTCGAAATTAGTTTTTCGACCGCTTTTTTGTGATTTTAAAATTCGGGATGACTCATGTTTCTTGAAAACCAATTAATAAATCTTATTGTATTTCAGTTCCGAATCTTTTATAGTCAACCAATTGCTCTTCTGTAATCACATCATCAGTAATCATTACATCAATGTCATTATAAGGACATACTACAAAACTATCAGCAGTATTCAGTTTTTCAGCAGTAATCAAAGCGATTACTTTTGCTGAAACTTCTACCATTTTTTTCTTCACAACGCATTCACCCCAATCTGGAATGGTCACCCCAATTTCAGGATGAATTCCGCAGACACCAATCAATAACACATCGGCTCTAATCTTTGTAAGCAACTCAATTACTTCCGTTCCATAAGTATTTTGCGCATCCTTAAATACTCTTCCTCCCAACATGAACAATTCAATATTTGGATGTTCGCATAGGATTTGAGCAATGGCAATACTTGTGGTAAACACTGTAGCTTTTAAATTGGGCGACATCATTTTGGCTACTTCCATGTTTGTAGAGCCATTATCAAGAATGATAACTTGTCCATCTTCAAAAAAGCTTTGTGCTTTTTTTGCTAGGATTAATTTTTCTTCATGAGCAATATGAATCCTTTCCTTAAGCTTATAAGGACTAGCAGCTTTAGGAACTGCTCCGCCATGTACTTTTTTCAGCAAACCATCTTCGGCTAATTCATTCAAATCCCGACGAATGGTGTCATCAGAAACATTCAGTATTTCTGCTAATTGAACAGAGGAAACTCTTTGGTTGGTTTCCAACATTTTCAAGATGATTTGTAATCTTTCTTCCCTGAGCATATTTGCGGTTTAATTCGGTTTATTTCGGAATATTACACAAATTTAATAAATTATATTTTGATATGTGCGGTTTATTGCGGTAAATTTGTCAAAACATTAAAAAAACCGCAAGATGAGTATTGAACATATTGCTATTTGGACTATTGATTTAGAAAAAATGAAGTCCTTTTATTGTCGCTTCTTTGGAGCAACAGCTAATCAAAAATATGTCAATCCGAAAACAAATTTTGAATCTTATTTTCTAAGTTTTGCAAAAGGTGCACGCTTAGAAATTATGTATTCGCCAACGGTTGTAGATATTCCCAAAGATATATTACTTAAAACAAAAGGACTAATACACTTTGCAATATCAGTTGGGAGTATTGAAAAAGTAAACCAATTAACAGAAACTTTAGCAACGAAGGCTTTACAGTTATTGGGAAACCAAGAACAACTGGTGATGGCTATTATGAAAGTGTAGTATTAGACCCAGAAAATAACAGCATTGAAATTACAGTATAAACTAAAACAGTATTATTATTTATGAGAATCTTAATCGATATGGATGATGTCTTGGCAGACACAAGTTTGAAAATATTAAATGAAACCAATAAAAGACTTGGTACCAATTTCACTCGTGAGCAACTAAATACTAGTCCAGAAATTTACAAAGAATATTATGAAAAGTATTCAATCGTCAGAGGAATGCTTTGGGAAAAAGGTTTTTTTGCTGATATTCCTTTAATTCAAGATGCACAAGAAGTAGTTCAAAAACTTCATGCAAAACATGAAATTTTTATTGTTTCAGCAGCGACCGAGTTTCCTTTGTCAATGGATGAAAAATTAGAATGGCTTGATAAATACTTTCCTTACATTGGCTGGTCACACACTGTTTTTTGTGGACACAAATGGATGATTAAAGCAGATTATATCATTGATGACCACGAAAAAAACCTTATCAACTTTGAAGGAAAAGGTTTATTATTCAATGCAACTCATAATCAACACGTTAAAGAATTTACAAGAGTACATTCTTGGAAAGAGATTGAAGCTATATTATTATAAGAAAGCTAATCTGTTTTTTGCTCAGTAAGCTCATTAAAAATTCGATTTCAACAATCGTAAACTATTTTGGAAACTACTATTATTCAAACAAATATTGGTAAAAATGCACGCATTGCTACCAATGCTTTATTCTTTTTGTGTGGAATTAGCTTTGCCTCATGGGCATCAAGAATTCCAGATATGAAAGAATTACTTCAACTAAGTGACGCTGCCTTGGGAACTGTTTTATTTGCCATGCCAATTGGCAGTTTAACGGCTCTTCCTATTGCTGGAGTAATTATTCACAAATTTGGCAGTAAAAGAATAACTTTTCTTGCCGTTTTAGTGTATTTCATTGCCTTGCCTTTATTAGGGCTCTCAGCTAGTCCAGTTACTTTAGCTATTTCCTTATTCATTTTTGGCTTCGGAAGTGATTTACTGAATATAGCGATGAACGTCCAAGCTGTTGGTGTAGAAAAAATCCAAAAGCGTTCTATCATGTCTTCCTTTCACGCAGTATTTAGTATTGGGTTTATGCTTGGAGCAGCATTGGGTGGTCTTATTGCCAAACAAGGCATTTCTACTTTTCATCATTTAGTTGCAATTGGTAGTCTCGATTTACTGATTGGCATTGTTTCTTTTTCATACTTATTGCAACACGACCATAAATCGGATGAGAATCAGCCTCTTTTTGCGATTCCAGATAAATCCTTGATTATTCTTGGCGTTATTTGTTTCTGTGGAATGCTTTGCGAAGGTGCAATGGCAGATTGGAGCGTACTTTATTACAAGCAAGTCATGAATAATCCTAATGGTTTTGCCACAGCAGGATTCACAGCATTTTCTGTTTTGATGGTAGTAGGTAGAATTTTTGGCGATAGAATTTTACAACATTTTGGATTAAGAAAAACACTTTTAATCAATTGTTTACTGGTTTTTGTAGGAATGAGTATTGCCATTTTAATCAGTTTACCTGTAGCAGTTGTGATTGGTTTTGGGGTTACAGGTTTAGGACTTTCAACCATTGTTCCACTTATTTATAGCGAAGCAGGACATTCAAAAACTATGGCAGCGGGTGTGGCATTGGCAGCAATTTCAACCTTAGGAATTGCAGGTTTTTTGATTGGTCCAGTAATGATAGGCTATCTTTCTGAATTCTTTTCATTAAAAATAGCCCTCTCTTCCCTGATTTTATTAGGTTTATTAGGAAGTTTTTTAACAACAAAAATTTCAAATCAATAGATGGAAGGTTTAAAAAGAGTAGCAGTAATATGTGTACTTAGAAATGGTTCAAATTTCTTGTTACTCAAACGTTTTAATGAACCTAATAAAGATACTTATGTTCCAGTAGGTGGAAAAGTGGATGCTTTCGAGAATCCTTATGACGCAGCAATTCGTGAAGTTTGGGAAGAAGCAGGAATAAAAGTACCCACTATGCGATTTTGTGGTACATTGGTTGAAACGTCACCTGTAAAATATAATTGGATGAGTTTTATTTACGAAGCTGAGATTGAAGTATTTGAGCCACCAATTTGTAACGAAGGCATTTTAGAATGGCATAATTTCGAGCATATCGAAAATTTTCCAACACCCAAAACAGACTTCTTTATATACGATTATATTTTACAGAAAAAGCATTTTGCCTTTAATGCCATTTATGACAAAGAGGTAAAATTACTTTTTATGAATGAAGAAATGGAAAACAAAGTAGTTTTTGAACAATGAAAATTAAAATCTGCTGTATTTCTTCGCAAGAAGAAGCCCAAATAGCCATATCTTCAGGCGCTGATGTATTAGGATTAGTAGCCAAAATGCCAAGTGGACCTGGTACAATTGATGATTTTTTAATTCAAGATATAGTAACTATTATTCCTAAACACATTGATAGTTTTTTACTTACACCTAAAACAAATCCTCATGATATTATTGAACATCAGCGTTTTACAGGAACAAATTGTATTCAATTAGTAGATGCAGTTGCGATTGAGGATTATCCTATTCTAAGAGCGCATTTGCCTAATGTTAAACTGATTCAAGTAATACATGTGACGGGTGAAGAGTCAATCCTTGAAGCAAAAAAATACGAAAAATTTGCTGATATGATTTTATTGGATTCTGGAAATCCTACATTAGCCATCAAAGAATTAGGAGGTACAGGCAGAAAACACGATTGGAAAATTAGCAAAAAAATCGTTGAAAGTGTTTCTATTCCAGTTTTCTTGGCAGGCGGACTCAATGCTGAAAATATTCATGAAGCCATTGAAGCCGTAAATCCTCATGGCTTGGATATTTGTAGTGGCGTAAGAAGTAATGGAAAATTAGATTTTGAAAAATTATCTTATTTAATCAAAGCTATTCAAAATAGAAAAATGAGTGATAGCTAATAAAAAAGCGGTCAAAATTAACTTTTGACCGCTTTTTTGTATTTAGTTCAATCCATAAATTATTCTGAAACTACTTCATGATGAAACTCCTTTACCAAGCCTTTCAAATAGTTTATCAATTCATCTAATTCCAAACTTGCTCCATTGCTTGCATAAGCTTCATAATTTGCCATTGCCAAAGCAAGTGTTTGTTCTGGAAGTAAGTCTAAGATTAATCCAAAACAAACACCTGCATTAAAATTATCTCTTTCGCCAGTAGATACTCTTTTATGAATAGTTTGTTTTCCTTTTACTTCATAATGGTGATTTTTTTGTACAAGCAAAGCATCTTGATTAGTATGTACAAAAATCTGTTTGATATGATATTTTGATAATAAATTTTGTGCCACCAATATTAAATTTGGCTCTTCATGATCGTTGTTAAGGGCAAAAATATATCTAGCTTCTTCTTCATTCATGCTTAAACTTACTCTTCCATATTGAGCATATTTACTGATAAGTTCAAGTACTTCAATGATTTCCTCTTTAGTTCTTTTGCTAATATTAGCAAGGTCGAAGAAGAAATTTTTGTGTCGCATTCCAAAAACATCATCTTCTGGCTGTTGGAATTTATTTCTTGAAAAGTATTTTGTTGAAGAGTTTGCTTCAATCGGTGCAAGGTTTACTACAATATTTTCCAGAATACCTTTCCAAATATCCGTGGCATGTTTGATGTTTGCCCAATTGACAAATGCCAACAAGGAACTTTCATAAACCCAGCGACTAAGATTATCTAAACCCGTCAGTGCTGCTACATACGACCATGTGAGTTGTTCAAAAGTACTTTCTTCTGTAAAAATTAATTTACCATCATTAAATTCAAGGATGTTTATTTTAGCGGGCGAAGCGATAGAAATCAATTCACAATTGGGATGAATTTCTTCAAAAACACTATTGACGACTGGATAACCCATTGTGGCAATACAGACATTTTTGATGGATAAAGCACCTAAAGAATTAGCAAGAATAGGAGCATTGCCACTCATTCTTACTTCTAAAGGACGGAGTTGTACTTTAGTGTTTTTGCCAGAAAGTGTACTTAGTTGTGTGGCTACTTCACTAATTGTTTCAAAATAAATTGCTTGATTTTGTTCTTTCGTCTTAATGATTTTTTGAACAGTATCAATATAAGCATCAAAGCCAACAATAGCTTTTAAAGACTTTCCAGCGGATTGATGTTTCTCTAGGGCTTTGATTAAGTTTGGTAATGTTTTTTTCAAGGTTAATATGGTTGTGCTTTTATAAAGTTTTGAAAGAATCGAACAATGCTACTAAAGTAAATTTATATAATTTTAAGAAATAATTGTTTAATAAAAGTATTTTATTCTGACTAAACTATTGCCAAGTACCAAATTTTCCTTGTTGGTAGTCGATATAAGCTTGATAAATTTCTTCTTGTGTATTCATTACAAAAGGACCTTGTGCTACCATTGGCTCGTTAAATGGTACAGCATGACCAAATATTATTAAAGAATCACTGTGTGTTTTAATATTGATACTTTCTGCATCATTTTGAAATTCAACTAATTGTCTAGCTTCAACATTTTTCTCGTTTACTGTCATTGCACCTCTGATGATGTAAAAGAAAATATTGCTTTCTTTGGCTACATCAACGTTCAATTCGGCATTGGCTTTAAATGCAATTGTACTTAAAAAGACGTCTGTTTTTGATTCAAATGCACCTGCTGTTTCTCCCCATTTTCCTGAAATTAAATTGACTTGGATTGCATCATTTGCTAAACTAATCGTCGGAATTTCATCTTTTTGTAAACCTAAATAAAATGGTTTCGTCATTTTCAATTTGGCAGGTAAGTTTAACCAAAGTTGAAGTATTTCTAAATCATCTCCTTCTTTTTTGAATTGTTCAGAAGAAACTTCTGCATGAATTAATCCGCTACCTGCTGTCATCCATTGCACGCCACCACCGTAAATAATACTCTCATGTCCGCTAGAATCCTTGTGCATAATATCGCCTTCAATGATAAAAGTAACCGTTTCCATTCCTCTATGCGGATGCGGTCCGAAAGGTAAGCCTCTATTATTGGCAGGATAATGTTGGAAACCATGATGATTCAAGAAAATGAAAGGATCTACTTGTGATAAAGTACGAGTAGGCAAAGGAGAATAAGTAATTAAATCGGCAATAGGTCGGTATTCTGCTTGATGAATTTTTTTAATTGTTCTCATTAGAAAATGTTTTGTTGATAATGTTGAATCCACTGATTTAACGATTCTCAATTAGCTTTGGTTTTACAACTAAAACTATTTTATACGAAAGTTCTTGTACCAGAGTGATTTTCTCTGAATTCTTTCGGGGTGCAACCATGTTTTTTCTTGAAAATTCTATTGAAGTATGAAAGATTATTGTAGCCACATTTAGAAGAAATCTCAGCAATGGATAGACGAGTATCAATTAACAAACGAGAAGCATGACCAAGACGAATATCATTTAAGCTGTCAATAAATGTTTTTCCAGTTCTTTTTTTGATAAACCTGCTAAAACTTACGACCGTCATATTCACGATTTTGGAAATGTCCTCAAGCGAAATATCCTTATCATAATTGTTTCTCATATATACAAAAGCCTTTTCAATTCTTCGGCTATCATAAGTAGCGGTTTCATTTGCAAAAGTCACTGTCGTTAAGGTTTTCATATTTCTCGAAACCGACAAATCATGTAAAATAGACATCAATTCCATTACCGAACAAAAACCATTGGTTTGTGTGAGTCCGATTAAGCGAGGTTTAATTGCCTGAATGGTTTCTTGTGAAAAGGAAATTCCTCTAGCCGAACGTTCTAGCATCGAGCGGATAAAGCTCATTTGATTTCTTTTTAAGAATTTCTCATCAAATAAATCTTTGTGAAATTGTATTGTAATTTCATGAATATCCTCCATTTCAGATTCATGTGAAAACCAACCATGTGGTACATTCGAACCTATCAAAATCAATTCCTGAGTTGAAATCACTTCGGTGTGGTCGCCGATTACTCTTTTCACACCTTTTGCGTTTTCGATAAAATTCAACTCAAACTCTTCATGATAATGTAAAGGAAAATCAAATTTATTCTTTGTTCTATCAAAAACCATGAAGCAATCATTTGAAGTAAGTGGCGTAATTTCTCGATAAATTTTTGTCATCTTAGATAATAAGGGTTAAAATAATACAAATAATTATGTAGTTAAAGTATCATAAGTATAGTGAAGTATTTATACAGTAAAATTGCAATTTATTGTCAATATTGCAACAAATAGTCTATAGAATATACTAAAATCAAGGGTTTTCCCTTAGTTTTTATGGTTGATTTTATGACTTGTAAGACTTTAAAGTAGAATTTGTATCATAATTGATGGCTTTTTGTTTTTAAATCCAAAAATATTTTTGAAAAGACATGAGTGAAAAAAAAACAAAAATATTTGCCTTGAATTCAATTTTTATACTTTACATTTGTCTCAAACTTTAGGGGTGCCTTAAATATAACGGGCTGAGATTATACCCTCAAAACCTGAACGGCGTAATTGCTGCGTAGGAAAAAGTAAGGCAGATTTTTCAATTCAAATTCGATGCAAGTATTTCATCATCGTTTCTAAAATTTCACTGCTTTTCTTGGTTAGCTTTAAAATGATAGATTGATTTTTCATTCTTGTTTTTAGGTGGATGACACATTTTGTGGATGATTAGGTGTACAACTAATATATCACAAAAGTTTCCCCAAAGCTTGCTCGTACACGCTCACAATTTCTTCTTGGTTTCCGTTAAAGTTCATTTGTTTTTATTTAAATAAATTCATGAAATGACAGTCTTTGTTAACGACGAAACATTTGAGTTTTCAGAAAATCCTACTTTAATCGAAGTGCTGAATCAACAAGGTATTAACGAACTCCGTGGATTGGCTTTAGCTATCAACGAAGAAGTAATTCCTCGTGCAGAATGGTCTGCTATCAAGCTTGAAAGTAATGACCGATTAATGCTCATTCGTGCTACGCAAGGCGGTTAAAGATTGTCATTGAATCCTCCAAAAACTAATGAAAAACATGAAGAAAACAGAAAAAACTCCTCAGACTGAAACCATCAGTAGAGCGCCATTTCCTGCATCAAAAAAAGTATATGTTCAGGGAGAAATACATGATATTCAAGTAGCAATGCGTGAAATATCTTTGTCAGATACTTTGGTAAATGGTAAAGTGATGTCAAAAAATGCACCCGTTACGGTATATGATACCAGTGGACCTTTTACAGACCCCAATATTGATATTGATGTAAGAAAAGGTTTGCCAAGATTACGTCAATCATGGATTGTAAATCGTGGAGACGTAGAAGAATTAGAAGGTATTTCTTCAAATTATGGTCGTGAACGTTTGGCAAATCCAGCTTTGGATTCACTTCGTTTTGAACATTTGAAGAAGCCATTAAGAGCGAAAGCAGGGCAAAATGTTTCGCAATTGCATTATGCCAAAAAAGGAATTATTACGCCAGAAATGGAGTACATTGCCATCCGTGAAAACCAGAAAATTGATGCTTTGAAAAGTATCGGACACCAACACGAAGGACATAGTTTCGGAGCAAATACGCCAAAGGGTTTAATAACGCCAGAGTTTGTACGTTCGGAAGTGGCAATGGGTAGAGCTGTTATTCCTAATAATATTAATCACCCAGAAAGTGAACCAATGATTATTGGGCGTAACTTTTTGGTGAAAGTAAATGCCAATATTGGTAATTCTGCGGTTTCATCGAACATCGAAGAAGAAGTAGAAAAAACCGTTTGGGCTTGTCGCTGGGGTGCTGATACCATCATGGATTTATCGACAGGTAAAAATATCCACGAAACCCGTGAGTGGATTATCCGTAATTCTCCTGTACCAATTGGCACAGTACCGATTTACCAAGCTTTAGAAAAAGTAGGAGGAAAGGCAGAAGATTTAACTTGGGAGATTTTCAGAGATACGTTAATTGAACAAGCAGAACAAGGCGTTGATTACTTTACGATTCATGCAGGCGTGTTGTTGAGATATGTGCCAATGACGGCAAAAAGAGTAACGGGAATTGTTTCTCGTGGAGGAAGTATCATGGCAAAATGGTGTTTGGCTCATCATAAAGAGAATTTCCTTTACACACATTTTGAAGAAATCTGCGAAATCATGAAAGCTTATGATGTAGCTTTTTCTTTGGGGGACGGACTTCGTCCTGGAAGTATTGCTGATGCCAATGATGCCGCTCAATTTGCTGAATTAGAAACTTTGGGTGAATTGACGAAAATCGCTTGGAAACATGATGTACAAACCATCATAGAAGGGCCGGGTCACGTGCCGATGCACTTGATTAAAGAAAATATGGACAAGCAATTGAAAGAATGTCACGAAGCACCTTTTTACACACTTGGACCATTGACAACTGACATTGCTCCAGCTTATGACCATATTACTTCTGGGATTGGTGCAGCCATGATTGGCTGGTTTGGTTGTGCAATGCTTTGTTATGTTACACCAAAAGAACATTTAGGTTTGCCAAACAAAGAAGATGTGAAAGTGGGAGTAATCACTTATAAAATTGCTGCACATGCTGCCGACCTTGCCAAAGGACATTATGGTGCGCAAATTCGTGATAATGCTTTAAGTAAAGCTCGTTTTGAATTCCGTTGGGAAGATCAATTCAATTTAGCACTTGATCCAGATACTGCTCGTGAATATCACGACGAAACTTTACCTGCCGAAGGAGCAAAAATTGCTCACTTTTGTTCAATGTGTGGTCCAAATTTCTGCTCAATGAAAATCACGAAAGAAGTACGTGATTATGCTGATAATATGGGTGTAGAGGAACAAGAAGCTTTGACAAAAGGCATGGCAGAAAGAGCTAAAGTATTCGTTGAGCAAGGTTCAGAAGTGTATATTTAATTGTGAATTAGTGAGTTGTGATTGAGTGATTTTTCTATTAGCAGGCGAATTAATTCGCCTGCTAATAGAAAAATCCTGATTGAGGAAGTTTAATTCATTTTTAATAATCACTAATTCGCAATTCACTCAATCACTAAATAATTAAAGTAAATATGCAAAAAGTAATTCTATCAAATCCGACTGATTTTGACGGTGAAATCGCCATCATTGAGCAATTATTGATGGAGGAATCATTGATTTTTCACCTTAGAAAACCTGATAAAAACTTGAAACAGTTAGAGGATTTTTTAAGAAGTATTCCTGCAAAGTTTTACAAGAAAATTGTATTGCATTCGCATCATGAGTTGATTAAAAAGTATAATCTAAGAGGAATTCATATTACCGAAGCAATCCGACAAAATATGGATGAAACCGTAATGTCAAACATGATTAAGCTTTTCAGAAACAGAGGACTTAGCGTTAGTTTTTCATTACATACTTTAAATGCCATCGAGAATTTAAGTTTTAAAGCTGATTATGTTTTTTTAAGTCCCATTCTAAAAAGTATTTCTAAAACAGACTATATCGGTGCTTTTACGATGGATGAATTACAGTTTTTCTTTCAAGTTCGTAAAAGTAAAACGCCTGTTTATGCTTTAGGAGGAATTCGAGAAGAAAATTCAGCGTTTTTGAAACGGATTGGTTTTCAGGGATTTGTATTGATGGGGGCAGTTTGGGAAAAGTATTTTCAAGAAGAAAATCAAAATGATAAATAGACCTTTCGTATTAAGTATTGCAGGTTTTGACCCAAGTGCTGGTGCAGGAATTTTAGCAGATATAAAAACCTTTGAACAGCAAGAAACCTATGGTTTGGGTGTTTGTTCTGCCATTACTTTTCAAGACGAAAGCTATTTTGAAGGCGTAAACTGGCTCGATAACAAGCAAATTATTCATCAAGCTAAATTACTTTTTGATAAGTACTCCATTGATTTTGTAAAAATTGGATTGATTCAATCTTTACAAGATTTAGATGAAATCATTTCGATACTTTTAGACTGGAATCCAAATCTGAAAATCATTTGGGATCCAATTCTAAAAGCCAGTGCAGGTTTTGATTTTCATTCAGAAATCAATGCCATTTTATTGGAAAAAATCTTGAAAAAGATTTATCTCATCACGCCCAATTTGCCTGAAGTAAGACAATTGATACAAGGAGATTTTTCAGATGAAGAAAAGGCTTTAAAACTCAGTAAGCTTTGTCACGTTTATTTAAAAGGCGGACATTCTGAAAATAAGTTTTGTAAAGATATTTTATTCTTTGACAATCAAACATTTCATTTTAAGGCTGGAAGAATTCCAAACGGAGAAAAACATGGTTCTGGCTGTGTACTTTCTTCGGCAATCACTGCTAATCTGGCAAAATCTCTTCCTATTCAGCAAGCTTGCGAAAATGCCAAGCAGTACATGAATCAAATTTTAAAGAGTAATCCCAATTTATTGGCTTACCATTTTCAAGCATGAAGATTTCAAAATTACATTATATCACACAAGATTTAACCCATATTCCGCATTGGGAACAAGCCCGTTTGGCTTGCGAAGGCGGAGCAGATTGGGTGCAACTCCGAGTAAAAAATCAAGATTTTGATGCTTGGAAACAAACAGCTTTGAAAACACAAGCAATTTGTAAGGCTTTCGGAGCAACTTTGATTATTAACGACAATGTACAAATTGCCAAAGAGATTCAAGCGGACGGCGTGCATTTGGGGAAAACCGATGCTTCGCCGATTGAAGCGAGAACCATTTTAGGCGAAAATTATATCATCGGTGGTACTTCTAATACTTTTGAAGACCTCGCTTTTTTGCATGAAGCCAAAGTGAATTATATCGGTTTAGGACCATTTCGTTTTACCAAAACCAAACAGAATTTAAGTCCGATTTTGGGTTTAGAAAAGTATCAAAGTCTTTTGGCAAAATGCAAAATTGCAGATTTGAATTTGCCCATTGTAGGCATTGGAGGCGTTTTGTTGAGTGATGTTGAAGATTTATTGTTGGCTGGTTTGCATGGAATAGCGGTTTCTTCGGTCATAAATTTGGCTGAAAAACCTTCAGAAGTAACAAGTGATTTTATGAAAGCTTTAAATGAAAAATACCATGTTGAACATTGCAAATAAAGAATTTTCATCCAGACTTTTTACGGGTACTGGGAAGTTTTCGTCATTGACTTTGATGGAAGAAAGTTTGTTGGCATCTGGTTCTGAATTAGTGACTGTGGCTTTAAAAAGAGTGCATTTGCATCAGCAAACGGATGATATTTTGAGTCATTTAACGAATCCTCAGTTTAATTTATTACCCAATACTTCGGGCGTGAGAAATGCCAAAGAAGCAATTTTTGCCGCACAATTGGCCAGAGAAGCTTTGGAAACTAATTGGTTGAAATTAGAAATTCACCCCGACCCCAAATATCTTTTACCTGATGCCATTGAAACATTAAAAGCAGCGGAAGAATTGGTAAAATTAGGTTTTGTGGTATTGCCTTACATTCATGCCGACCCTGTTTTGTGTAAGCGTTTGGAAGAAGTTGGTGTAGCGGCTGTGATGCCTTTGGGTTCGCCAATTGGAACGAATAAAGGTTTGAAAACAATAGATTTTCTAGAAATTATCATCGAACAAAGCAATGTGCCTGTGGTGGTGGATGCTGGCATTGGCTCGCCTTCGGATGCCGCAAAAGCAATGGAATTGGGTGCGGATGCTGTGTTGGTGAATACGGCTATTGCGGTTTCAGAAAATCCAGTTCAAATGGCAAAAGCTTTTAAAATGGCAGTTGAAGCAGGAAGAATGGCTTATGAAGCCCGACTTGCTCCAAAAACAAATCATGCCATTGCCAGTAGCCCGCTAACGGGATTTCTTTCAATTGTGAATTAGTGATTGAGTGAGTTAGTGATTTTTTAACTTTAGATAGCTATTTTCTTGGTAATGAGTCGTTTGTATTTACTTGTAGCACAAAAATAAATTTGTTTTTCGGGAAACTTATCATCGTAAAATTGCAATTGAACTCACTCAATCACTAATTCACAATTCACTCATTCACTCAATAAATATCCATGAATTTCTTTCAAAATATTTTTCAACAATACTCTTGGGCGGAGGTTCAGCAGAGTATTTTGTCGAAAACTGCTGCTGATGTACGACGAGCTTTAAATACTTCTCGAAGAAATTTAGAAGATTTCAAAGCCTTGATTTCGCCTGCCGCTATGCCATTTTTGGAAGAAATGGCAAACGTAAGTCAGCAATTGACACAAAAACGTTTTGGTAAAACCATTCAAATGTATGTTCCTTTGTATTTGTCGAATGAATGTCAGAATATTTGTACTTATTGTGGTTTTAGTTTTGATAATAAAATCAAGCGAAAAACGCTGGCAGATAAAGAGATTTTAGCAGAAGTAGCCATGCTAAAAGCCATGAATTACGACCATGTCCTGCTTGTAACAGGCGAAGCAAATCAGACTGTTGGCGTACCTTATTTGAAAAATGTAATCAAATTAATTCGTCCGTTTTTCTCGCATATTTCAATGGAAGTACAACCTTTGGATGAAACAGATTATACCGAATTGATTGCCGAAGGTTTGAATACTGTGTTGGTTTACCAAGAAACCTATCATCAAGAAGATTATAAGTTGCATCATCCAAAAGGGAAAAAGTCTAATTTTGAGTACAGAATTCAAACGCCCGACCGCTTAGGAAAAGCGGGAATTCATAAAATGGGTTTAGGTGTTTTGATTGGTTTGGAAGATTGGCGGACGGATTCTTTCTTCACAGCTTTGCATTTAGATTATTTAGAAAAACATTATTGGCAAACGAAGTATTCTATTTCTTTTCCGAGATTACGACCATTTTCAGGAGGATTAGAGCCTAAAGTGGTAATGTCTGATGCGGAATTGGTACAGTTGATTTGTGCGTACAGAATTTTTAAGGAAGAAGTAGAACTTTCTATTTCGACGAGAGAGAACGAAATTTTTAGAAATAACATTATTAAATTGGGCATTACTGCCATGAGTGCGGGTTCAAAAACTAATCCAGGTGGTTATGTCGTTGAGCCAGAATCGTTGGAACAATTTGAGATTTCAGACGAAAGAAGTCCTGAAACGATTGCGAAAATGATACAGCAACAAGGCTACGAGCCTGTTTGGAAGGATTGGGAGATGTTTAATTGTGATTGAGTGATTTTTTAATTGTGAATTAGTGAGTTGTGATTGAGTGAATTGTGAATTAGTGATTTCTAAATTGAAATAAATGAATTTTTAGGGAACTCAATTTGGATAAAACTCCTTTCCAATCAAAAATTCACTAACTCACAATTCACTCAATCACTAAATAAGTATAAGCAATGGATTTTCAGCGTTATAATCGCCAAATAATTTTACCAGAAATTGGTTTTGAAGGTCAGCAAAAACTGAATGATGCACGAGTATTAGTCATTGGTGCAGGTGGTTTGGGCTGTCCGATTTTGCAGTATTTAGTTGCCGCTGGCGTTGGGAATTTAGGCATTGTAGATGCTGATACCGTTTCTATTTCTAATCTTCAAAGACAAATTCTTTATACCACTGACGACCTCAATAAAAAGAAAGTTGTAGTTGCGAAAGAGCGTTTGTTAGCCATTAATCCCAATGTAAATATTGAGATTTTTCCTGTTAATCTTGATACAGAAAATGCTCTTGACCTCTTTGGAAAATACGATATTATTGTAGATGGTTCTGATAATTTTGCCACTCGTTATTTAGTAAATGATGCTTCGGTAATGTTGAATAAACCTTTTGTATCAGGCTCGATTTTTAAGTTTGAAGGACAAGTATCAGTTTTTAATTATCAAAATGGACCAACTTATCGTTGCTTATATGCTGAACCACCAACGGCTGGAAGTGTCCCGAATTGTTCTGAAATTGGTGTAATTGGTACTTTGGCAGGTATAATCGGAACAATGCAAGCGGCAGAAGTGATTAAAATGATTACTGGTGCAGGCGAAGTATTGTCGGCTAAATTATTAGTTTTTGATATGCTTTCGATGCGTTCGCAAATTATTAAATTTAAGGCTGTTGCTGAAAATAAAGCTATTACAAAATTGCTTGATTATCAAGTAATATGTGGCGATTTTCCTATTGAAAATACGGATACAATTGACAAAGAAAGGGTAGAAAAATGGTTAGAAGAAGAGAAAGATTTTCAACTAATTGATGTCAGAAATCCACACGAATTTGAGCGTGATAATATCGGTGGAATCAATATTCCTTTAGATGATTTATTGGAAAGTATTCACGAGCTTGATATAGATAAGGAAATCGTTTTTTGTTGTCAAACGGGTTTACGAAGTGCCAAAGCCATTGAATTATTGAAATCAGTAGGGGTGGAGGGAAGGTTTTTAAACTTGGCTGGTGGAATTTGAAAAGCTGTTATCTGTGTAACTGTTAACGGTTATCAGTTTTTAAATTTCATTAATTTAGAAGTATTCAGTAAGTACAATACGGATAACAAATTTCGAATAACAGATAACAGTTTTCCAGAAAACAAAAAAGCCGAAACCAAATTAGCTTCGACTTTAAACATTAACCATTTTTATATTCTTATCATTCCTATTAAGGAATTAATTATTATCTGCCTTTGTAAGCTAAGAGTAAAAAATCTTGCAAATATACTTATTTTAAGTACTTAATTTTGCAAGTCTATCATAAACTTCTCAATAAGTACGAATATCGTAACAAGAATATTGTCTAAGCTTTTATTTAAGTAAGTACGCAAAAAATATTGGTTATAATCTATTATGCTTTTTTAGTGTGTAAAATCTGTAGTGGTAACCTTTACGGTTACCGTTTTTTATTTCAGTCAAACGGTAAGCCATAAAGGTTACTACCACACATTTTTCTGTTAGTATAATCCTATTACTTAAACTTATCTTGTGCAATTTAGGATTTATAGCCTAATCGAGAAACAAATAAAACCCTTTCAAGGTATATAAATGTACCTGAAAGGGTTTTATTTTCAAACAATAAAAAGCCTAAAGCTATTCAAACTTATTATTGGCAGTTACTCCTTGCCAAGTATCCGTTCTGAATGAATTGGCTGGTAAGCCTTCTGAATTAAATAAATTCGCATCCATTGGCGAATCTGCCCAAGCGTATCTTACGGCAACGGCTTTCAAGCCTTTTGGATGATAAATCACTACTTTATTATCAACAATTTCAGCTTTAGCATAATAGAATACTTTGTCTTCACCAGCAATTTCAAAGCCTTTTAAGTAACCAAACTTATCATTTACTTGTAAACCCTTAGCAATATGTTTGAAGCTAACAGTAGCTTTGGCATTATCAAAAGCAACAGCATCAAACATTGGAGAACTGTATTCAATGTTTTGTCCGAAATCTTTTTTCAAAGCATTTATTGCTAAACGATGTCCAACGTCTTGTTTGTTTGTTGGGTGAATATCATAAGGATTTCCAATGTCTGTAATCACCGCCATACCTGTTTTAGGCAGAGAAAGTGTCATTGTTTGTGCTTCTCGCAATTCTGCCCAATTACTTCCTTGATTACTGTTTTGGTAGCCACCATAATTAGCTAATTGTACGAAGTAAAACGAGAAATCATCGTTCCATTTTCTACGCCAATCTTCAATCATCAAGGGGAAACTTTGGCGATATTGATAAGCTCTGCCTGCATTAGTTTCACCTTGATACCATAATGAGCCACGAATGGCAAAAGGTATAATCGGTGCAATCATGGCATTGTAAATTGTTGTACCAATATTATTACTTAAATGTACATATTCGTGTGGTTCAGCAAAAGCTGGCATTAATCGCCAACCGTTGGAAATGACAATTTTTTGATTTCCTGCCTCAACATACAAATCATTGGCAGAACCTTGTAATCCTAAACCATACCAAGGCAAACTAATCATTTTTCCGAATTTAACAACAAGTTGATTCGCTCCCGTTTTCCAAGTATTGATTGGAACGGTAATTTTACGAACACCTTTGATGATACCAGCGGACACTAATTTTCCATTGATATAAATCTCATTATAACTATCGTTTTCAGCTAAAGCCAAAGTTGACTGTTGAGTCACAAATTCTGCTGGCACATCAATATAACGAGCCATATAGCCCGAACCACGATAAGCCCAAATGCCTTTCCAATCCCATTGTCCCATCGGATTATCCGCATAATGCCATTTTGAAATATCATAATTAGCTTCCAAATACTTCTTTTCGTCGGCTACAGTTGGATTGATATTCGCCCCTAAAAGTTGTTTCTGTACTTTTTTGTCATGGAAAAGGTCGGCATCTTTCCAGTTGTTCGGTAAGTTTTCTGCATAACTTTTTAGTTCGTTATTGCTCAACATTGCTTCTTTACTAATCCAACCTTCTACTTGTGAACCACCCCAAGAAGAATGAACCAAACCAATAGGAATATTTAGTTTTTGATATAATTCACGAGCAAAGAAGAAACCTACCGCTGTAAAATCACCAATGGTTTCAGCAGAAGCTACTTTCCACTCGCCCGTTTTTAAATCCGCTTGTGGTGTCATGGTTACGTCATGCTCTACGAAGAAATGTCTGATTTTGGGAAAATCAGCATTCTTCTTTTCTTCTTGAAAATTATTGGCTTGCGAGGTTCTCCATTCCATGTTCGACTGCCCCGAACATAACCAAACTTCTCCAATCAAAATATCGTTTACACTAACATTACCAGATTTAGCGGTTGCCGTCATTTTATAAGGCCCGCCAGCTTCTAAAGGAGAAAACTTAACCATCCATTTTCCAGAAGCATCAGCTTGTGTACTTTGTGTTTGTCCCGCCAAAGTAAGGCTTACTTTTTCATTAGCATTTGCCCAACCCCAAACAGGAATCGGTTTTTGTCTTTGTAATACTACGTGGTCGGAGAAAAGCCTAGCCAATTTTACTTGTGCAAAGCTTGTTGTAGCGATAAATGTTAAGCAGATAAAAAGGATTTTTTTCATAATAGAGAGTGACAGATTAATGTTTCACCGAAATTTACAGGAAAGGGTTTATAAAATTGTAGGTTGTTGTTGGGATTAGTTGAAATTGTTGTGATTAAACGACTAAAAGCCATCGACTAGTTATTTAAAAACATTTATCTGAAATGTTTAACTTTACTTCATGATAGTTTATAAAGACATTGAAGCGTTTAATCAATATGTTGGTTTGCCAAAACCTTTGGACAATGACATCAATATTGGGATGTATGATGGAATTAAGATGCGCCTGTATTCTGAACCCATTATGATTGATTTCTATCGTATTTCTATCAAAACTAATTATGTTGATATTTATGCTTCTGACTATAATCCAGATAATCCTCAAGCGATAAAAGGAGTGTTTTTTGATAGTCCTGAACATCCATTGGCTTGGGATGTTCAACAAGAAGTGAATGGCATGTATTTGCAGATTTCAAAAAAACTGATTGAAGAAAATCGGTTTCTGTTTCAAAATGCACTAGAGTACGGTCAACACGAAGTCCTAATAATGAATGATATTGAATTGGAGGAAATAAAGCTTGTTTTTTATCAATTGTACAAACATTACCAACTGCCTCAGGAAAACAAAAACGTACTGATTTCATACATTCATGTGTTGATTTCATTACTAGAATCTTTTTATACTCGTCAATTTTCTACTGATATTAAAAAGTATAATCATATCGTTTCAGAATTCCAGTTTTTACTTAATACTTACTTTGATAAAGAGGTTCAGGAACTTCCAAGTGTAAAGTATTTTGCCCATCAGATGATGCTATCTCCCAATTATTTAGGCGATATTATTAAGCATTTTACGAATAAAACCGCTATTGAAACTATCCAAATATTTGTAATTGAACAAGCTAAAAAACGAATTCAACAAGGGGATTTAAGCATTGCTGAAATTGCCTATCAACTTGGCTTTGAGTATCCTAACTATTTTGCAAAGATGTTTAAAAAGCATGTAGGAGTAAGTCCGACAGCATTTAAGAATCATAAGAAACCATGATTCTGTAAAAAGTATCTGCTTCTCTAGTAATTTGTTTCAGTGCTTTGTTGAGGTTCAACATAATTTTGCAAATAATAAAATAATGCAAAAATGAAGAACATACTAATTATTAACGGACACGAATATTACCCTTTTTCAGAAGGGAAACTTACAGAAACACTTATCCACAAAGCTACAGTTTTGCTAGAAGAAAAAAACTATGAGGTAAAGACAAGCTCAGTAAAAGCATGGGATGTTGATGAGGAAATAGGCAAACATCAATGGGCAGATGCGATTATTTTACAGTTTCCATCCAACTGGATGATGATTCCTTGGTCTTTGAAAAAGTATTTTGATGAAGTTTTTACAGCAGGGATGATGGGTATATTATGCGATGGTGATGGAAGGACATCTAAAACACCCAAAACTAATTATGGAACAGGAGGGGTGCAGAAAGGAAAAAAATATATGCTTTCGGCCACTTTTAATGCGCCAGAGGAAGCCTTCAATAATCCCGAAGAATACTTATTTCAAGGGAAAAGTGTAGATGATTTATTTTTCCCGATACACATGAATTATCGCTTTTTTGGTATGGAACAGTTACCAACTTTTGCTTGCTATGATGTGATGAAAAATCCAACGATTGAAGAAGATTTCATTAGATTAGAAACACATATTAAAGCGGTATTTTAGTGAAAGTATGCTAGTGCATATTTTCCAATTATCTGGCGAATTAATTCGCCAGATAATTGGAAAAAGAGTGAAAGATTTCTGCCATTGTTGTAGCTTTCTCTAACGAGGCTTGTTCACTCATGGTATGACTGACGGTATTATTAATAAAATCCAAGGTTAATTTTTATACTTTCTGAGTAACTTCTTCCCGAAGTAATATTTGTGTTTTTAGTATCATTCAGCGTAATGATGAATTTACTGTTGAAATATTTCTGGGCTTCTTTGATATAATCTTTGTTAAGAATTATTCCCCTGTGAATGCGTAAAAAATTATCGGGCAATTTGTTTTCTAAGCTTGCAATTGTTTCTGTACTTAAAAACGTTCCCATTTCTGAATGGATGGTTGTATAATTACTATCAGCTTCAAAATAGGACACTTCTTCCAGTTTTATAAAAATGATTTTATCGTTTTTTTTAACCGTGATAGAAGTCATTCTTTTATGTTCTTTCCTATTGGTAATCTCTTTTAAAACTTTTAGAAGCTCATCGGAAGAACTTTTAATATGAAAGTTTTTTAATTTCTGAACGGTTTTTTCAATACGTTCTGATTTAACAGGTTTAACTAAATAATCAATACTGTTGGTTTCAAAAGCCTCTAAAGAATATTGGTCGTAAGCCGTACAAAAAATAACCATTGGGATAGTTTTTAACCGTGCCAATAATTCAAAACCAGTACAACCGGGCATCTCAATATCTAAAAAAATAATGTCAGGATTTAATGCTTCAATTTTTTGCTGTGCCTCCGTTCCGTTTTGAGCTGTGTCAATAACATCAAACGTTTCAGGGAATTCTTTTAGTAAATTAAGCAAACCTAGTCTAGCAGGTGCTTCATCGTCAATAATGATAGTGGAATAGCGTTTGTTCATGTTAGATAGATTCAGGAATTGTAATAATAATCATTTTTTGTGGTGTATTTGTCCAGTTTAAAGTGGCTTTGTCTCCATAGGTCAATCGCAACAAATCAAAAACCGTTTGCAAGCCGTGTCCACTTAATAAACCTTCTGGAAAATCAGGGCCATTATCACTTACCGAAATCTTAATCTCATTTTGTTCTTTTGCAATTTGTAAATCAATTTTGCCAATGCCTTCATTTCTTGAAATTCCGTGTTTCACTGCATTTTCCACCAATGGCTGAATTAAAAATAAAGGGATTTCATGGTTTTCTAAATCTTTATCTACTGTTACGGAAAATTGTAAACGCTCACCAAAACGAATTTTCTCTATGTCTAAATAGGTTTTCACCATTTCAACTTCATCATGAACCGTACTTGTTTTCTTATCTTTTCTGTTAATGGAATATTTAAACAAATCCGATAATGAATGAGCCATTTTTTGAGTTTTCTGAGCATCTACAGGTGCTAAACTGGCAATAGAGTTTAAAGAATTGTACAGGAAATGGGGATTTATTTGGGATTGTAACGATTTTAATTCGGCTTTCGCTTTTAGTTCTCTTAAATTGGCAAGCTTTGTTTCATTTTCTATTATTAAATATCTTTCTTTAAAAAGAAAATAACCTATTAATGCTCTGAGTGATGCAGTTGCCATTAAAAGTAAAAATATTTGAGATAAAGCTAAATAATCTTGTCGGTAATCTAGTGTATTTTTCAAGATAAAAAAGTAAATCAGCAAACATCCAAAAGGCAAAAATCCCGTTGATAAAAAGATTAATCCAGTCTTTGCCAATAAGTTTTTTACTGTTTTTTGAATTTTCAACTCAATAAAACGAAACAAATAGAGAAAAGGAAATAAAATTACTAGCAATAAAGTAGTTGATATGATAGTGTCATATCTAATGATTGGAACTTTTTGATAATCATCAGGTATCGTTAAAAAATCATAAAAAGAGATACAGAACACAATTATTACATCTACCAATACTAATGCTATTACGGCTATAATACCAAACAAAAGCCAATCGTTCTTTACTTTAACATTGACTGATTGATATATTTTATGAATAAAAAACAATCCTAATAATATTAAAATAAGTGCAGGTAAAAATATAATAGCCACTGGGTTTTTTACCCACCATAAAGAAGCGTCTCTACTGAAAATTTTAGCGTCTTCTATCTTTTTTAAGACACTTTCTTTAAATTGACTTTCTGCTTTTGCCAGTCTTTCTTCGAAGCCTTTTTTGTAAACTTCTCTAATAATTGCCTTGTCTTCATCATTTAAAGGAACATTGCTGTTTGATTGTTTATATACTGGATTAAAAATACTATTCCTTTTTTCTTCTATTGGTGGATAGGCAAAATTGCCTCCGACCAATGTTTTGGCTATTCGGGATTCCCAAGATTTTTTAATTTCTAAATCCGTCGTTATGTCATCAATTCTATAAATATAAAGCTCGCAACTTGTATATCTTTGCCGTTGCTTTTGAGGCCCAAAAATACCAGTTGTATAATTATTCCCATCTTTGACAACAGTATTTAAAACATTAATTTTAATATTTGATTTCTCTGATTTTGAAAATTGGATTGCAATTGTTTCTGTTAACGCATCTAATTTCTTTAAAACATTACCGATGGTTATCGAATCTTCTTTTGTATAATTTCCTTCTAAACTAACATAGATATCGGTGCCCCATTTGGTTATTTTTGGAAAATTATAATTTATTTCAACAATCTCTTCCCAAGGTTTTGCAGGAAGTTTTTCATGGTCTTGAGAAAAACAAGTCGTTCCCCAAATAAGAAAGACTAACAAGTAGTGTAATTTTTTCATGGTTGTAAATTTAAATGTTTATGCCACAAAAGAACTATAATAGTTGTTTGGCAAAAACAAGTTTCTTGTAAACTGCAAAATAGGCTTGCAAACTGCATTTAGATCATAAGAATAGCTTCATGGCAGTTGTGGAGATTATTATAGCAATAGAAAAGGAGCAATAGATTTAGTTTTTATAGAATATTCTTATAGAATAATTGTATCGTTTTAGAGTGGGATGCTCTTTTGCCTTAGGAGTCGTAGGAGAATCTACTCTCATGGCATGACTGACAGCAGATTGCTTTTACTCAAAATAATTTAATGAGTCATGACATGAGTATATAATACAGAGCCTTAGATTCTTTGCAAGAGATTTTTAATGTAGGCTCAAAATACTCTTATCCTTGGGAATATCCATTGGTTTGTGATTTCAGTTATGTCGAATTATATACCACCCTTGGTGGTGTTTTCACCACCAAGCCTTTCGTCAGCAATCCACCAGCTAACAATGTTCAGATAATTCCGCCCTTCTTGGTATTTTTTACCAACAAGTCTTGTTATTCCCCCTTACTCATAACTAATTGACATATCCTGAGCAAGTGCATATCCTTGGTTTACTACAATTCTTGTAACTCTACCTTGTGAATCTAAGGTTGGAGTAATATCTGCTCTTGTCTGTGTGCCTGAGCTATATTTTAAAGACCAGTAAAATGGTAACGTCTCTCCTAAATACAATAATGTTGTATTGTAGTTATAAGTATCTATTAATAAAAATTGTGTTTGTTTGGTTATCTCCCAAAGAGGATTCTTTACGTTAGAAAATGAAGTAATAGTATTCAACAAAGAACCATCGTATGTCTCGCTAGCAGCATTATGTTGAGTATACCATTTTATGTTTACAAATGAATCTGTTCCAAAATTACCTCCAGAAGTAAGGCTTTGGATTAAGAAGCCATCATCGTTATAAGTATATCTCGTTCTTCCTGCTATAATAGCCATTTCCCTTGCATTATAAGTATAAGTATCTGACGATACCGTTCCATCATCATATTTAGTCTCAATTTCTGTAATCAAGCCATTTTTATCTCTCTTAAAGGTTTTCTCTACAATCCAAGTCCCATTGTTTTCAACTGTTTTTGTTAATACGCCTTTTTCCCATGTCAATTTAATAGTTGATTTCACACTGACTCTTAACGGATTTGGTATGTAAGTAATAGAACTTGGTAAAGTACTGGTCGATACTGGTGCTTCTTTAGTAATCGTAGCCGTGTAAACCTGTGTGCTACCGTCTTCGGCAGTGACGGTAAAGCTGACTGGCTTAGAAAAATCTAAGATTGTCCCAGAAGCAGGAGTCACTTTGGCTCGTTCTGAAACGGCGATATTGGGCTTTAGTTTTGATAAATCTGCCGTGCTAGATACAGTTGCTGTGATAGTTTTGGTAGTATTATCTATTTTGGCAATGACTGCTGGTGAAAAATCATTGAATGAAAAACTTAAAATATCTTTTGCCGATAATTTTGTACGACTTACCTGTACTTTATAAGTAGCCGTAGAACCATCTTCTGCCGTAACGGTATAAGTAATATCATTACTGAAATCTTGTGCTTTACCAGTTTCTGGTGAAAGCTTTGCTTTGAGAGATACCGTAATAGAGGGTATCAATTTGCTAATATCTACCGTAGCAGGAACAACAGCTGTAATTTTTTTATTGGCTTCATCAATGGTAGCATCAACCACAGGTGTTAAGCCTGAAAAACTAAATTTAGTAATTTTCCTTTCAGAACTTTTTGAGATAATAATTTCTTCATTACAAGCCATTAATAATAGCATAATAGGCAGGTAGAAAAGTATGACTTTGGTGAACGTAGATTTCATTGGTTGTGCTAAAATTTCTGGTTTAGTAGTTGTTACTTATAACTTTGACAAATGCCCTTCGCTTGGCGTAATGTAGTAACACTATGCCAAGCGAAGGGATGTAAAATTTACTCCAAAAGATAGTCAACATCTTTATCAAAGTCGATATCATTATGTGGACTTCGGAGTACTAGTTTATTCCATGGTTTCCATCTATCTTTTAGCTCTCCTTCATTGGTTTTTTGATGATGTTCAATAATATTCTCAACATCTGATGATGCTAAAGTAATCTCAACAGGAATTTCTTTAAAACGCTTGTTTGAAGCAGTTCCTTTAAAATTTACTTGTCCATCTGCTATATTAAATTCAAAAATAGCGGAGTCCCATCTCTTTTTTCTAAATTGACCTTCAAACATCAACATCAACATCCGTTCATTTAACATTTGAGGAAAAACTCTTGTCCTTGAGAATAAATTATCAAGGTAGTATTCTCCATCCCAGAAATACTTTGATTCTATCTTACCATCTGAAAAAATACGATAAGTAATTCTGTTAAAACGAGTACTATCCGAACCTTGTGATTCAAGATAATAGTCATCGATAGGATCAATTGCATCGTCTATTTTGAATAATTCAGCACTTGAAATAAGATGCCCAATTGGTAGCTCATTATTTTCGTATAATAATGTAAGTTTCATTTTTTTACTTATTCCGGGATACATATAATATGCATTATATATATATTCATCCCATTTTACTTGCTCAAAAACAGTTAAAGTAGCTATTGTAATTTGTTGCTCTATTTCTTCTATATTTTGCATAATATTTATGGATTATTAATACTCCATGGAGTAATTTCTCCCGTTTTTAGATTAGTCATAGTCACTCTAAATCTTATTGGTCTTTTACTATTACCAGAAAAAGATGGTACAATTTCTATTTGAAATACATCACCAGCATTTGCCTCTCTGGTTGTTAAGATTATTCTTTTTTGTATTATTCGCATATTTTCATAAAACCTCCCAAACATCAATACCTGTATCTTCTAATATTTTACTAAAGAGGCTACTGGTTTCTAATTCTGTATCTTGAAGACTGCCCTCGCTTGGCGTAGTGTTCCTACACTACGTCAGAGTGAACTGCAATGTTACATTGCAAAAATGCAACGCATTTTATAAGTTTGTCGAATTGCAAAACTTTATTAAAGAAAATCTATTTCAATAAGGCTTCTCAATCCTGCATAATTTCTGGCACTACTGTATAACCAATCTTCGGGTTTTTCTACAAAACCTGCTCGTACTGGATTATTATGAATATAATCTAATTTTTGTTTGGTAAAATCTGCTTTGATACATGAAATAGCATGATTTTCATGCGTCCAAAATTGATAAAAACTACTCCTCACATTACTCTTTGCAGCAAATTCAAATCGTTTAAGCATCCAATCCCTACGGCTTTCTGGTTCTGTTGCTATTGCCTTTAAAATTTGTGATGCCGTGAATTTCTTAAAGTCCCTTATAACATTTGATAAATTACCTTCCTTTGCCATTGTTAGCAAATGTATATGATTGGTCATTACTACATAAGCATAGATTTGCAAGCCTTTTTCTTTTCTACAATAATCTAAACTATTAATAATTATATCTCGATGGTTTTTTCTACTGAAAACATCCACCCAATCAATCACTTGGAGCGTTAGGTAATAGAGACCCGACTGGTCATAGATTTGATAACCCTGTGGCATATTCTTAAATAGTTAAGTGTGATAAACTTCTAAATGCGTTGCATTTTTGCAATGTAACATTGCTGTACACTCTGACGTAGTGTAACACACTACGCCAAGCGAAGGGAAAACTCCAACCTTTACTTTTGCTTATTATTAATATTCTAAGAACAGAAAAAACATTACTACTATAATATTTTTCTTTTTTTGCTTCTTTTTTTCTT